>NZ_LSKQ01000074.1 GCF_001557115.1 Erythrobacter sp. CCH5-A1
GCTCGCGTCAAGCTAACCCGCTGGCACCACTCAACTTAATTTCGGATCAGGCTCTGAGAGGATGTCTATTGGCGTCTGCCGCGTTGTTGTGCTCGGGAACAGCATTTGCCCAGGAAGCAACGCCCCAGGCGAACGACCAAACCGGGAGCGCCACGGAAGCGCTGGCTGAGGACATTGTCGTTACCGCCACCAAAAAGGGCTATGGCGAAAGCGTGCAGAAAGTACCGATGGCGGTCACGGCTTTTGGTGAAGCGCAGTTGGATGCCAAGTTCGTCCAGAATCTTCAAAGTCTGAGCTACGACGTTCCCAACGTCCAGCTCGAGGATGTGGGTACGGCACCGGGCTATGCCAATTTCACTATCCGGGGCCTCGGCATCAACAGCACGATCCCATCGATCGACCCCACC
This sequence comes from Erythrobacter sp. CCH5-A1, assembly GCF_001557115.1. Classification (GTDB taxonomy): domain Bacteria; phylum Pseudomonadota; class Alphaproteobacteria; order Sphingomonadales; family Sphingomonadaceae; genus Erythrobacter. The sequence continues at coordinate 408 of NZ_LSKQ01000074.1, forward strand.
GTAGGCGTTTTCACTGACGGTATTTACCTCGGCATCAACGCTGGTGTCGTGCTGGACAACTTCGACCTTGAGGGGATCGAAGTTCTGCGTGGACCGCAAGGCTTGCTTTTCGGTCGCAACGTTACCGGCGGTGCCGTGGTTGTGCGGACCACACGGCCCAGCTTCGATTTTGGAGCCAAAGCCAAGCTATCCATTGAAACGGGACTGAAGAAGACCGTAAGCGGCACGGTTACCGGACCTATCGTCGATGACGTTTTGGCTGCCAAATTGGCCGTCTACTACAGCGACGACAATGGCTGGTTTCGCAACCGCTTCGACAATCGCAGCTTCGGTAAATCACATGACCTTATCATTCGCCCGGCACTTTCGCTCAAGGGTGGCGACCGCTTCCGAATGGATCTCCGCTATGAGCATGGCGATGTCGAAAGCGATGGAGCCCCTGTCCAGAGTCACGCGCTGTTTCCCCGCGACAGCTTCAGGTTTTCGATCAATTTCCCAGGTTTCTATGATGCCAAATGGGACCAGGCGATCGTGGAAACCAACATCGATGTCGGTCTGGGCGAAGGCGTCTTCACCAACATCGCTGGCTATCGGAAATTCCGATCCTCCGCGGGCGCTGATATCGATGGAACACCACAGTCCTTCTTTCATGCCTTTTTCGAAATCGACCAGGATCAACTCAGCGACGAACTTCGTTATGCCGGAAGGTTCGGTGACGTCGAATTGACAACCGGTCTATACTATTTTTCCCAGGATCTTCGTTACGCCGAGCTGCGGAATCTTTTGGGCGGTGCTCGGATCGTTTCCGGTGGGGGTACGCAAGACCAGACAACATGGGGCATTTTTGCTTCGACCGACTGGCATTTCACCGATACGCTGACCTTGAATCTCGGCGCGCGGTATAGCTGGGAACGCAAAGCCGTTCGGGTCTCGGCCTTACGCGCAAATGGTTGCAATCTAGACACGCTGATCTGTGCAACCAATTTCGCCGACGCGGCAAAATGGCGAGGGTTTACGCCGAAAATCGGCCTTCAGTGGAAGCCGGATGACGACACGCAGATTTATGGCCTTTACACGCGCGGGTTCCGCAGCGGCGGATATAATTTGCGCAACACCGATCCCGCTGTGCCGCCGGGGCCATTCAATCAAGAGACCCAGGACAGTTTCGAACTCGGCGCCAAGAAGCAATTCGGGCGCCACCGGATCAACCTGGCGGCCTTCTACAATCGCATGAAGGACCTGCAGCGCGAGATCAACCTGCCCGGACCGCTTGGCGTCAGCCAGGTCATACGGAACACCGCCGACGCCACAATCAAAGGCGTCGAGGCCGAGGGGCAGTTTTTTCTTTTGTCCAACCTCGTGATTTCGGGTCAGCTCGGCTACGTGAATGGCCAGTATCGCAACGTCCAGTTCGACCTCAGCGGTGATGGCGTCATCAACGATGTGGATCGTGCGCTCAAATTGCCAAGGCTGTCGCCATGGACCTATGGCGTGGGGCTGACTTATGATCAGCAGCTTGGCGAATTGGGGACAGCAACGGCGCGTGTCAGCTTCACGCATCGCGACAAGGCGGCATTCACCGACAACAACGTCGGCTTCCTTCAGGGCGCCGATATGCTCGATGCGAGCCTCACATTGGCGACCGACAACAAGCACTGGCGCTTCTCCATCTATGGCCGAAACCTCCTGAATGAGGTGACGATTGGCGGCGATACACCTTTGCCGGCGGCCTTCGGGGGCACGGGTGCAAGCCTTTCACCGCTAAACAGGGGGCGCGTCATCGGCGGAGAAGTGGCGATTAGCTTCTAGGCCATTTTCGAGGCGAGTGGAATCACCCGCCAACTCGGAAAATGCCCAAGATCAATTTGCTAGAGCATTTCCTGCCGGAAAGCCGGTTCCCACTTCTGCGCGAAATGCTCTAGCTGATCGCGACGGATGCAGCGGATTTCCGATCGCACCCCGCCCCCTTGCCGTTAATCCGATGGTGCGGTGCGCCATGCCTGACGAACAAGGCTGACGAGCGCACGGCCAGCCGGTTTTACCTGCCAGCGGCTACGCACAGCATAACAAAGCGTCAATGGATCGAATAAACCGATTCCCTCCAAGGCCACGAAATTGGCGCGAAACCATGAGTTCTCGGTGAACTGTTTTGCAACCATCCCGATAGCATCGGATGTGGCAACGATCCGTCGAACCAATTGAAAATAGTCTGTCATGTGGATCCAGTCAGCGGGACGCTTACCGCTTTTTTCGTACATCTGCTGAATGATCGATGTGTAGGGTTCGGAAGATGAGGGCACTACGAATTCGAACTGGACCAGCGGCTCCTTGCTGGTCGGGTTTATCCCCAGAATGGGATGATTGTTCCGCACAAAAGGCAGTATTTCGATCGAGGCGACCCGCTCGCACTTGAATTCCGGCCAGCGTGCAAAGGCCGCTTCAAGTCCAAAGGCGACATCGATATCGCCGCGCGACAGGAGTCGCACGCCCCTTTCGCTGTTGCCCGAAACGACTTCGACGCGCACTGCCGGATGGCGCCGCAGCAAAGAAACCAGAGGTTGGGTGAGCAACCAGTCGATTGACCCTGGGAACAGTCCGATTCGAAGCGGGCCCGCATAGGCGTCGGCGCGGCGGGCTGTATCTCCGAGTAGTTCAGCTGCGTCGGCAAGCAAGCGCGCTGCGCGATCGATAAATTCGCGTCCCTCCTCTGTCGGCATCGCGCCCCGTGAGGTCCGATGGAAAAGGGAATAGCCAAGATACCGTTCGAGTTCAGCGACACTCTTGGTCACCGCCGACTGCGTGACACCAACCGCATCCGCTGCCCTGGAGAAGGAACGAAGCTGACCAACCGCGACGGCATGCTTGAGGCGAGAATCGAGCATGGACATGCCCCACAGGAATAATTGCTCCAGAGAATGAATTAGGCGAATCAAGGTCATTTTGTCAATCTTACTTTCGACACTGCCGCCCAGCACGACTGCAACCCGTCTCGAAATCTGGAGCGGCGAAACGGCCTGGATCAAAGCGCCAAGGTCTCAGACGCAGGTATGCCTGAATGACGAAAACTGGTCCGCTTGCAGGCCTCAAAATACTCGAAATTGCGGGCATCGGCCCGGCGCCGTTTTGCGGAATGCTGTTGGCCGACCTTGGCGCCGATGTCGTCGTCATTGAACGCGTAAGCCCTAACTCCGAAAATATCGATCTTGGCAGCGGCGCCATTGTGAACCGCGGGAAACGTGTAATTGCCTTGGATCTGAAGTCCCCCGAAGGCGTCGCGCATGTCCTGGATCTCGTCCAAAGGGGCGATGTACTGATCGAAGGCATGCGGCCTGGGGTGATGGAGAGGCTCGGCCTTGGTCCCGAGGTTTGCCTAGCGCGTAACCCCCGCCTTGTATTCGGTCGCATGACGGGTTGGGGGCAGCAGGGACCTCTCGCCCAAGCGGCCGGCCATGACATCAACTATATCGCGCTGTCAGGAGCCCTTTGGTATGCTGGGCATCCTGGTGAACCGCCAATGGCGCCGCCAAGCCTGGTAGGCGATATTGGGGGTGGAGCGCTTTATTTGGCCATCGGCGTCCTCGCAGCGGCAATGCACGCCCGGGATACCGGGAATGGGCAAGTGGTTGACGCCGCGATCGTCGATGGGAGCGCTCACATGATGAACTTGCTCCTGAGCCTGAAGGCCGCCGGCCAGGTTGCCAGCATACGCGGCTGCAGCATCCTTGACGGCCCTCACTGGTACTCGACCTATCGGTGCGCCGACGGGAATTTCATCTCAGTCGGATCACTCGAGCCCAAGTTCTATGCGCTGCTTTGCAAAAAGCTGGGGTTGGCCGGCGATAGCAGTTTTGACGACGGCTATGATCGTGATGCCTGGCCCGAGCTCAAGCAGCGTTTTAGCGAGATATTCGCCATGCGGACACGGGAAGAATGGCGCGCACTGCTGGAAGGCAGCGATGCCTGCTTTGCCCCCGTGCTTGATCCGGACGAAGCGGCGCGCCATCCTCATATGGCAGCGCGAGGCGTCTATCGGGAGATCGACAATATCCTTCAGGCAATGCCGGCGCCACGTTTTTCGGGCTCGTCACTACCGATCCCCGGACCGATCCCGCTGCATCATGAAGATCCGAGTACAATTCGGCGGGGCTGGAGCAAACCGGACCGCTGCGGGATTACCGCCAGAACCGACTGTTGCGAGTAGTCGGTTGGCATGGTGGGCGGCCAGCGGCCCGACACGAACGGTGATTTCATAACTATGAACCAATGCGACGCTCCGCTTCGCTGCATTCAAATCAAAGGAGACAACGACACACAGGCACGTCAAACTATCCGATGATTCCTGTACGCCACGCCGGAACGGCGATTGCGGACGTGTCCACGGGACGTTGTTCGCATCGTGATTCGCTCGGCGCTTGAAATCAATGCTCGCCCCGGATGTGACGACGCCGATGGGATTTCCACTGCGGCGGCCACGGCCAATGTCCTGGCGTGAGGGCTTCGGTCATCGACCGATTCGACCGTCCGAATGCGGTCTTTTGGCGCGCCTGAGAATCCGCATCAGAGTTGAGTGCGCGTTGTTCGGGAATCTCATTTAAATATTTGTAAAAACGTAATAATATAGATAATAACTCCAACCTGTATCCAGTGTGGAGTAATGGTCGCAGGGCGTGAACTTACGCCCTTATGGATGCGTCGAAGTCCTTCAGTTTGAATCTCAGGAAATTGCGGCTTGCGATGCGCATCACGCAAGAAGCGCTCGCCCATGATGCGGGCACGAGCAGCTCTTATCTGAGTGCGATCGAAAATGGCCGGTCGAGCCCGACGCTGAAAGCAATGGAGCGGCTCGCGAAGGCACTCGGCGTCAATGCCGTCTATCTCTTGTCCGGCCGGATATCGATCTCGATCGTTTCGGACGACGAACTGGAAATCGGCGCGATACTGGCGCGCCCGGCGGTGACGCTCCGGCGCCATCCGCACAAGCCGACGGGGCGGCCGAGCAAGACCAAGTAAATCATCGGGGGCTGCACGCGCGTGGGCTGGAACCACGCGCCCGATAGACGCGCCCGCAACGCGCGCGTCGAAAGGAGTGCCCCTCGGTGCCGTTTCGCGACCTCGATGCCTATATTAAGCAGGCCAGGCGCGCGAACAGTGATCGCGAGCTGTTCAGTTGCAGCGAGGCCGCCGCACGCCAGCTCGGCCTCCCATGGCTCGCGATCGTCCAGAGCATGGCCTTCTTTCAGCCCGGTGGGCGATATTTCCGCATGGACAATTTCCAGAGCTGGGGCGACGTTTTCGTCGCCGAAGGCTATTACCGCGACGATCCCGCCTTGCTCGCGGCGCGCTCGACAAGCCGGGCGTTCGGCTGGCACGAAATGGAGCGACTGCTGGGCGGCTTCACGCGGCGGCAGGCGCGCATCGTGCGCGAAGCCGCGCGTCATGGCCTGCGCAACGGCCTCACCGTTCCGATTGGCGTCGCCGGCGAGCCGCCCGGATGCTGTACGTTCGCAACGCGCGACGGGCAATTGCCGCCATCGCATATCTGCCGGATCGCGACGCTGATGGCGAGCGAGGCTTTTACCGAGGCGCGGCGCTTGCACGGCTTTCCGGCGCGCCGCCTGGAATTGCCCCATCTCAGCCCAAAGCGGCTCGAATGCTTTCGCTTGGCGGCGATGGGCAAGAGCGACGTCGAGATCGGGATCATGATGCACATCGCGCCAACGACCGTGCGCACCTACATGCGCGACCTGCGCGAGCATTTCGGCATCTATTCCCGCGCGCAGCTCCCGGCGATCGCGCTCGCCTGCGGGATCGTCTGCATCGAGGAGATCGTCCCGCGCTTCTGAGTAGGATCGCCGCATCCTCAATATTGACGACTGTTTGAACTCCGCATCTCTGCTCCTTTTGCGACCGTTCACGTTGAACGGGAGCTACTGCTATGATCCATATTGTCCAAGGGTGCTCGCTTACCGATGCGCGCGCCGCCTCGATGTTCGAGGACCGCAAGACCCTGTTCGTCGATCTGCTGGGCTGGGATGTTCCGGTCGTCGGCGGCCGCTATGAAATCGACAGCTATGACGGCGACAAGGCGGTCTATCTGATCGCCACCGACGATGGCTGCATTCACCAGGGGTCGATGCGGCTGCTATCGACAGAGGGCGCGCATCTGCTCGCCGATCGTTTCGCGTCGCTCTGCGAGTGCGATGCGCCCCGGGGGGAGCAGGTTCGCGAGATTACGCGACTTTGCCTGCCGCAACGATTGGGCGCCCCCGGACGCCTGCGTGTCCGCAACCGGCTCATCTCGGCGATGGTCGATCATGCGCTCGGCAGCGGAATCACCATGCTAACCGGCGTCGTGACCGCTGCTTTTCGCGAGGAGGTTTTGGCGATGGGCTGGCGCGCAGCGCCGCTCGGCCCCGCGCGCCGCATCGATGGCGCGTTCCTTGGAGCGTTCCGCATCGAGATCTGCGCCGGTACGCCTGCGCTGCTGGCGTCGAACGGCATCTATGTGCCGGGTGCGATCACTCCCGATGCGGCGGCAAGAGCCGCGTGAAGGGAATGGCGATGCACGACCCCGCCCGCCTAGCCGCGATGCTGCTCGCCGACGGTTATGTCATTGTCGATAACGCCGTGCCGACCGAGCTAATCACCGCGCTCGAAGCCGAACTCGCACCGCGCTTCGTCGCCACGCCCTTTTGCGAAGGCGGATTCTACGGAGCCCGCACCAAGCGCTTTGGCGCGTTGTTGCGGCGTTCACGGCATATCGCCGGCCTTGTGCTGCACCCGATCATCTGCGGTATCGCCGAAACGGTGCTCGGGGAATGGTGCGATCGTATCGTTCTCAACCTCACCCAGGCGATCGAAATCCATCCCGGCGCGCTCGCGCAGGTGCCGCACCGCGACCAGGATCTCTGGGGCGGCGTCAAGACCGGGATGCACTATCAGATCAACGTCATCTGGCCGATCGATCCGTTCACGCTGGAGAGTGGCGCGACGCTGGTCTGGCCGGGCAGCCATCACGATGCGGCATCGCAACCGGGCGATGCACGTCCGGTCGCCGCCGAAATGCCACCCGGCTCCGCGCTGCTGTTCCTCGGATCGATCCTGCATGGTGCCGGCGCTAACCAGTCCGATCATGTGCGCCGCGCGGTCATCACCTCCTATTGCCTCGGATGGCTGCGGACGTTCGAGAATCAGTATCTCGTCTACCCGCCCGCCATCGCTCGAGCGTTCGATCCCGATCTGGCCGCGCTCATCGGCTATGCCCAGCATCGCCCCAATCTCGGTAATGTCGAAGGCCAGTGCCCATCGGTGCTGCTTTACCGCGACGATATTGACGGCCTCCCGGCGATCGACGCGCTGCTTCCCGGTCAGGCGGACATGTTGGACGCCTACGTCGCGGATCAGGAAGCGGCGCGTGCGGGCCTGATCGGCGGGTAACGCGGGTTCGTCGGACTAGACGCTGCATCCATGACACACGATCCGAACGACAAAGCAGGCGGCGGCGCACGAACACCGACCGAGGTGGCGCCGCCCGCTGTGAACGGTGGAGCTGTATCTTCGACCGCGGAGCGCGCCCGGCGGGCACGCGAACATTGCCCGTTCCTGACAACCAAGCAGGCCGCGTTCCATCTCGGCCTCGCAGCGGACACGCTCAAGAAGATGCGCCGCGAGCGGCGCGGTCCGTGCTGCCGGAAACACGGCACCGTCTGGCGCTACCATATCGACGATATCGAGGCCTGGTCGCGCGCGAACATGCGGGATGGCGGAAATGGCTAGGCTGTTACCCTCCCGTCTGCCGGTTCGGGCCTCCGTGCTGATCAGTGTTGGCGTCGCCGCGCTGACGGCGACGATCGCGCTGCCCCCGACGCCGCGGCTGGTCTGGAACGTGTCGGCCAGCGCGCCGATCGGCCTCTATGCCGTTGGCGGCCGTCACGACATCGCGGCTGGCGACATGGTGCTGGCCCGCGTGCCCGACCGCTGGCGCCGGCTCGCCGCCGAGCGGCGCTACATTCCGATCAACGTCCCTTTGGTGAAGCGCGTCGCGGCCGTGCCCGGCGACCGCGTTTGCGCCCGTGGTCGCGATATCTCCGTAAATGGCCGCCCAGTCACTGATCGCCGCGAAGCTGACGGCCGCGGGCGGCCGATGCCGCGGTGGAGCGGATGTGTGACACTGAGAACCGGTGCGCTGTTCCTCCTGATGGACAGCCCGGATTCGTTCGACGGGCGTTATTTCGGACCGACATCGCGCGGCGACGTCATCGGCGAGGCGCGGCTGTTGTGGCTGGGCTGAGGGTCGCCATCACCGCCTTGGCGCTGCTAGCGGCGGCGCCGGCTGGCGCGCAGTCGGTCGTTCACTGGCGGCCTTATATCGAGGCAGCCTCGGCGCGTTTCGGCGTGCCGGTAGAATGGATCGAGCGCGTCATGCGCGCCGAGAGCGGCGGACGCACGATGCTGGACGGTCGCCCGATCACCAGCCACGCCGGCGCGATGGGGCTGATGCAGCTCATGCCCGGCACCTGGTCCGAAATGCGCGCGCGGCTCGGGCTCGGGTCCGATCCACATAGCCCGCGCGACAACATATTGGCGGGGACGCTCTATCTTCGCCTGATGTATGACCGCTTCGGCTATCCCGGTCTGTTCGCAGCCTATAATGCGGGACCGGCACGCTATGCCGAGCACGTGCGGACCGGCCGCGCGCTGCCCGGCGAGACCCGCGCCTATCTCGCGAGCGTCGCCGGAGTGCCCGTCAATTCCCAGTCGGCTGTCGCGGCCGCCAGTGCAACGCCGCGTACCGCCAATGCCATCTTCTTCGCGATCGGCGACCGGCCCCCTGCCGGCCGGAGCGAAGCCGGCGCGGCCACGCTGTTCGTCGTGCTACGCGCAGGGCCGCCCGAGACGGCTGCGCCAGGCCGTCCGTAGTGAGCACCGATCCGGGCTTCATGCGGATTCGTGTTTCTGCTATGTTCCGAGGCTATGGAGTTGGTCGTCATGCTGCTCGGTCTGATCCTTTCCGCCACCGGCATCGTCCTCTTCGCCTGGGCGATGTTCCGGCTCGCCGTCTTCGCGCTCCCGGTCGGGCTGGGTGCGGCCACCTTTCTGTGGGCGGCGGGTGGCGAGCTGGGGCTGTTGCTCGGCCTGCTTCTCGGCCTCGTCGTCGGCGTCGCGGCCTTGCTGATCGGACGCATGCTCATCGCGTCACGGTTGCCGGTTCCAGTTCGCGGGGCGGTCGCTTTTCTCTTCGCTGTGCCCGCCGGGATCGCCGGCCACAGCGTCGTCTCCGGCCTGATGCATCTCGGCGGCGCGCGGCCGACCGCGACCGGCATCGCCGCGGCGGTCGGCGCGATCATCATCGCCAGTGCCGCCATGATGAGCCTGTTGCCCGCGATGACCGCTCGCACCGGTTCGCACGGATCCCCGCTGCACGGTTGATCCGCGGCGGGTCAGTCGGCCGAGTGCTCGCCTCCGCGTCACCGTCGCGTAAGGCGACCATGGCGAGAGTGCGTCAAGACGGCAGGGTCTGACCTGACGCATCCGGGTTTTTGGGCGCCTCGCGCCTGCGGCGCGACCGCCGCTCTATTCCGCTAGGCTCACATCCGTTCGCCAAGCTCCACCGGGCCACGCTTCGCGCGTCCCGGCCAAAGGTGATGATCGGACTGGCGGGATGCCGGAGCCTTGCTCCGGCCTGTCGTCGCCGCGCCTGACCGGCGCGGCGGCGTTTTTCGTTGGGCCTTCCCCTCGTCGCACGGGTGGACGGCGCTCCCTTCTGGGCCCGGCCCGGCGTCCCGCAAGCCGGCCCTCGACTGCGCTCGGGCTCGGCTCCTCCATTGCATTGCGGCCCTGCGGGTGCGGACCGCCTTCTGGCCGCGCCCGGCAGGTCGCAGTTCGCCGCCCACCCCCGCTCCGGGGGAGGCCCTGGGGTTTTTGGGGCGGTGCAGGAGGATAGCCATGCGCCAGAGCGGCAAGCATCGCGCGCGCGGAGAAGCTGGCAGGAGCCAGCCCCCGGCAGAGCGCGCCAATCTTTACGACGAGGTGACGAACCGGATCGTTGCCGAACTTGAGGCGGGCCGCGTTCCTTGGGTCCAGCCTTGGGGCCGCCCCAATGGTCAAGGCTTCTCCGCCGCCCCCGGCCTTCCGCGCAATGCGCTCACCAGCCGCAATTACAGCGGCGTCAACGTGCTCATTCTCTGGGGCGCGGTTATCGAGTGCGGTTATCCTTCGCAATCGTGGCTGACCTTCCGCCAAGCCCTTGAAGCAGGCGGCAACGTCCGCAAGGGCGAGCGCGGGACCACCGTTGTCTATGCCGACCGCTTCACCCCCGAGGCCGAGAAGGAACGCGCACGCCTGACCGGCGACGAGGCCCGCGCCGTGCCCTTCCTCAAACGCTTCACCGTGTTCAACGTCGCGCAATGCGAAGGCTTGCGCCCCGGCCTTGCCGCCGGCCCCGCGCCGCTCCCCGAACGCCAGATCGTGCCCGTCGCCGAAGCGGTTATTGCCGCATCGGGCGTCGATTTCCGCATCGGCGGCAACCGTGCCTTCTATGTACCCGCGCATGATTATGTGCAGGTTCCGCCGCAACCCGCGTTCTTCGAGCAGATCAACTATTATCGCACCGCGCTGCACGAACTGACCCATTCGACCGGCCACGCCTCGCGCCTCGACCGCAAGATTCTCAACCCGTTCGGCAGCAAGGACTACGCCCGCGAGGAACTGGTCGCCGAAATGGGTAGCGCCTTCCTCTGCGCCGCGCTTGGCATCGAACCGACCGTGCGCCATGCCGATTATCTGGCATCATGGCTGGAGGTCTTGCGCGAGGACAATCGCGCCATCTTCTGCGCCGCGAGCGCGGCGAGCAAGGCCGCCGACTGGATAATGGCGCGCCATACCGAGGCCAGCGAAAGCGACGAGCGGAGGGCGGCGGCATGATCCTGCTGACCCCCGAACTGCGCTTCGCGCTGCGCGCGAACGACTTGGCCCGCTGCGCCGCCGCGCGCGATGGCGCGCCAGAACCCGATCCCGTTCCGCTGGTCAAATTCTTCAATCCCTTGGGCGCGGCAACATGGCTCGCGACCGAGCTTTACGATGATGACGACACGCTGTTCGGCCTTGCCGACTTGGGGTTCGGCTTTCCCGAACTCGGCACATTCAGCCTGTCCGAAATGGCGAGCGTCCGCTTGCCCTTCGGCCTGTTCATCGAGCGCGACGAGCATTTCGAACCGTTCGCCCCGCTCTCGACATGGGCCGAGACCGCGCGGCGGGCGGGCGCGATCATCTTCGCTGAAACCGAACTTCGCCGCGCGGCCGACAGCCGCAACGGCAAGGAGCTTCCGCCCCGAGGCGGGTGACGCGCGGCGCGTTTCGCCGCATCGAGTGCCGGTCCCGCCCATCCAGCAAGACAAACGGGACCGGCGCTCCAGAAGGAGCAGACCAATGAAACTCGACTTTATCGACCTTGGCAAGCTGTCCGTCAGCAAGGCCAATATGCGCTACGCGAAGAAGGCGCCGGACGTGTCCGACATCCTTCCGACCGTCCGCGCGCGCGGCGTTCTCGTGCCGCTGATCGTGCGACCGAATTGCGGTCCCGATGCGTTCGAGATCGTCGCGGGCGCGCGGCGCTTCACCGCCGCGCAGATCGTCGCGGGCGAAACCGGCAGCGCCGACCCCTTGCCGTGCGCCATTCTCGAGAACGGCGACGATGCCGCCGCCATCGAGGCGTCGCTGATCGAGAATATCGCGCGGCTCGCGCCCGACGAGGTGACACGCTGGGAAACCTTCACCCGGCTGGTCAAGGAAGGCCGCGACGAAGCGGATATTTCCGCGACGTTCGGCATCCCCGAGCTTGGCGTCAAACGCATCCTCGCGCTCGGCAATCTCTTGCCGCGCATCCGCGACCTCTACCGCAAGGAAGAGATCAACGCGGCGACCGTCCGGCACCTGACCTTGGCGAGCACGAGCCAGCAAAAGGCATGGCTGGCGCTGTTCAGCGACCCCGACGCCTATTGCCCGACCGGCCATCAGTTGAAGGACTGGCTGTTCGGCGGCGCGTCGATCAAGGTCGAACATGCCCTGTTCGACGTCGAGAGGCTCAAGCTCGCGATCATCGCCGACCTGTTCGGCGAGGATCGCTTTTTCGCCGACGCCGACGCCTTCTGGCGCGAGCAGGACGCGGCCATCGAGGATCGCCGCGAAGCCTATCTCGACGAGGGATGGAGCGATGTCGTGATCGTCCCGCGCGGCGAATACTTCCATCGCTACGAGTTTGTGAAGGCTCCCAAGCGCAAGGGGGCGCGCGTCTATATCGACGTGCGCGCGAGCGGCGAGGTGGACTTTTACGAGGGCTATGTCACGTCGAAGGAGGCCAAGCGGCTCGAACGCGGCGAGCCGATCGACACCGCTCCCAAGGTGCCGCGCCCCGAGGTGACGAGCACGATGCAGACCTATATCGACCTGCATCGCCACGCGGCCGTGCGCGCCGCGCTGACCCGTCACCCCAAGGTCGCGCTGCGCTTGATGGTGGCGCACGCCATCGTCGGTTCGCCGCTTTGGACCATCAAGCCCGAGCCGCAGACCGCGCGCAACGATTTGGTTGCCGAAAGCGTCGAAACCTGCCGCGCGGAAACCGACTTCGATACGAAGCGCCGCGCCGTATTGGACCTTCTCGGCTTCTCGCCCGAGGAACCGACCGTGGCCGGCGGCAACGGCGACGACTTCGGACTTGTCGGCGTGTTCCTCCGCTTGCTCGACGTGCCCGACCGCGCCGTCATGGACGTGGTGGTGATCGTCATGGGCGAAACGCTCGCCAGCGGCAGCGCCGCCGTCGAGGCGGTGGGCGGCGAGATCGGCGTCGATATGGCCCGCTACTGGCAGGCCGACGACGCCTTTTTCGAGTGTGTCCGCGACAAGGAGGTGCTGACCCGCATCGTCGCCGAGGTGGCGGGCGAACCTGTCGCCGCCGCCAATGCGAAGGAACCGGGCAAGGTCTTGAAGCGCATCGTCCGCGACCATCTGGACGGCACGAACGGACGGCCCAAGGTCGAGGGTTGGGTGCCGAAATGGATGGCGTTCCCGCCCGCTGCCTATACGGCGCGCGGCGGCGTCGGCACCGTCGCGGCTCATGCCAAGGTGCTCGCGGCGCGCCCCGACCGCGAGCCGGAACCGACCGGCCCCGGCGCGGTGATTGCGCTTCCGGCCCCTGCCAAGGCCGAGCCGCAGGAACAGCCCGAGCGCGAAGCCGCATGAAACTGGACGGGCGGCGGCGCACCCGCCGCCCGTTCCGCCCCCCATAAAATCGCCGCGCCGCTCGGCCGCAAGCGGCCCTCGCAGCGCGGATTTCAGACAGGAGACTTGTCATGGCCGACCGTGTTTCGGCATCCATCACCATCGGCGGGACGCTCCCCGCCAGCCAGCTTCCCGCCTTCGCCGAGGCCATCGCGAACGAAGGGCTGTCCACCGAATGGGACGGCGAACCCTTCGCGCTCGGCGATCTGCCCGAGGGCGAGCCCTTGGCGCTCATGGCGCACGAGGTCGCCTGGGGGCGGTTCGAGGGACTCGAAGCCTTCTGCATCGCGCATGGGCTTTTCTTCGCGCGCTGGTCGGGCGCCTATGCCTGCCAGTGGGGTGCGGAACGCACCGTGTTCACCGGCAGCGGCGAACCGCAAAGCTACGCTGCCGACGAGGACGACTATATCCTCATGGGGCGCTGCACCGCCGAGCGATTGGGCAGCTATGCGGCGATCATCGCGCATTTCGATGCGGCCGACTTCGCGGTGCCCCCGCTTGTCATCACGCCCGAACGGGAGGAGGCGAGCAATGGCTGACATCTGGATTCAGGGCAGCTTCGCCTTTCGCTGCACCGCCGCCGAGTGCGCGCTGATCGAGGAAGTCGCAAACGCTGGCTACGCGCTGGCGAATGACGACGCGCCCGATCCGCCGAGCGCGGCGCTGCTCGCAGCCTTTCCGCCGGACGATGCGAACGTGCCGTGGAGCGGGTTTCGCGAGGCGTTCAACGATCCCGAATTTCCCACCATCGGAGCCGATTTCATCGCGGAAACCTGCCCCGACGACCCAGCCGTGCGGATCGTGTGTTTCGCCAGCATGGACGATTTCGACGCCTATGCTATCGCCGTGGTCGTCCAGCGATGTTGCGCCGAAACGTTGTCCAAGGGGCCGATAGGCTTTGATTGGGCGATGACCTGTTCCAAGCCCCGCATCGGTGAATTCGGCAGCGGCTGGTGCGCGATTTTCGCAGACCGCATCGAGATCGAGGCGACCAACGAGCCGCTGGCGCGCGCGCTCGCGGGCGACGGCAACTAGCCCAAATCGCGCCGCACCGCGCGCTCGCGTGCCGAAAACCCCCGCCGCCTGACCTACCGGGCGGTGCGGCGGATCACCGTCCGGGTGCTTCCGCATAGCGTGCATTCGTCCTTCTGCCGCTCGAATCCGCGCGTGCCGCCGAGCGCGCGGGTGACGACATTGGCCTGTGCGGTAACCCACAGGTTGAGCCGGTCAGTCACGCAGGCATCGCACACCGCCGCGCCGTCCAGCCGCACGATCAGCCGTTCGATCTGCCCCGCAATCGTCGTTCCTTCGTTCATCGCCGTGAGGCTATAGCCGCCGCTTCGTGGCCGCGAAAGCAATCATGGCTTCCCGGAAGGACGCCGGACTGGGCTTCCTGTCCGCGCGCGCATCTCGTCCTTTCGTGTCTCACCACCCCGTCGCCGGCTCCTTGGGCGCATGACCTGGGACGGCCGCGCGCCCCGCGAAACCATCGCGCGGAACTGATTTCCCCGCGCCGCTTTGGCGGCGCTCCTCGCGGCCGCTTCGCTCCAAATCAGCCCCGCGCTTCCGGTCCTCCGCTTCGCTTCGGCCTGCGGTTCGCAGCGCGCTCAAGGGCCGTCCCTTCGGTCCGCCCATCGCCCGGCATCGGGTCGGGCGACTGTGTGAAGGAGACGAGAAATGCCCGCAATCGGTCATGTCCAGCGCCAGAACGACGGTTCGTTCCGGGGCGCCTTGAAGACGCTTTCGGTCAATGCCGAGATCGCCATCATCCCCAATCGCGGTAAGACCGGGGACCAGCCCGACTACCGCGTGCTGTCGAACGGCGTCGAACTGGGCGGCGGCTGGATCCGCACCGGCGAGGTGAGCCAGCGCGAATATGTCCGCCTCGCCATGTCAGCCCCCGAACTTGGCGGCCGCACCCTCTACGCCAATCTCGGCCGCGCCGCCGGGCAGGACGACGACGACGCGTTCGCTGTCATCTGGAACCCCGGCGACTGAGCCGGATCGCTCCCGCGCCGGTCACCCGGCGCGGGGCTTTCCTCATGCCTTGAGGGCTCGGCGTGGGCCTTTTCCTGCACCGGAACGCGCTTGCGGGCCTGCAGAGAGGAAGAAATCCGCTCAGCAAGCACCGAGTATCCGGCGGCGAACGGACCGCCTCAACCATCGACGGTTCCCCCAATTTTCACGCCACCTGCGTTCCGCTTCGCTCCACTCCGGCGACGAGAAAATCGGCTCCCCCGTCGCCCGCTTCGCGGCCGCTGCGCGGTGGTTGACCCGACCCGCTCCCCGCCGGGCGATGGCTCATCTTTCGCTTGTATCAGGAGGATGAGATGTCGGTTGAACAACAGATCGAGGAGCTTCGCGCGGAGCTTTCATGGTGCGATGACGCGGCAGAACGGCGGCAGATCGAAGCCGAATTAAGGGCCGCTGAGAAGAGGCTGAAGCGGTGCAATCGGGCGCTGCGTCAGGCCGAACAGGCAGGCTGGCAATAAGGCGATGCGCTGTTGAAGGGGCAGGTTCGCGGGAGTGGTGCCGCATGGCGCCGCTCCCCTTTTCTAATCGGGAAGGCGGGAAGGCAAAGCGGGCGTCTGGGGCGGCAGGTGGCAGTCGGGCTTGACGGCAAGATAGAGGCAAAATCTCGCGATTTTGTAAGTGTTTGTCTGCACATCGTTTTTTGAAGGCTTTTGCGAGACTCGCCCTTTGAGTGCGAGACAGGGTTGCCAGGAATGGCGGTTTTCTGGGCTTTTCCGATCCCAATCGCGAGACTCCTTGCGCTCTGGCGAGGACGCGCCATTCTTATCGGCGGGGAGCGTCATTCCGGTATGGAAGGACGCCGCTATGCGCGATGATGAGTTCGAACCGCACCTGGGCCGGATGCGCTGCCGGGGCAAGGAGCAGCGCTACCTGAGCCGCGTCGTGAAAGCGGCAAAGCGCGCAGGGCTAAAAACCGGCAGGCGTGGCCGCTTCGACGGCAGCCGGATCGGACGTGGCGCGAGCGTTGCACGGGTGCTCAGATCGCGCGACCGATTGGGCGCGTTCCGGTCGCGCCGCGTGATCGTCAAGATACGGCCTGTTGGACTTGGCGGGAAAGGTATGGGCGGCGCGAAGGCGCACTTGCGTTATATCCAGCGCGATGGCGTGACCCGCGAGGGCGAGCCCGGCGCGCTCTATTCGGCCGACGAGGATGTCGCCGACGGCAAGGTGTTCCTCGAACGCTGCGACGGCGACCGCCGCCAGTTTCGATTCATCGTGTCGGCCGAGGACGCCGACCAATATCCGGACTTGAAGCCCTTTGTGCGCAGGCTGATGACGCAGATGGAGCAGGATCTCGGCACGAGGCTGGATTGGGTGGCAGTCGACCATTTCAATACCGGCCATCCGCACACGCATATCGTTGTGCGCGGCGTGAATGACCGGGGCGAAAATCTGCTGATCGCGCGCGAATATATTTCGCACGGGGCCAGGCAACGCGCGATCGAGATCGCCAACCTCGACCTCGGGCCGCGCACCGACCTTGAAATCGAGGAGCGGCTTCGCAGCGATACTGGCGTGGAGCGGCTGACCGCGATCGACCGACGGCTGATCCGCGACATGGATAGTATGCGCCTGGTCAGCGCGAGCGACAGCGACCCGTTTCACCAATCGGTTCGCGTCGGCCGCTTGCAGAAACTTGGGCGCATGGGACTCGCCTCGCATATCGGCAGCGACACCTGGCGGCTCGAGCCCGACCTCGCGAACACACTGCGCCGGATCGGGGAGCGTGGCGATATCATCCGTACCATGCAGCGCGAGCTGACCGCGCGGAAGCTCGACTGTGCCGCGGCCGATCGCGTCATCTATGATCCGACGGCGCAGGAAGCCGCGCCGATTATCGGCCGCGTTATCATGCGGGGATTGGCGGACGAGCATGAAGACCGCCATTATCTGCTAATCGACGGCATCGACGGGCGCACGCACTATGCCGAGATCGGCGAGGGCGAGATGGTCGATCCGACCCCCGAAAACGCCATCGTCCGGATCGTGCCGCGTGAGGGCGGCGTTCGCCCGGTCGATCGCACGATTGTCGAAGTCGCCGCCGCGAACGACGGACGCTACACGATCGACGCGCATTTGCAGCAGGACCCGAGCGCCAGTGAAGGCTTCGCCGAAACCCATGTCCGCCGGCTGGAGGCGATGCGGAAGATCGCCCGCAATGTCGAACGCGATCCCGATGGAAGCTGGATCGTCACGCCCGATCATCTTGACAAGGTGGTTCGGTTCGAGGCGCGCCAACTCCACGACCGGCCCGTCGCCATCGAGGCGCTGTCGACCGTCCCGCTCGACAATCTGCCAGCGGCCGAGGCCGCGACCTGGCTCGATCGTGAGCTGGTTGCCGCCAGCCCAGCGCCGGTGCGCGATGCCGGGTTCGGCCGCGAGGTTCGTTCAGCGCAGGCGATGCGACGGCAATGGCTGATCACCGAACAGCTTGCAGACGAACAGGATGGGCAGACGGTCTATCGGCGAGGGATGCTCGCCGCGCTCCAGCGGCGAGAATTGCTGCGTGTCGCCCGCCAGCTCTCCGACAAGTTAGGCGTTCCGTTCGCCGAGGCCAGAGAGGGGGAGGCTGTTCAAGGCAGGCTCGTGCGCGCAGTCGAGATGACGAGTGGTCGCCATGCGCTCATCGAACGGTCGCGCGATTTCACGCTGGTGCCGTGGCGCTCTGTTCTCGATCGCCATGTCGGCAAATCGGTCTCGGGCATCATGCGCGACGGCGGGATCAACTGGACACTCGGGCGGCAGCGCAGCGGGCCGAGCGTCTCCTGATCCGGAGGATTCGGGCTTCCTATTTTCATGAAATTATGTTTTCATGGATTCATGAAAAATATCGCAGCGCAAACCGATGTCGGCGACGAGCATCTTCAGGTGCAGATTCCTGCCGTTACGAAACGCGATCTCGGTCAACGGTCGCTCGATTCCCGCGAGCCGATCCGGATGATCGTACTGCGGGCACTTGAAGCCTATGGCGTGAGCGTCCCCGCAGACGCGATATCGGATCGCCGGAAGGGCAGGCGATGAGCGAGGATTTCGAAGCTCTCACTGTTGCGGATTATGCGAAGCAGGCCGCGCGGACTGATCAACGCAGCGGTGGCCGCGCACTGGGCTTCTCGATGCTTGGCCTTTTCGGCGAAGTCGGCAGCTTGCTCAGTGAGGCCAAGAAAAAGCAGCGCGACGATGCCTCCTACCTGGGTTACGCTCACGCCGTCGCGGAAGAGCTTGGTGACGTCCTTTGGTATCTGGCGGCGATCGCACGGCGCAGCCGCATGGCGCTCAGCGACATCGCTGCCGCCGCGGCGACAAACGGCGGACAATGGCAGACGGGCGGCAACGAAACGCTCAGTTTCCATGCGCTGCAGCCGCAGCACATTCCGCTTGCCAAGGCACCGATGCCGCAGTTCGAGCATAGCCTGCTCGCGCTGGCAGGCGACGTTGGGCTGCTCATCAACGATTTCCAGGCGGGCGGTCTTGCGAAGGACCGCGAAGCACTCGCGGGCCGGCTGGTCGCGGTCATGCGCCGGTTGATCCAGGCGGCAAACGAATCCGGTGTTACCATCGAGGCTGCCGCCGTGAAGAATCTTCACAAGATCTTCGATCGCTGGCCGCGCGAGCGCATCTATCCGGCGCCGACCGATGCGGCGCTCGACCCAGAAGAGCAATTGCCGCGGCGGATGGCGATCGACGTCTATGAACGCACCGTTCGCGGGCAGACATTCGTGTATCAACGCTCAAGCGGTGTGTATGTCGGCGACCGGCTCACCGACAACGCGCTCGAACCCGACGACTATCGCTTCCACGATGTCTTTCACTACGCTTATGTCGCGGTGCTTGGCTGGTCGCCAGTGCTGCGTGCGCTGCTCCGTCTCAAGCGCAAGAGCGATCCGAAACTCGACGACGCCGAAGACGGTGCTCGGGCGATTCTCATCGAAGAGGGCATAACTTCCTGGATTTTCGGACAAGCGCAGCAACTCCGGTACTTTGAAAACGTGAAGCGCGGTGGCCTTCCGCTGGACATGCTGAAGCATGTCCGCCAGTTCGTCGCCGGCTACGAATCAGAACGCTGTCCGCTGTGGCTTTGGGAGGAAGCGATCCTCCAGGGCTATACGGCTTTCCGCTTCCTTCAGGAGCATCGGCGCGGCCGCGTC
Organism: Erythrobacter sp. CCH5-A1; assembly: GCF_001557115.1. Taxonomy (GTDB): domain Bacteria; phylum Pseudomonadota; class Alphaproteobacteria; order Sphingomonadales; family Sphingomonadaceae; genus Erythrobacter. The sequence goes on from NZ_LSKQ01000074.1 coordinate 19,862, forward strand.
CTGATCGACTTCGCCAATCGCCGCCTGCGTATCAAGGAATTGCCGTCATGACCCCGAAATCCTTTGTGTCCACCCTGGCGGCGACCGAACTTCCCTCAGTGTTCAATCCCTGGCGCGATCGCTGCACGGTCCATGACCGCAGCGACGCCGCCGCCCGGCGCCGCGACAATCTCGAAATGCTGCTCACCGCGGCGCTTGATCATCGCGTCGAAACGATCTGGATCGCGCGTGATCTCGGCTATCGCGGGGGGCGGCGTACGGGCGTACCGCTGACCGACGAAATTCACCTCGGACATGCCGGTACGCTGATGGGCGGCATCGCATTCGAACGTGCGACGCAGGGACCCGCCGTGGCGGAGCGCACCGCGGCGATCGTCTGGCGTGTGCTAGAGCGGATCGGTCAGCCTGTCATGCTCTGGAACGTTTTCCCGTTCCATCCCCATGAAGCGGATGATCCGATGTCGAACCGATGCCACACGCGAAGCGAGCGCGAGGCGACCTGGCCGATATTGCAAGCCCTCGTGTCAATGATCCGGCCCCGCCAGATCGTCGCGATCGGGCGCGATGCTCACCTGGCGCTGGACGGTCTCGACATTCCGACCACCGCGGTCCGCCATCCGAGCTACGGCGGGCAGCGCGAGTTCATCGAGGGCATGTTCAGCCTGTACGGTGTCGCGGATGACAACGATGAGCCGCTAGAACTGCCGTTGGGCGCGCCTCACGCCGCAGCAAGGAGATGTGCGCTCGCCTGATCGCAGCGCTCAAAGAGTTGCTTAAGATCGCCGCGGTTCCAGTTGGCGGTGTCGACCGTGGCGTTGGTCGAGACGATCGTGAGCGGACCCAGCGCGACCCCGCCTTCCTTGGCGATGAATTCGAGCAGACGGCCGAGGCCGATCAGATTGCCGAGCAGTTTTTCGATATAGTAGTGATTGCGGTAGAGCGCGGTCATGCCGAGGCGACGATCGTCGCCCTTGCCGATCAGCTTGAGACTGGCAAAGCTCAGGCACTGACCGCCGTAGGGCGAGTCATTCACGTCGCGGGCGGGGTCGAAGATCAGCAGTTCGAATTTGTTGAGCGCTCGGACGTTCGGGTTGCGCAGGCGCTCGACGATGCCCCAGATTTGATTGATTGGCTGGCCGTCGGCGCGGGGCAATTCCATCATCCGTTCGAAATAATAGCCCGACCAAGCGCCCGACCTCCGGACCTTCGGCAGCACGTTGTCGCGAAACCGGTCGAAGAATTGCGGCGCGCCGTAGCGCCTGTACAGCGCTGCCGGAAAAATCGTGTTGGCGACCGTCTCGATGGGCTTCTTGCCATGGCCCGAAAGGAAGGCATCGACTTCCGCCACGACGGGATCGGCGAGTGTTGCGCGCGCAGTCGGCTCGGCCACGGAGATGACGACATTCTGCGCCTGGTGTCCGGTGGCGAGGTCGACGAGCCGGACCGCCTCGCGCCAGCCAGCAACGCAGTCAGGCTGCGGCGGTATGGGAAGATACATCGACTTCCTCCGTCAAATTTGCCGTGGCGAAAAGGCGCGGCGCTAGAAAGCGCTCAGTAAGCCAGGCGTGGCCTTCCAAGCCCCAACCTGGTCCCCAGCTGTTGCGGATGAGAATGGCCGGGATGCCGTCCACGGTTCCATGCCCGACCGCGACGACCGCGTGCCGTTGCGCTGGCTCGGGGAGTTCGTCGTTCGCCGGATCGACGACGCCATCACCGCGCGGCTGGAAGAAAGACCGTGACAGCATCGTCAGCATGAGCACCGGCGTGTCACGGTCCAGCGCGGCAAGGATGGATGACAGGTCGGTTCCATCCCTCTGTCCGTTGCGGCCATAGAGCGGGCCAACGGTCGCCGGCGGCGTCCACAGTCGATGATCGGCTGGAACCGCAGCCAGATACGGCCAGCCTTTCTCGTCGGGTTGGCCATCGAGCCGTAGCGCGTCCAGCATTGTGGATAGCAGTGCGCCGCTCGTCGGCGGTCTGCCCGCCCGTTTCTGCGCGGCATGAAAGGCGAATTCACACGACAGCGGTGCCCAGCCGTCGCGAAGCCCGGCGTGGGTGTCGCTCGCGGCGAATGCGAGGCATGTCGGCCGCGCGCCTTGATCGCGCGCAGGTCCGAACAGCGGCCGAAGGTCACGGACGATATCGATCATGGGGCGTCAGGCGGCCTCGAGCAGGTGCCGCCGTTCGGCGCGCGACAGGCCCGTCTGTTCCGGGCCGGTGAGGTCGAAATCGAGCGTCAGGCTGGTGAGGGCCGGCGCAGGCTGCCACGGCCGCCGCTCGTCGAGCGACATGCGGCCGCGCCGCGGCGCATCGGGCGCCGCGGTGACACGGCGGACAACGGGACCACCGATGCCATCGCCGTCGATTGCCTCACGCTCGTCGCGAACGACGGCGAAGCCGCTGGCGATCAGTTGGTCGAGATCCCAGAGATACCCACCGCCGCTATGTTCTTCGAGCCGCAGCACGAAAAGATCATTGCGACTGCCATCGATCCGCGAGCCGGCATCGCGCTCGGTCAGCAGCCAGACGTCGCCGCGATAGTTGTCGGGCCGATAGTCCTTGAGGAGATCGACCTTCAGGCTGCGCGGCTGCGTCCGGAGCAGGTCGGTCATCACCGATGGCGAAATCAGATTGTAGCGAACCAGGGTGCGGCACGTCGCCTCATAGCTGGCGCCGATCCGCAGCGAGAGCTGATAGACGACATTGGGGCGCCGGAAATGATCGATCTGCCATCCTTGTCGCGCGCTGTGCGCGAGCATCAGCCATTTCGGCATCATGAAGGCGATCGCAAAGGCGTCGGCTTCGGTTTCCTCGAAGTTGTTTCCCGGTTCGGGCGACATCGGCATCCGGCGCAGGATGCTCTCATCGTCGAGGCTCGGCTCGTGTCGCATCGAAAAATGCCCGAGTTCGTGCGCGGCCGTGAAGCGCTGGATGCTCATCGGTCGTTCCGTCGTGACGAGAACGCCAGGAGCAGGTGCGCTGAGATAGGCGCCGAGCAGGCCTTTCAGGGGACGAAGCAGCAAGGGTAGACCCACGGCATGGATCGCGCCGAAGACATCGACGCTGCCGCCTTGGGTCTCGATCAGTGCGCGCGTATCGAGTTCGCGATGCAGGCGGCCCGCTGCCATCGTACCAGCGCGAACCGCGCTCGCATAATCCGACGCCATCGATCAGCTCCGTTCGCCGCCAGACCGCGAGCGGAGATATTCGGCAAACCGGCTCAGCTCGGCCCGGTCCTCAGTCGACAAGGCCGCAACGCGTCGCGCCAGATGGGCGACATCGGCGGGAAGGCTCGCGGAGGCCTCGTCTTCGCCGGTAAAATAGGCCACCGACTGGCGGTAAAGACGGGCAAGCCGCGTCAGTTCGATCGCTTCAACGCGGCGCTGGCCATTCTCGATATCGGTAAGCGCGGTCCGGGGAATCTTGAGATAGGCAGCAACTTCTTCCTGCTTGAGGCCGAGATATTTCCGTGCTTCGCGCAGACGGTCGCCCAAGCGCCGCCGCTCCTGCTCGTCGCCTTCCTGGCGGAGTGCGAGATTGGTCATGGCTTCGACCCTTTCTTCTTAACCCAGACGCGTTCGATCTTAGGGAGGAGGTCGTCAATCGCCTTCTCGATCGAATTGTAGCCGCCGGTGCGGACGATGCTGTCGCGAAGCTCGATGTCGAGGACCTGCTCCACCGCGCAAAGCGTGTCGACCACGGACAAGGAGTCGAGTGGCACGGGCGCCTGGATGATCTTCGGGTTTTCCGGAGGTAGGGCAATTCCGCGCACCTGTGCCTCAGCCCTGGCCACTTGCAGCAGTTCGTCGACCAACGCCCTAATGGCGTCGGCTTTGGGAAACGCGGTTGCCGCGGGCTTCGGAGGAGCGATTGTCGCCATGCATGCCTCGCACGATTTCACTACATTAAATGCGATATAATGTCTGATAATCCGACACGCAAGCCCGAATTTGCAGCTCGGATTTTTGCAGGGTGTAGCGGGTCATCGGCGGTGCGGTGTGGTGGTCAGTGCCACCTCGAGGGACAACGGCAGGGCAGAATCATCAACTCGGGTCATAGCTCGATCAAAAGAACAGAGCTGGAATATTGAGTCAGTCGCCGACGAGTGATCTCCTTCGGTCACCCACCAGCCCCCAGCGGCTCCGTTCATTTCGGGCGGCCCATAGCCGAGTCTTGAAGCCGCGCCCCGACCGCATCCGGCGGTATGGGCGGGAGCTTCAACGTGACCCCGACCAAATTGCTCATCGGCCAGATCCTTGTCGTGTTCGCAATCGTGATCGCGGGCCTCTGGGCGGCGACCCAATGGGCGGCGGCGATGCTCGCCTACCAGCCCGAACTTGGTCCGGCCTGGTTCATGGCTGGAAGCACGCCGGTCTATCGTCCCTGGGCGCTCTTCCCCTGGTGGTATCACTACGATGCCTATGCGCCGCATGTTTTCGACAAGGCCGGCGCGCTCGCCGGCGCGAGCGGTTTCATCGGCTGCGGCGCGGCGATCGCAGGCTCGCTCTGGCGCGCGCGGCAGTCGCGCCAGGTCACCACTTATGGTTCCGCGCGCTGGGCCAAGCCGAACGAGATCGAGCGGGCAGGCCTTCATGGTGACGCCGGCGTGTTCCTGGGCCGCTCGCGTGGCCGTTATCTGCGCCATAACGGCCCCGAACATATCATGGCGTTCGCGCCGACCCGTTCGGGCAAGGGCGTCGGGCTGGTCATACCGACGTTGCTCGGCTGGACCGGCAGCACCGTCGTTCACGACATCAAGGGTGAAAACTGGCAGCTCACCGCCGGTTGGCGCGCGCGCTTCTCCCACGTCCTGCTGTTCAACCCGACCGATCCCGCTTCCGCCAAATACAACCCGCTGCTCGAAGTCCGGCGCGGCGAGCATGAGGTCCGCGACGTCCAGAACATCGCCGACATCCTGGTCGATCCCGAAGGCGCGCTCGAACGGCGCAACCATTGGGAGAAAACCAGCCACAGCCTGCTGGTCGGCGCGATCCTCCACGTTCTTTATGCCGAGCCGGAAAAGACGCTCGCGCGGGTAGCCACATTCCTGTCGGACCCCCAGCAGCCGTTCGTCACCACGCTCCGGCGGATGATGACCACCAATCATCTCGGCACGAAGGATGCGCCGATCGTGCATCCGGTCGTGGCGTCGGCGGCGCGCGAGGTGCTCAACAAGTCCGAGAACGAGCGCAGCGGCGTCCTCTCCACCGCCATGTCATTTCTCGGCCTCTATCGCGACCCGACCGTCGCCGAGGTCACGTCGCGCTGCGACTGGCGGATCGCGGATCTCGTCGAGGCGGGCCACCCCGTCTCGCTCTACCTCGTCATTCCGCCATCGGACATCAGCCGAACCAAGCCGCTGGTACGCTTGGTGCTCAACCAGATTGGTCGCCGCCTTACCGAGAAGCTGGATGCCGATCCTGCCAAGGCGGGCAAGCACAAGCTCCTGATGATGCTGGACGAGTTTCCGGCATTGGGGCGCCTCGACTTCTTCGAGACCAGCCTTGCGTTTCTTGCAGGCTATGGGGTTCGCGCCTTCCTGATCGCGCAGTCGCTCAATCAAATCGAGAAGGCATATGGCGAGCACAACTCCATTCTCGATAACTGCCATGTCCGTATTGCCTTCGCGACCAATGACGAACGCACGGCGCGGCGGATCTCGGACGCGCTCGGCATCGCCACCGAGCAGCGCGCGATGCGCAACTACGCCGGCCACAGGCTCGCGCTGTGGTTGGCCCATGTCATGGTCAGCCGGCAGGAGACGGCGCGGCCGCTCCTGACCACCGGCGAGGTGATGCAGCTCCCGCCCAAGGACGAACTGGTGCTCGTTTCCGGCATGGCGCCGATCCGCGCGAAGAAGCTGCGCTATTACGAGGATCGCAATTTCCGCGAGCGGATCGCGCCGCCGCCCCAGCTCGCGCCCGGAGACTATCCCGATCGCCCGCAGGGCCGCCCCGACGATTGGAGCGGGCTGGTCCGCGCGCCTGACAGCCGGCTTGGCAAGGCCGACGACGACGCGAAAGCCGATGAGGACGGCGGCTTGCAACAGCAGCGCCATCCCGGACTCGGCGAGGAACAGACCAAAAAGCCCGAACCGCCCAGGCAGCTCGATCTTCTCGGCCTCGACCGCGACGACACCGATCCCGTCGCCGAAAAGCACGCGATGGACCGCGCCGGCACCACCGGCACGCTGATCCGCGCCCATACCATCAACCAGGGTCGCGACAGCGACACACTGCCGAGCTTCTGACGATGGCGGCGATCAAACCCAACCGCGTCCGCTACCAGCTCTTCCTGCCCGAAGATCTGAGCCACCGCTTCGAGGCGCTGGCGAGCCAGCCCGGCGCGTCCAAATCGGCGATCCTCACCGACGCGCTCACCGCCTGGCTCAACCGGCAGGCGGCGAGCGGGCTGGAGAACAAGTTCAGCCAGCGGCTCGATCGCATGTCGCTCGCGCTGGGGCGTGTCGAGCGTGACGGGCATGTGCTGCTCGAGAGCCTGGCGCTGTTCATCCGCTATGAACTGATGGTGCAGGCCCCTTTGGCCGAAGCCGACGAAGCGGCGCGTGCGATCGGCCGAGACCGCTTCGAGGCGTTCATTGCCCGCGTCGGCGAAGCGCTCGCCAGCGGCCAGCGCACGCTTGCTGCCTCCGCGAAAGACAATGGAGGTGGGCGATGAGCGACACGCTTTTCGGCTCCGATAATTCCGCAGGGCGTCGGCGCGCGATGCTGCGCACCGCGATGGGGACGACTATCGCGGCGGCGCTGGCCGATCCGATGGTCATCGAGATCATGGTCAACCCGGACGGCGTGTTGCGCCTCGATCGACTTGGCGAAGGCCGGATCGATACCGGCACCAAATATGAGCCCGCGCAAGTCGAGCGGATCATTCGTCTGGTAGCATCCCACGCGCGCACCGAGGTTCATGGCAATGCGCCGATCGTTTCGGCCGAGCTGCCGCCGCACGGCGAAGGCGCGGGCGAGCGGTTCGAGGGTATCCTGCCGCCGGTCAGCCTCGCGCCATGCTTCTCGATCCGCAAGCCCGCGGCGCGCATCTACACTTTGCTCGACTATGTGCGGGACGGCATCATGCTCGCCGACACGGCGCGACTGCTGTCGATGGCCGTGGTCGAGCGCAAGAACATCCTGGTCGCGGGCGGCACCAGTTCGGGCAAGACGACGCTTGCCAACGCGCTGCTCGCCGAGATGGCGCACCTCGATGAACGCGTCATCATCATTGAAGACACGCGTGAGTTGCAATGCGCCGCGCCCGACGTGGTGGGGCTGCGCACGCGTACGATCGGCACTGCCGGAGCCGGCGGCGTCACGATGGCTGATCTTGTCCGCTCGACATTGCGGCTCCGCCCCGATCGCATCGTCGTTGGCGAGGTGCGCGGGCGCGAAGCGCTCGACATGCTCAAAGCCTGGAACACCGGGCATCCGGGCGGCATCGCAACCGTCCACGCCAATTCGGCAGTGTCGGCCCTCTACCGGCTCGAGCAGCTCGTGCAGGAAAGCGTCGTCACCGTTCCGCGCCGGCTGATCGCCGAATCCATCGACATGATCGTGTTCATCGCCGGGCGCGGCCTCGCGCGCCGCGTCGACACGATCGCGCGCGTCGCCGGCCTCGATCCCGACGGCGGCTACGCCGTCCTCGACCTTACTCCCGACCACGCCCTCGAACCCCAAGGAGAATGACCATGCGCTTGTCCCGTATTCCTGCCCGTATTCCTGATCGTCGGAGCATCTTCCTCACCGGAGCCGCCATCGGCCTCGGGCTTGCGCTCGCCGCCACCGCGCAGGCCGCCGGCTCGGGCATGCCGTGGGAGGAACCGCTCCAGCAGGTGCTGGAGTCGGTCCAGGGTCCGGTCGCCAAGATCGTCGCGGTGATCATCATCATCGTCACCGGTTTGACGCTGGCGTTCGGCGAGACAGCAGGCGGGTTCCGCCGCCTCATCCAGATCATCTTCGGCCTGTCGATTGCGTTCGCGGCGTCGAGCTTCTTCCTCAGCTTCTTCAGCTTCGGCGGTGGAGCGCTCATCTCGTGATCGCCTCCGGCAGTCATATCGAGGGTTTCGAGGCGCCGATGCACCGCGCGCTCGCCGAGCCGATCCTGCTCGGCGGGGCGCCGAGGGCGATCGCGATCGTCAATGGTACGATCGCGGCCGCGCTCGGGCTCGGTCTCCAGCAGTGGATCGCCGGGCTGGCCATGTGGGCGTTCGGGCACACCCTCGCGGTGTTCGCCGCCAAACGCGATCCCGACTTCGCCCCGGTCCTGGTTCGCCACCTTCGCCAGAAGGGGCATCTGTCATGCTGAATCTGCGCGAATACCGTCAGAAGGCCGCCCGGCTCGCCGATCACCTTCCATGGGCGGCGCTTGTCGCGCCCGGCGTGGTGCTCAACAAGGACGGCAGCTTTTCGCGCGTCCTCAGGTTCCGCGGCCCCGATCTAGAATCCGCCACCGAAGCCGAGCTTGTCGCCGCCTGCGCGCGGGCGAACAATGTCCTGAAGCGCTTCGGCTCGGGCTGGGCACTCCATTTCGAGGCCGAGCGGCGCGAAGCGCTGGGTTATCCCGACAGCAGCTTTCCCGATGCGGCGTCGTGGCTGGTCGATGAGGAACGGCGCGCGGCGTTCGAAAGCGCGGGCGCGCATTTCGAGAGCCGCTATTATCTGACGCTCACCTTCCTGCCTCCGCCCGATCAGGCGGACACGGCGGGCCGAGCGCTGGTCGAGCGCAGCGACGACGCGAAGGGCCGCGACTGGCGACAAGCGCTTGCCGGCTTCATCGCCGAGACGGATCGCGCGCTTGACCTGTTCAGAGGCTTCATGCCCGAGGTGCGCGCGCTCGGCGACAGCGAAATGCTGACCTTTCTCCACGGTGCGATCTCCGCGCGCCGCCATGTCGTCGCCGTGCCCGAAACGCCCATCTATCTGGACGGGCTGCTGGCCGACACGCCGCTGACCGGCGGGCTGGAGCCGATGCTGGGCGACCAGCATCTGCGGACGCTGACCATTCTCGGATTTCCGAACGCGAGCCGTCCCGGCATCCTCGACGGACTCAACCATGAGGATTTTGGCTATCGCTGGGTGACGCGCTTCATTGCGCTCGACAAGACCGACGCAACCAAAGCGCTCACTCGCCTGCGGCGGCAGTGGTTCAACAAGCGCAAGTCGATCACCGCGCTGCTGCGCGAAGTCATCTACAACCAGCCGGTCCAGCTTCTCGACAGCGATGCCGACAACAAGGTGGTCGATGCCGACCTGGCCTTGCAGGCGCTCGGCGGCGATCATGTCGCGTTCGGCTATCTGACGACGACGATCACCGTTGCCGATATCGACCGCGCCCGCGTCGAGGAAAAGGTCCGCGCGGTCGAGCGCATCGTCAACGGGCTCGGCTTCACCTGCATCCGCGAGGGCATGAATGTGGTCGAGGCGTGGCTGTCGAGCCTGCCGGGCCATGTCTATGCGAACGTCCGGCAACCGATCGTCCACACCCTGAATCTCGCGCATCTCATGCCGCTGTCCTCGGTATGGGCAGGACCGGCGCGTAATCCGCATCTCGACGGTCCGCCGCTGCTTTATGCGGAAACCAGCGGCTCGACGCCGTTCCGTCTCAGCACGCATGTCGGCGACGTCGGTCATATGCTGATCGTCGGACCCACCGGGGCCGGAAAGTCGGTGCTGCTCGCAATGCTCGCGCTTCAGTTCCGGCGATATCCAGACTCCCAGGTCTATGTCTTCGACAAGGGATTTTCGGCGCGCGCGGCCGTGCTGGCGATGGGCGGCGCGCATCACGCGCTCGGGCTTGGCGGCGAGAGCGGTCATGCCGATGACGAGGGCGGGCGAACGATCGCCTTCCAGCCGCTGCGCCACATCGATCGCTCCAACGAACGAGCCTGGGCGGCCGAATGGATCGGCGCGCTGCTCGCCCATGAGAAAGTACTGGTCACACCCGAGATCAAGGAGGCCGTCTGGTCGGCGCTCACCAATCTCGCGACTGCCCCGATCGAGGAACGCACGCTCACCGGCCTGTCGCTGCTGCTGCAATCGGCACCGCTGCGATCGGCGCTCACGCCCTATACGCTCGAAGGACCGTTCGGCCGCCTGCTCGACGCCGCCGAAGACGATCTAGCGATCGCCGACGTGCAGTGCTTCGAGACTGAAGCGCTGATGGGGCAGGCGGGCGTCGTTGCGCCCGTGCTGACCTACCTGTTCCACCGGCTCGAAGAGCGCTTCACCGGGCGGCCGACGCTTCTCGTACTGGATGAAGCCTGGGTGTTCCTCGACCACCCGCTGTTCGCCGCGCGCATTCGTGAGTGGCTGAAGGTGCTGCGCAAGAAGAACGTCAGCGTCGTGTTCGCGACACAGAGCCTAGCCGATATCGCCGACAGCACGATCGCGCCGGCCATCATCGAAAGCTGTCCGCAGCGCATCTTGCTGCCCAATGATCGGGCGATCGAGCCGCAGGGCCAGACGGCCTACGTCCGCTTCGGTCTCAACGCGCGCCAGATCGAACTGGTCAGCCGCGCGACGCCCAAGCGGCAATATTATCTGCAATCAGCGCGCGGCAACCGGCTGTTCGAGCTTGGGCTAGGCCCGATCGCGCTGGCGTTGTGCGGCGCGTCCGATCCCGACAGCCAGAAGCGCATAGACGCGGTGCTGGCCGAAAAGGGCCAGGCCGACTTCGCCGCGACCTTTCTCTCCCAAGCCGGCCTCGATTGGGCGGCCGACCTGCTTGGGCGTCACCCTGCCGCCCGCCCCCCAGAAGACAAGGAGTAATTTCCCGTGCCCCGTATCCCTATCCGCAAATATGCGTGCCTCTCTGCTCTCGCGCTCGGCGCCGTCGGCTCGCTCGGTATCGGCATCGCGTTGACCTCGACGCCCGTCGCGGCCCAGCTCAGCGTGTTCGATCCATCGAACTATTCGCAAAACCTGCTCACCGCCGCGCGCACGCTCGCCCAGATCAATAACCAGATCCAGAGCCTCCAGAACGAAGCGCAAATGCTGATCAACCAGGGCAAAAACCTCACCAGGATCGATTTCCCGCAACTTCAGGAGCTTCGCCAGCGCCTCCAGCAGATCGACCAGCTCATGGGCCAGGCGCAGGGCGTCGACTTCCGCATCGATCAGCTCGACGAGCGCTTCCGCCAGCTCTACCCGCAGGAGTTCGATCAGGTGTTCCGCCGCGATCAGCGTGTGGCTCGCGCACGCGATCAACTCGATACCGCAATGTCCGCGTTTCGCCAGACGATGGGGGTCCAGAACCGCATCGTCGACAACGTACGGAGCGACACGCAGGCGCTCGCCGACATCGTCGCGCGCAGCCAGGGCGCGGAAGGCTCGCTTCAGGCGCAGCAGGCCACGAACCAGCTTCTCGCGCTCACCGCCAAGCAGCAGCTCCAGCTTCAGCAAATGATGGCGGCGCAGTTCCGGGCGGAATCGGTCGAGCAGGCGCAGCGGGGCCAGATCGCGCGCGAGGCACGCGAGTCAACGCGCCGCTTCCTCGGCGACGGCAAGGCTTACACGCCACGCCAATGAGCTGAGGCAGGCGAGGACCGCGCCCCCAGCTCCCCCCGGTCCGAACCTGTCTCGTCGCGGGGGCCGTAGGGCTTGCCCCTCTCATGGCCGCCGGTCCCCGCGACACCTTTCAACTTCAAGCAGGAACCCGCCCATATGGATGACCTGAATGTCATCGATCAGTTCATGGAGGCCTTCGCCTCCTACATCGACAGCGGGTTCGGCCTGTTGGGCGGTGACGTCGGTTTCCTGACCACGATCCTGATCGGCATCGACATCACTCTCGCCGGGCTGTTCTGGGCGCTCGGCGGCGAAGACGACGTCATCGCCAAGTTCCTCAAGAAGATCCTCTATGTCGGCGTCTTCGCCCTGATCCTCAACAGCTTCTCGACACTGTCCGATATCATCTTTCGCAGCTTCGCCGGCCTCGGCCTCACCGCAGGGGGCAGCGCGATTACGGCTGACGATTTATTGCGACCCGGCAAGCTGGCCGGGACCGGCTTCGAGGCAGCATGGCCGCTCCTCGAGCAGGCGAAGGAGTTGGTTGGCCCGATCGCCTTCTTCGACAATTTCATCGAGATCGCCGTGCTGGTGATCGCCTGGGTCGTCGTCATCGCCGCCTTTTTCATCCTCGCGATCCAGCTTTTCATCACAATCCTCGAATTCAAGCTCACTTCGCTCGCCGGCTTCGTGCTCGTGCCCTTTGCGCTGTGGAACCGCACGTCGTTCCTCGCCGAACGGGTGCTCGGGAACGTCGTCAGTTCGGGCATCAAGGTCATGGTGCTCGCGGTCATCGTCGGCATCGGCTCTAACTATTTCGCCGACTTCACCAGTGCGATCACCGGCGACGAGGTGTCGATCGAACAGGCCGTGTCGCTGATGCTCGCGAGCCTCGCGATCTTTGGCCTCTCCATCTTCGGCCCGGGAATCGCATCCGGCCTCGTCGCCGGCGCGCCGCAGCTCGGCGCCGGATCGGTGATCGCCACTACCGCGCTTGCCGGCGGAGGTCTTGCGATGGCAGGCGCTGGCGCCGTCGGCGCGGCACGCGGTCTCGCGGGGGCCGGTCTCGGCGCGATCCGCGCCGGTACATCGATGGGGTCTGCCGCATCCACCGCCTACAAGCTCGGGCAGGAAACCTCGGGCTCGACCAGCGTCGGCGCGGGCCTCGGCGGCGTTGCGACCGCCATGCGCGGCGCGGCTGCCAACCGGATGAGCGGCGGTCTCGGCGTTAGCGCTGCCGCCGATCGTGGGCAGCGCGCCGCATGGGAAGCAGGAAGCACCCGTGCCGGCGGCGGCGCCCCCGCAGCCGCGCCGACAGGCGCAGCTGAAGGAACACCCGCCTGGGCGCAGAAGCTTCATGCCAGCCAGAATGCTCGCCACCGCCGTCAGATGGCGATCCACGCAATCCAGGGCGGCGACCGCGGCGGCGCTGGCGCCACTCCAGACATCAAGGAAAGGGACTGAGCGATGAAATTTCGACGCGCATTGCAGCGCTATGGGCGAACGCCCGAACCCGAGACACCCTACCAACGAGCGGGCCAGCTTTGGGATGAGCGTATCGGCTCGGCTCGCGCACAGGCGAAGAACTGGCGGCTGATGGCCTTCGGCGGCCTGTTCCTGACCACTGGTCTGTCGGGCGCGCTGGTCTGGCAATCGATGCAAAGCCGCGTCGTGCCCTATGTGGTCGAGGTCGATGCACTCGGGCAAGCACAGGCCGTCGCGCCTGCCGCCAAGGACTATCGGCCGACCGATCCGCAGATCGCATGGTTCCTCGGCCGGTTCATCACCGGCGTTCGAGCGCGCTCGCTCGATCCGGTATTGATGCGTGAAAACTGGCTATCAGCCTATGATTTCGCGACCGAACGTGCGTCACTGTTCCTCGGCGAATATGCCCGCACCTCCAATCCGTTCGCCGATGTCGGGCGCAAGACGGTTTCGGTGCAGGTGACGAGCATCGTCCGCGCGTCAGATACGAGCTTCCAGGTCAAATGGACCGAGCAGCAATATGAGCGGGGAAGCCTCGCCAGCACGTCACGCTGGACGGCGATGCTCACGGTGAAGATCAAGCCGCCGCGCTCGGCCGATGTGCTCCGAAAAAACCCGCTCGGTCTCTATGTTGACGCGATCGACTGGAGCCGCGAACTGGAAACGCCGCAGGACCGGCCACCTTCGCCGCAACCATCGGCCGTGCCCGATCCCGCACAATCACTCCCGGTCGCGCCGCCCGCCGACATTCCGCTGGGCTCGCCGCTCGATCCGACCCTTGCTCAACCCGCAGCCGCACCATCCCCCGAAAGGACCGACCAATGATCCGTGCCCTCATCCTGGCGGCGAGCGCGATGGCGCTTGCCATGCCCGCCGCTGCGCAGAGCCGCGAACCCGCGTCACCGACCGCGCGCGTCACTGCCGCCAACCGGGCGGCACTGCGCGAGCCGTCGAGCGCGGGATATATATATGCCGTCCAGGTCTATCCCTGGGCGGAAGGCGTGCTCTACCGGCTCTATGCCGCGCCCGAGCGCATCACCGACATTGCCTTGCAGCCGGGCGAAACGATTGTGTCCGTCGCCGCCGGCGACACCGTGCGCTGGACTGTCGGCGATACCACCAGCGGCATCGGCGAAAGCAAGCGCGTGCACATCCTCGTCAAGCCGTTTTCGGCGGGCCTACGCACAAACCTTGTCATTGCTACCGATCGCCGGACCTACCATCTCCAGCTCGAAAGCACGCCCGCGACCGCGATGGCGGCGATCTCCTGGACCTATCCACATGACGAGCTGATCGCGCTCCGGCGTCAGCGGGATGCAGCCGTGGCGGCGACGCCGATCGCGTCGGGCCTCTCGGTCGAAAGCCTCAACTTCAACTATGCGATCTCGGGCGACAAGCCGGCCTGGCGGCCGCTGCGCGCGTTCGACGATGGGCGGCAGACCTACATCGAGTTCTCGCCCGCGATCGCCGTGGGTGAGGCGCCCCCGCTGTTCGTGATTGGCGAGGATGGCGAGGCCCAGCTCGTCAACTATCGCGTCGCCGGCCGCTATTATGTGGTCGACCGCCTGTTCGGTGTCGCCGAGCTGCGCCTTGGCGGCAAGAAACAGCAGATTGTCCGTATCACCGCCGCCCAGCCGAAGAGCCGGCAGCGCAAGGCCGGGAGGGGCGCGTGACCGATCCAACCGCTTCTTCCGCGCCGATCGCGGCGCCCAAAGCCGACCCCGAAACGCTCGTTCTGCGCGCGGCGCCGGGCCGCGTCACCCGTTTTCGCCGCGGTGCGATCGTCGCCATCGCTGCCGCCGGCTCGACCGCGATCATCGGCGTCGCCTGGCTGGCGCTCAAGCCCGCGACCCTGAGCCTGATCGCACCAAGCGATGAAAAGCTGGTTGGCGCGAAGGCGCCGCCTGATGCGCTCGCGGGCGCGCCGACGAGCTATGGCGACGTGCCGAAGCTCGGGCCACCGCTTCCCGGTGATCTCGGGCGGCCGATCCTCGAGCGCCAGCGGCAGCTTGGCGGGATGGTTCCCCCTGACCCCGCTGCCGATGCGGTGAGCCGGGCCGCGCAGGAAGCCGAAGCCGAGCGCCAGCGCATCGCCGCTGAGCAGAAGGCCGCACGCGAGTCTGGCGTCATGCTGCAATTGGCGGGCGGCGGTCGCGCCGCCGCCCCTGCACCGGTGACTACCGATGCAAGTGTTCCGCCAGCATCGGCCGAGACTGCCAAGCCGCTCCTCGACCCTGACCGAGATCCTAACGCCCAGGGGCGCAAGAACGAATTGGTCGGCCGCGCCAATCGCGACGACGACATCAATCCGCACGCGCTGGCGCAGTCCGTATCGCCTTGGATCTTGCAGGCCGGCAGCATCATTGCCGCGAGCCTCATAACCGGGCTCAACTCGGATCTTCCCGGGCTCGTCACCGCGCAGATCACGGAGAACGTCTATGACAGTGTGACCGGGCGCGGTCTGCTCATTCCGCAAGGATCGCGGCTGATCGGCAGCTACGACAGCGTTGTAGCGTTTGGGCAGAGCCGTGCGCTGGTCGTCTGGCAGCGGATCATCCTGCCCGACGGCTCGTCGATTCGTATCGACAATGTGCCGGCGACCGATACGCAGGGCTATGCGGGTCTGTCCGACCGGATCGACCGGCATACTTGGCAGCTTCTGAAGGGCGTCGCCCTGTCGACATTGCTGGGCGTCGGCACTGAATTGAGCTTCGGCAGCACCGAAAGCGACCTTGTCCGGGCGATCCGCGAGTCAGCGCAGCAGAGCGGCGCGCGCGCCAGCGATCAGCTCGTCACGCGCAATCTCAATATCCAGCCGACCTTGCGCGTTCGCCCCGGCTGGCCGCTACGGGTGGTCGTGCACAAAGACATCATATTGCCCGGACCCTGGGGAGGCCGTCATGGCTGATTTGAAGCTGCCAAGGCTGCCCGATCGGACGCCGGTTAAGATCACGATCAACGTCATGCCGGATCTCATCGAAGCGCTGAACGACTACGCCGAGGCCTATGAGGCGGCCTACGGCCGACGCGAGTCCGTACCGGACCTCATTCCATTCATGCTTAGCGGCTTCCTGGCGAGCGACCGCTCGTTCAGCCGGGCACGTAAGAAATAGTCCGATGTCGGCCCGGCAGCCTGCAACGAATGGCGACGACGCGCCCCCGATTGGGCCGATAAGCGTTCGCATTCCCGACGCAGTACGGATGACGGGGCTCAGCAAATCCAAGATCTACCAGCTCATCGCTTCCGGCGACATCGAGGCAGCCAAGGTCGGCCGTGCAACCGTGGTGTTTGTCGATAGTCTGCGGTCCTTTCTGCGATCACACTGTAAACAGCCGCGTTCTCGGGCGTAGCAGGGATCGCGCATGTCGGCCTGTCGATATTTCGGCACGGCCTGTCGCGAAGGGGTAAAATTGGGGGTGGATTGAGCGGAATTATCGGCACGACGATCAAGAACGTTGTTATAAATCAGTATCTTATGTTTTTCGTGTGAATCCCTCCTCCGCTACCACGAAAATAAGCACTTGAAAATTAACGATAAAAATCCACAAAGTGGGACTCGAACGGCGTCGAGTTCCTCCGTCAGGTATCGGCGCCTAGTCACTGATATTACGAAAATTTTGAAGTGTTTGAGTTAGCGGTACCCAATCCGGACATCGCCTCTTGCTCGACTATGCGGGGGTATTTTGGTGGTATCGCGGAAGGGCTAAACTGGCCCGCAATACCCCCCAAGGGCCGCAGGGGAGTTCCATAAGCGCAAACAATGTTGCCGCTGGCTCGGGTCGGGCATGCATCGCACGTCTAAGCGGCCGTTGCGCGCGCTTACGCTGGTCAGCGCAGCTGGTCTGGCAATCATCCGGAATCCGCCTGGGCGCCATCGGTCGGATTGACTGGACCTGAGACTTAGCCGTCTTTACCCGCCACTCAACCGAGTGACGGTAATTGCCAGAAGCGGCCAACTCACGTCCCTAGTGAAGTTGGCGGTTGGTCTCGATCCCTATCTGTGCGCAACGCATGATTGTACCGATCCCGATCCGCGATTGGAGTTCACGCCGCCGGCAAGCGGAGTATCGCTGTTGTTCCGCCGCCCGGTGTATCGCGTAGCTCGAAGGCGCCTGCATGCTGCGCGGCGAAATTGTGCACGATGCTCAGCCCCAAGCCTGCCCCGCCCGTGTCCCGATTGCGAGAACCTTCACCGCGTTCGAAGGGGCGCAGGAGCCGCTCCCGGTCCGTCTCGGGAATGCCCGGGCCTTCGTCGCGCACCGAAATGGCAACCTCACCCTGCGACAGCGCGATGCCGACCGTGCCGCCACCCGCGTAGGTCACGGCATTGCTGAGCAAATTCTCGATCGCCCGGCGGAAGGCGGGCTCGGGGACCCGGATCTGTGCGTCCTCGCCCGGTTCGAGCTGGATCATCCCTCTGCCTGCATCCATCTCTTCCACGATCAGTTCGAGTGCCGCGTGCACGTCGATCAGCGCGGTCGGTGCGGCCGCGTCGCGGGCGAAATTGAGCACCTCGCCGATCATCGCCTGCATCCGCTCGACATCATGCACCATGCGCGTGCGTTGCGGCTCGGGCACGGCTTCGATCCGCAGGCGCAGGCCGGTGAGAGGGGTGCGCAGGTCGTGGGCGATAGCGGTGAGCATGCGCGCGCGTTCGTTTGCCTCTTCGGCAAGCCGTTGCTGCATCGCGGCGATCGCGGCAGCCGCCTCGCGCAGTTCGCGCGGGCCCTCCTGCGGGATCGACGCTGCATCGCTGCCCAGAGCCTCCGCCAGCGCGCGAAACGGACGCGTCAGCCGCCGTGCGAAGAACCAGGCGAGCGGGGCCAGCAGCAGCAGGCTGACGGCCAGCGCGATGAGGATGCTGCGCTGCCATCCGCCGAGGAACGGCTCGGCAGGCCGGACGACCAGCCAGCGGCCGTCGGGCTGGCTCAGGCTGGCGGCATAGGCTGGCAGGGGCAGATCGAGCAGCACCTTCCGCAAGGCCCCTGTCGCGGCGGCAGGTTCGACCACCTTGAGCTTCGCCGCGTCGCGCTCACGCAGGACAATGGTATCGGGCAGGTCCTTGCCGAACACGCGCACCGCCTCCTCTTTCGGCATGGTCCGGACACTGAGGGCGACGTCGGGTGCCGCGTCGAGCCGTGTCACCCGCAGATCACTGTCGGGCTTGCCGAGTTCGGCGGCGAGCAGGCCTTCAATCATGGGGATTCGCGGACCCGAAGGCGGCGCGGCGGCGATGCTTCGCTCGAAGCCGGGGGTCTCGGCGCGCAGGGCCATGATCGCTTCTGACGCAACGATCCGCGTCGCCGGAGGAGGCGGCGCGGCGAGGACGATGATCGCCGTCGCCGTCACGCTGAGGACCGCCACCGCGATCCCGAAGCCGCCGATCGACACGAGGGCGCTGGGCGCGCGCTTCATGCCCGCTGCACCTTCGGAAGGAACCGGTAACCCGCGCCGCGCACGGTCTCGATCAGCGGGGCCGGGTCCGCCTCGGCGAGCTTGCGGCGCAACCGGCTGACGGCGATGTCGATGGCGCGGTCATAGGGCGCGGCATCCATCCCGCGGGCAAGGTCGAGCAGGACATCGCGCGACAGGATGCGCCCGGGCCGCCTGACGAAGGCGGCGAGCAGCGCGTGCTCGCCCTCGGTCAGTGTCAAGGGATTGCCAGAGGGCGAACGCAGCCGCCTTTGCTCGACATCGAACCACCAGCCCGCGAACGTCACGGCGTCGCCGGATGGACCGAGCGTTTCCCCCCGATCGACCGCCGGGCGTCGCAGCAGCGCCCGCACCCGCGCCAGCAACTCGCGCGGCTCGAAGGGCTTGGTCATGTAATCCCATGCGCCGACCTCGAGCCCCACGATCCGGTCGGTCACGGCATCGAGCGCGCTGAGCATCAGGATCGGCGTGCCGCTTGCGCCCAAACGCCGGCACAGCGACAGGCCGTCCTCGCCCGGCATCATGACATCGAGCACGATCAGGTCGGCGGGCGCTGCCGCCAGCGCGCGCTCGCACGCCGCCGCATTCTCCGCCGCGCGAACCGCATAGCCGTGCATCCCGAGAAAATCGGCGATCGCGTCGCGAATGCTCGCATCGTCGTCGACGACGAGGATCGCGCTCGGGGAATCGGGCAGGGGCGTCATGGCGGGCGGGATAGCAGGGCTTTGTAGCATTGGCGTATCACGACCCGTTACACCCGCGCCATCCGGTCGATACGCAAGACTGCTCTTGTCTCCGCCAGGTTCACGAACTTGGAGATTTGGTGTGACAGTGAGATGGTGCGGACTGGCGGCGGGACTTCTGGCGGGCGCGGCGCCGGGCGCAGTGCTGGCGCAGGCGGCTGAGGAGACGAAGGCCCCCCCGGCCGCGAGCGATTCGCAGGCGCAAGGAGAAGGCGAGGCCGCCAACCCGCCGAAGCGGGTCTTCTACGGCGCTGATGGGAAGCCGCTGCCTCCGGAGCTCGCAAGGCAGATCGAGGAACAGCTGAAAGACCAGTTGCCCCCGCCGGACGCCACAGGAGCGCAGCCGGGGGTGCGGGTCCAGACGCTTGACGGCAAGCCCCTGCCGCCCGAACTCGCCAAGAAGCTGCTCGAACAATATGGCGATCAGCTTCCGCCCGAAGCGCGCGAGGCCGCACGCGCGGCCGCGAGCACGGCGGAAGGCGGCGAAAAGGCGGCTACGACGAGCGGAGCTCCGCCCAAGCCTGATGGCATCGTCGTCTCCGGCGAGCGTCCGCGCGGCTCGGTGAACAGCGACATCCCGCCCGAACGCAGCTTCAGCCAGCTTGATATCCGCGCCTTCGGTGCCGAGAACATCGGCGCACTGCTTGACACCATTGCCCCCCAGACCGCCAGCAACCGCGGTCGGGGTGACGCCCCGCCGGTGACGCTGCTCAACGGAAGGCGCGTCTCCGATTTCGCGGAAATCGCACGGATCCCATCCGAGGCGATCGAGCGCATGGAAATCTTCCCCGAGGAACTCGCGCTGCAATACGGCTACCGCGCCGACCAGAAGGTGGTGAACATCGTCACCTTCCCGCGCTATCAGTCGCGAATTGGGCAGGCGAGCTTTCTGACCCCGGGCGAAGGCGGGCGGGAAACCGGCATCGGCAATGCCGACTATCTGCGGATCGCCGGCGACACCCGCATCGCGCTGGGCGCAACCTATTCGCACGCAGACAACCTTCTCGAAAGCGAGCGCGACGTGCGGCAGTTTGCGGCCACGCCCGAGCTGGGCGAGGTCCGCACGCTGCTCCCCGAAAACGAACGCTTCGGCGTCAACGGCGTGCTGAGCGGGCATGTCCTGAACGATATCTCGGCAACCCTCAACGGCCGGGTCGACGTCAGCCGCAACGACAGCCTGCTGGGGCGCGGGCAGGGGCGGATCCTGCGGCGCGACAGCGATCAGACGCTGGTGCATGTCGGCACCACCATCGGCGGCCGCCTTGGCCGGTGGCAATGGACCGCGCTCGGCAATTTCGACCGGACCGAGGGCGAGGTGCTGACCGATGCGGCGGATACGCCATTACGGCGCGACACCGCGCTATCGACCGACACGCTGTTCAACGCCGATTTCCTCGCTTCGGGGCCGGTTGCAACGCTGCCTGCGGGCCCGCTGTCGGCAAGCCTGCGGGTCGGCGGGGAATTCCGCGACTTCACCGGCCGGGCGAGCTTTGCCGGCACCGCAACGCTGGCCGATCTGTCACGCGACCGTGGCGGGGTGCAGGCGGATATCTCTGTCCCCCTTCTGAGCCGCACCGAGGAGAAGGCATCGCCGCTGGGCAATCTGACGCTCAATGCCAACCTCGCCTACGACCGTCTGTCGGACGCAGGGACGCTGTGGACCTATGGCTTCGGTCTCAACTGGTCGCCCGCCAAGGCCATCGACATCGTCGCCTCGTTCACGCGCGAAGAGGGCGCGCCCACGCTCGAGCAGCTGGGCGGGCCGACGCTGATCACGCCGAACCTTCGCACCTTCGACTTCGTCCGCCGCGAGGTGGTCGACATCAACCGCGTCACCGGCGGCAATCCTGCTCTCGCCAATGACGATCGCCGCCTGTTCCGGCTCGGCGTGACCCTGCGGCCGCTGGCCAAGACCGACTTCAGCATCAGCGCCGATTACGTGCGCAGCCGGACCGACAATCCGGTTTCCCCCTTTCCAATCCTCACTTCGCTGATCGAGTCGGCCTTTCCCGAGCGCTTTACCCGCGATGCGGCGGGCCGCCTGCAACAGATCGATGCCCGCGCGGTCAACTTCGCCGAGGCGCGCCAGCAGCAGCTGCGCTGGGGGGTCAACTTCACCCGCCCGCTCGGCAAGGTGCCCGAATATCTGCGTGATGCACGGGTGAAGGTGGTAACCAGCGAGGCCGAGGTGAAGCGGCTGTTCCCGAACGCCGCGCTGGTCCGCGCCGAACCCGGCAGCGCGACCGCGCAAGGGGCGGCCAACCTCACCAGCCGCGTCTTTGTCAGCCTCTACCACAACTGGTTTCTCGAGGACGAGATCACCTTGCGCCGCGGCAGCCCCAGGCTCGACCTGCTCGATGGCGGTGCGGTCGATTTCCTCGGCGGCAGGCGGCGGCACGAGGTCGATCTTCAGGCGGGCGCGTTCAAGGGCGGCTGGGGCGCGCGGGTCTCTGCCAACTGGCGCAGCGCGACCGCAGTGCGTGATCCGGGTCAGCCCGCGAGCGACCTGCGCTTCGACGACTACGCGATCGTCAATCTCAATCTTTTCGCCAACCTCTCCGAGGCGGTCGGCGGCAAGAAGCCTCCTGCTTGGCTGAGGGGCACGCGCGTTTCGCTGGGGGTCACCAACCTGTTTAACACCCGCCCGCAGGTGCGCGACGCGGCAGGCACCGTGCCGTTGAGCTACCAGCCGGCCTATCTCGATCCGCTCGGCAGGGTAATCAGCTTCAGCCTGCGCAAGATTTTCTGAGCGCCCCGTGCCACCGGTCGGCCATCCTTTTCATCGTCCCTTGTGAGGTATTCTTCATGCGTCCCATTGCCCTAATCATCGTCGCCCTTGCCATGGTCCTTCCTGCCCCCGCACCGGCTGCGCCGCCCGAATCTGGCGAAGTCAGCCGCTTCCTCGCGAGCCAGGGCTTTACGGTCCTCAAGCTCACCAAGCTGCCCACCGGTCACGAGATCATCGACGTTGAGATCAATGGTCAGGCGGGCACTTTCGTGCTCGACTCCGGCGCCGGTGCGACCGTGGTGAGGCATGACCGGCTGGCGAAGTTCGGGCTCGGCGCAGCAACCGGCGAACAGCAGGGCGCGGGCGCCGGGGGCGCCATCGCGATCACCAGCCATCCGATCGGAAGCATCGCGCTCGATGGCCGGGCCGTGCCCCTGAAGCAGGTCTACAGCACCAATCTCGACAGCGTCGTCGCGCGGCTGAAGGCGGCTACGGGCACCGAGATCGACGGGGTCGTCGGCCAGGACATCCTCAGCGGCTTTGCCGGGATCATCAATATCGGATCGAGCGAGCTCTACCTCAAGCTTCCTGCGGGCTGAACCGGCGCGCCAGCGCGCATCGGCATGGTCGCTGCGTGATCAAGTCGTCTTCACGCTACGTTTTCGTTCAGGAACCGCTCGGTGTGCGCCATCTCTTCGCGCACCCACTCGGCAAAGGCGCGGACGTGGGGCGGGGTGGGCCGGTCGGCGGGAAGTGCGAGGTAATAGCTCCACGACGAGGCATGGCGCGGCCCCGCCACGGTGACCTCGCGGTTGACAATCCGGTCGGACATCAGGACCAGATCGAGCACGCCCATGCCCGTACCTGACATCACCGCCCCGATCACCAGCTCGCGCGACATCACCCGGATTTCCTGACCGCCCTGTTGCCACTGCGGCCAAGGATCCCAATCGTCTTCGCTCCCGACCCACACGATCCGCGGGATCGCTGCACCGTCCGCCCGGTCGCTGCGCACCAGTGGGCCGAAATACTGCGGCACCAGCAGATGCGCATCGATCCCCGGCCAGTCGCCGGGGCCGAGCCTGATCGCACAATCGATCCGCTCGCGCTCGAGATCGAGCAACCGAGGCGAGGTCGCCAGACGGACATCGATTTCGGGCCGGGACTCGGTAAAGCGGGCAAGCCGCGGCAGCAGCCAGTTGACCGCGAAGCTGTCGTAGGCGCTGATCGTCATCACTTGCCGCGCGCTGCGGACCTCGTCGAGGGCAGCGTCGATCGCGGTGAAGGCAGCGCCCAGCTGCGCGGCGAGCTTTGCACCCTGCACGGTCGGCACTGCCCTGCGCCCCTCGCGCCGTAGCAGCGGCAGAGGCATGGCAGCATCGAGCGCTTTCAGCTGATGACTGATTGCAGAAGGGGTCAGCCTCAGCTCGGTGGCGGCCGGGTTCACGCCGCCGAGCCGCACAACTGCTTCGAACATCCGCAATGCGTTAAGCGAGACACTGAGCGAAGCACGCGAGTTCATAGTTGAGATTTTCTCATATGCAGCGCGGATCAATTCGATAGTCATCGCAGGATTTGCAAGGGATACAAGCGCCCCGTTCAACAGGCCAGAATGCCTCTCCGATGAAAAGATCAACAATTGTCGGGTTCGTCGCCGCGCTGCTCGGAGGTGTCGCCGCGGCGCCGCTCCACGCCCAGCGTTCGACCGAGAATGCGCTTCAGGCCGCCAAGGATGCCTTCGGCACCAGCATCGGGCGCGAGAATATCGGGCTCTACGGCTCGGATGATGTGCGCGGATTTTCGGCGGTGGATGCGGGCAATGTGCGGCTCGAGGATCTTTATTTCGACCCGGTCACGCTGCCCTCTTCGCTGCTGCGATCGACCACCACGATCCGCGTTGGGATCGCGGCTCAGGGCTTTGCCTTTCCTGCTCCCTCGGGCGTGGTCGACATCCGGTTGCGCAGACCGGCCGCAGACCCGGGGCGCAGCCTGTTCGTCTCGGCGGACACCTTTGGTTTTCTGGTATCGGAGGCGACCGCAGATGTCCGGCTTTCCCCGCGCTTGGGCGCGGCGCTGGGTGCGGGGGCCTATCGCGAGGCCTATGGCAACGGCACCACCGACTGGATCGCATCGGGAAGTGCGACCTTCGAATGGAAGCCCTCGGACAGTCTCGAGGTGGTGCCCTTCTTCTCCTATCTCGCAATGCGCGAGGTACAGAGCCCGCCCGACTACATAACGGCGGGCGAATACCTGCCCCCGCGCGTGCCCCGGCAGTTGTTCACCGGGCCGGCCTGGGCCGAGAACGCGCGCAACCGCTATAACTTCGGCACCGTCGTCAAGTGGCAAGAGGGGGGCTGGCGGCTGCGGGCAGGGCTGTTCCGTTCTGTCTCGAATGCCCCCGCGAGTTTCGCCAATCTCTACCTCGACGTCACCCCCGGTGCGACGGCGAGCCAGCTGATCGTGACCGATCCGCCCGCGCGCAACGGATCGACGAGCGGCGAGCTGAGGCTCGACCGCGCTTTCGGCAGCGGCGATGTGCGGCACACGTTCACGCTGTCGCTACGCGGACGGCTGCGCGAGCGCCTGTTCGGCGGGAGCCAATTTGTCGAACTGGGCAGGATCGCCATCGGCGCGCCGCAGCCTGCGCCGCCTCGGGGCCCCGCGTTCGGAGCACAGGACCTCAACCAGATCCGGCAGGGCACGATCGCGGCAGGATATGCTCTCAGTTGGCGGGGCGGTGCCGACCTTAATCTCGGCCTCCAGAAGACCGATTACCGCCAGCGCGCCGTGCCCGGCAACAGCGCGGCGCTTGTCGGCAGAGCGAGCCCCGTGCTGCTCACCGCGACCGGATCGGTACGACTTGACGAGCGGCTGTCGGCCTATGCCAGCTATGCCGAGGGGCTTGAGGACAGCGGCGCTGCGCCGGGCAGCGCGATCAACCGCAACGCGCCGCTGCCCGCCAGCCGGACCCGCCAATACGATGTCGGCATGCGCTGGAAGGTGAAGCCCGGTCTCAGCCTGATCGTGGGGGCCTATGATCTGAGCCGCCCCTATTTCCAGTTCGACCCGCAGGGCGCGTTCAGCCAGCTCGGCAGCACCGCAAACCAGGGCATTGAGGTGAGCCTGTCGGGCGCGATCACCCCGCGGCTCGATGTGGTGGGCGGGGCGATCCTCGGCGATTCCAAGGTACGCGGCCTGGCGGTGGAGGCAGGAACGGTGGGGACCGAGGCGGTAGGGCGACCCGATCGACGTTTGAGCCTTGCCTTTGACTGGCGCCCGCGCTTTGGCGAGGGCGTAACCCTGTCTGCCGGATTGCGGGCGCAGTCCTCGGTCGTGGCGACAAGCAGCAGTGCGGTGCGGGTTCCTGCGCGAGCCCTGTTCGATGCGGGCTTGCGCTACGGCTTTCGCCTCGGAGATGCGCCTGCGCAGGCACGACTAAGCGTCACCAACCTCGCCAATACCTTCGGATGGGACGTCTTCGGCAGCGGCGTTTACGGGTTCATCGATGGGCGTGCGGTGCAGTTCAGCCTGGGAGTCGATTTCTGAACCGGCCTCACGCCACAGACTCGGCGCGGTAGCGCTTGATCTGGTGCCACAGTTCGATCTCCTGGCCGATGTCCAGCATGGTCGAACGCGCGATCAGCCAGGCGCGGCGGCCCTGCCGGGTGTCGATCCGCCCCAGGTCCTCGACCAGCCGGGCGCGCTGCTTGCGCGGCATTTCGCGCAGCGCGGCGAGCAGCAGCAGCGCCTCCGCGCTGTCTCCAAAATCGACCAGCGCGCGCGCCATCTGCTCGATCTCCCGCATCCGGGGCGAGCGATAGGCAAAGCGCTCGCCCTGAGCCGCGAACAGCTTGGCGCGGGCAACGAGGGTGTTGGCGAGCGTTCCCTGCCGCACCCGCTCGCGCGCGGCGCCGGGCAGGGCCACGACCGACGGGCCCCTGTCCGGTTCGGGACAGGCTGCCCGGCTGATTCCACGTGCCATTTTCCTCTTCCCCCCTTGCGCCCGTGCTCAGAAGCTTTCGAAAGCGCCGATATCGATGCCCGCGCCCCGCGGCCGGCGCGCTCCGGCGATGTCGCGCGCCGGACTGCCGAGGCTACGCGCGGCATCGATCGCGAGACTTCCCGAGAGCAGGCGGAAATCCTGCTGCGCCGGATCGACGAAGCGCGGATCGCCGGTCACGTTGTTCTGCCCCGAGCCTTGCGCGAAGCCAGTCCCGCCGAACACGAGGTTGAAGCTGAAGGCTACCCCCGTGGCACGGCTGATCTGGCTTGCCAGCTTGTCGGAGCGCGCGGACAGGATGGTGTTGAGCACCAGCACGTCATCGGCATCGGTGACAGCGATCTCGCTGGTGATGTCGGGATGGCGGGCGTTGGACCAGCTGGTGTTGTTGACCACGTCCACCCGGTTGCTGGAATAGACATTGATCCCGCGCCCGCCATTGCTGAACACGATGTTGTTCTCGATCAGCGTACGGCCCGGATAGATCCCCAGCGTGGAGCCGCGCTGGGTGTTACGGAAATCGTCGATGATGATCCCGTTGCCATCGGTGACGCGGCGCTTGGCCGGGTCCGGATCGGAATAGTAGAACGGGATGTAGTTGTAGTTCTCGTAAGCCACATTCTGGCGGATGATCATCTTGACGGCGGTGGAGTTATCCGAGTTCCACGGCTGATAGATCGAGATGCCGCTATTGGCGTAGGGCGCGTACCAGGCGTTGCGATAGACCCGGTTGCGCTCGATGGTGAGATAGTCGGCCGCCTTGGCGTAGATCCCGCCGCCGGGGAAATCGCGTACCTCGTTGTCGCGAATGACGACATGGGCGGGGCGCACCTCGGGTCTGTCCTGCGACGGCGCGAT
Source organism: Erythrobacter sp. CCH5-A1 (assembly GCF_001557115.1). Taxonomy (GTDB): domain Bacteria; phylum Pseudomonadota; class Alphaproteobacteria; order Sphingomonadales; family Sphingomonadaceae; genus Erythrobacter. Next base: position 46,626 of record NZ_LSKQ01000074.1, read on the forward strand.
GCCAATCCCGTTGCCGCTGGTCACCGGATTGCCGAGGTTGTTCGCCTCGGCCTGCGCTTGCTGGAGCGTAATCTCGGCGCGGTTGCCTTCGAGCGTCAGGCCCTCGACGATAATGTAGGAGGCCTGCACACCGACCGCGTTCCAGTTGCGCGCCTTCAGCAGGGGCTTGTGACCGGGATAGCCGATATAGGCGATCCACGCGTCCGATTGACCGCTGCGCGAGATCGTCAGGATGTTCGCATCGGCATTGGTCTGCGAATAGGTGCCGTTCATCACCAGCACGCTGTCACCCGGCTGAGTGATCGCATGGGCGGCCTGAAGCGTGCGCTTGGGGGCGCTTTCGTAAAGGCCCGATGCCGCATCGTTGCCGCTGCCCGCGACATAGATCACGCGGCCGATGCTGACACCGAGATCGAGAGTGGTGCTTGCCACCTGCCGCCCGCTCTGGTCGAACCCGCGCGCCTCGTAGCGGTCGGTGCGATTGGCGCTGGCGGTGTAGGCCACGCGGAACCCGAAATCGCGGGTGTTGTCGCTACCGACCAGTTCTCCGCCCCGATAGAGCTCGACCCGGGAAACGGCATCGCCGCCAGCCGCAGTGAACGTGACCCAGCCGGGCCGGGTTACCGGACCATCGGCGGCGAGGACAAGTGTCGAGGCCGTCGGCGTCGGAGAAGGACCAGGTGTGGGCGTGCCGCCGCCCACCGATATGCCGGGCGCTGCCCCCTCACCCTCGCCCCCGCCGCAGGCTGCGAGCAAGGTCAGCGCAAGTGCCGCGAGGCAGCTGCGCACGGGTTGCCAGCGCAGGCCACTCACAGCACCGCTCCGGCGCGCTGGGCCACCCGCTGCATCAGCGCATCGTCTTCAGCCCGTCCGGGCAGACCGGCGTAATCGAAGAAAGCCCGGATCTGCGGGAATTCGCCATCATTCGTCGGCGCCGCGCCGTAAGGGGCGATTGCGCCGCTGATGAGCGCTTCCTCATGCAGCAGCAGGCTCATGCGGAAGAAGTTCGCCGCCGTGCGCTTGTAGGCGGCGATCTGCGCGTTCTTGATGTCTGCGCTGACCGCGGTGTTGCCGGCGCTGTTCCAGCGGCTCGGCATCTGCCGGTTGTACTTGGCGAAGTAGCCGAAGAACAAGTGGTAGGGCGGCGGTTGCGCGGGCGAAGCCTCGGGTCGATACGATCGGTTGACGAGCCGCAAGGCCTCGATGAACACGCGGTGGTTGAAGTAGTCCAGATCATGCAGGTTCGCGTGCAAGTACTCTCCCAGCAGTGTCGCATTGGACTGGTGAGTGCGCTGCAGGCCCGGATCGAAGCGCAGACCCATCACGAACCAGGCGATCCGGATGTCGGTTTCGGACTGGCCCGCAGTCAGCCCGGGATCGACGCTGTCGACGACGAATTGCGGGTAGCCCATGATGGCGAGCCGGTCGCGCAGGGCATCGCGCGAGGAAATGTTGCCGACCTGCCCGGCGCTCGAGGGATCGGCATCGAAGCCGAACCGGGCGTAATCCCCGAATTCCCAGATCGGGTTGGGCAGGAACCGCGGCAGGCGCTCGCCCGAACCGCCGGTGGCACTCTGCTTGTCGAACATCGTGCGGAACGGTTCCGCTGTGGCGAGATAGGAGAACGGCACCGCCCCGCGCATGAACTGGTCGCGCCGCCCGAGCGCCTCGGTGCGCAGGATATGCTGCCCGACCATGGCGTTGCGCAGCTTGAGATCGGCCACGCGCGCGATCTTCGTGTCGTGCGCGGCAAGGTTGCCCGGGCGCAGCGCGAAAGGCTGGGTCATGTTCGGCATCGCGAAGTAGATCTTCCAGAAATTGAGGTCGCTCGGGTCGGCGAGGTAGGCGTCCTGCAAGGCGAGCCATTCAGCGCGCCGCTCGGGCCGCGGGGTGAGCGCGACGTCGGCCACCCAGTCGTTGAGATTGCCCTCGGCAGCCCCGTGGAACTTGTCCGTCGACCAGATCGGAAAGGGGATGCCGATCTTCATCTTGTCGAAGTCGATCGCGAGCAACTCGTCCCGCGCGCGCTTCGCGTCTGTCAGCGTGCGGATCGGGCGGTCCGAGGTCAGCGTGGGCGCAAAGCGCGCCAGTTCGCCCGCAAAGGCGACGTCACGCTCGATCGTACTGGCGCCGGGCAACACCGCGCCGCCGGGTTGCAGCGGGCGGAAGGTGCGCGGGTTCTCCGCCTTGAGGCTGTAGGCCTGACGCACCAGCTTGATCCCGGCGATCAGTTGGTCGACCTCGGCCGGCGAGGCCCCGTCGATGATCCCGCGGCGGCTGATATCCGCGTCGGGTGAGCCGATCCGGGCGAGGTCGAAAAAGTCCGGGCCGTGGCACGACATGCACTCCCCCTTGATCCGCGGCGCACGCCAGACAGCCATGGCCGCCTGGTAGGTCGGGTTGCTGGCGAGGGTCGCGGGGGTCACCGGCGCCGGTGTGGCGGAGGCCTGGGCCGAGCCCGGCACCGGGGTGACACCGGCAGCGGGCGGCGCGCTCTCGCCGCCGCCGCCGCAAGCGGTCAGCGCAAGTGTTGCGAAGGCGGCTGCGAGTGTCACGTGCGGGCGTGTTATCGGCATTGAGACGGTCCCTGACTCTGCGGTCGGTGGTGGATTTCTGGAAGCGGCCGTAAGGGGCGCTGCAATCCGGGTTGCGCGCAGGACAGAGCCGCGTCACGCGACGGCTCTGCCCTGCACGTGGGGGAGGTCAGATCACCTCGTCGATGCTGAACGCGAAGGGCTTGCCCGCCAGCAGGCGGCCCGTGCCATACTGGAACGGCTGGCGGTTCGGATCGTCCGGCCCGGCAAAGGGCCATTGCTCCTGCCAGAAGCCATCGAGCCGCCCTGGCTGGTAGGTCGCGGGGTAATTCGGGATGTACATGCCGTAGACGTGGACGGTCTTGCCCTCGTAATCGAGCACGGTCAGCCCCTGCGCCTGGAGCGCGCGGTCCTTGCCGGCGCCGAAGAAGCCCGCGCCCTGCTGGGCGATCACCAGCGCAACAGGATCACGCAGGCGGCTGTCCTTGAGCACCGCATGGCGATCGCCCTTGTAGCTGTAAACGCCCACCTCGCGCGCTCCGCGGCTGACGATGTAGAGATCGTCGGTGCGGACCGCTCCGGCGATCGGCGTGGTGATCTGCACCGGGTTGCGACCCACCCGCCATTCGCGCACCGCAGCCGTCGGCATGGTCGAACTGCTTGCCGGATCGATCAGCGAGCGCACGTCGTATTGCCGGATGGTGCCGTCCATCGACCCCACGGTGAGCAGCGTCGACAGATAGTTCCAGCTCCGCCCGTCCCAACCGGACAGGGTGTTGGTCCCGGTGCGGATCTGGCGCGCGAACACGGCGGTCGGCTGGACCACATCGAGCGTGCCGAGCACCGTGGGGCGCTGTTCGGGCTTGTGCGCGAAGGTGTAGGGCCACTGGTTGTCGCCGGGACCCTGATTGCTGTTGGCGGTCTCGTTCCACTTGGCCTGCGTGGTCAGGTACTGGTCGCGGTAGAAGCGCAGCAGCGGGCGCAGATCGACGATTGCGACCTTGTTTTCCGCGCGCGAGCCGACCACAGCGTAACCTGCCGAGGCGAGCAGCCTCCAGTATTCGGTCTGCGGAATGAAGGTATCGAAGGCGAGGTTGCTGCGCGCGAACCAGCGATCGCGCTCGGCCTGGGTGTCGAGCCCGCGCCCGCGCCACTCCTCGAAGCCACGGAACTTCATCGTGCCGGTCGAAAGCGTGACCGACAGCGTGTTGGGCGCCGCCATCGGCAGATCGACGAAGCCGAGGAGCTTCAGCGATCGGACATTCGGCCAGCTCTGGACGCCCCAGCCGTAGCGCCCGGTATCTTGCGGGCCGATGTTGGCCGGGTCTTCCGGGTTGACTGCGATCACTCCCAGCTGCCCCTTGCGCGCCGCCGCATCCCACACGGTAACGAACAGGAACTCGTTCATCGCAGAAAGTGCCAGCGCGGTCGGCACCTTGCCTGCGGGCAGGCGCAGGCTAGGCTCGACGAGATTGCCGATCCCGCTGTAGGAATCGTTCCCCGTTCCCGCCGCGGCAATCAGCCCGTTCTGGAATGCAAGAAAGCCGGTCACCGAGTTCTGGATGTCCCCGCGTGCCACGGCCACGGCCGGAAGCGGTAACGTGGCATCACGGCGGCGCAGGTTGGCGACGGCAGGGGTTGTGGGTGTGGAGATGTTGTTGCGGTTCCACCAGTCGCCGTACCACGAGGCGTTCATGCGCATGCACAGCGCCTGGGTCGAACCGTCGCTGGCTCGGGTCGCCATCGCCCCGTCGAAGGCGCGCGCGTTGGCGACGCCGGCAGACAGCTCGGCAGGTGCATTGGCGTCTGGGCTGAACAGCATCTGGCCCGACCAGATCCAGCCCCCGCCCCCGCCGAAGCCATCCCCATAGCCATCCGGGGCGTCGCTCTGGATCAGCTTGTCGGAAGTCTGGCAGAACTTGTCGGCGAGCGCGCGATTGAGCCCGCCCTTCCACAGCCCGTTGGGTTCGGGCTGGTAGATGGTCGCGGTGGGCGCTGGCTCGTTGTAGTCGGTCGCGCGCGGCCCGAGGCGATAGCTGACCATTTCGGCGGTGTGGTAAGCGTTGGCGACGCGGGTGTACTCGCTCCAGTTGATCGAGCCGTCATTGTTGAGGATGAGCTCGCGCCACTGCCCGATCTGGCGCTCGCCGCCGACTATGGCGGGAGGCGCTGCGGTGGGAGTCGGTGTCGGCGTGCCGCCGGTTGCGGGCGGTGCGCCCGAGCCGTCTCCGCCGCCGCAGCCGGCGAGCAGCAGGCTCGCCGCCAGCGCAGCCGTCATGCCTTGCATTCGTGCCGCAACTGTCCCCTTCGTCATGCCCCATCCTTTCGCCTAGCTGCATCGATCAGGGCGAAACTCGGAATTTCACGGATAACTTTGGGTAAACGCCGGAGTTTTTGAGCAATATTTCAAAAGGCTTATCGGAGGCCCATTAACCATCGCAATCCAGGCGAAGCGATCGCTACATAAAACTGTCGACAGCGTTGAGTGGACCGGCCAGTAACAATACTCCCGATGACGAAAGCGCTCTACCTCGTGCCAGTTCGGCCCCGTTCGGAAGGCTTTGCATGCTCGAATCGCCCCTTACTTTGCCCTGCGGTGCCACCTTGCCCAACCGACTCGCGAAGGCAGCCATGACCGAAGGACTCGCCACGCCAGACGGCGTCCCGACAGCGGAGCTGGAACGACTTTACGGCCTGTGGTCCGATGGCGGGGCGGGGCTGCTCATCACCGGCAATGTGATCGTTGACCGCGACCACCTCGAACGTCCCGGCAATGTCGTGATCGACCGCGTCCCCGACGCAGCGATGGCGACTGCACTCGCGGGCTGGGCGAGGGCTGGGACGCGCGGTGGCAACCATCTATGGGCGCAGATCAGCCACGGCGGGCGGCAGGTGCAAAAGACCGTCAACCCCGCGCCGAAGTCTGCATCGGACGTGCAACTCGCACTTCCCGGCGGTCAGTTCGGCAAGCCGGTGCCGCTTACTCGCGACGAGATTGCCGATCTTGTCCGGCGTTGGGCGATTGCCGCCAAGGCCTGTCAGGACGCGGGCTTCACCGGCGTCCAGATCCATGCCGCGCACGGATACCTCGTCTCGCAATTCCTCAGCCCGCGCTCCAATCACCGGACCGATGACAACGGCGGGACCCTGGAAAACCGCGCGCGCTTCCTGCTCGAGATCGTCGCCGCGGTGCGCGCAGCGGTCGGCCCGGCCTTCCCGGTCGCGGTCAAGCTCAACAGCGCCGATTTCCAGAAAGGCGGCTTCGACTTCGCCGACAGCCTCGCTGTGGTCAAATGGCTGGAGGCCGCCTCGGTCGATCTGATCGAAATTTCGGGCGGGACCTACGAACAGCCCAAGCTGCTCGGGATCGAGGGCATGGAGGCGGTGGAACACCAGAACGTCGCCCCCTCGACCGCCGCGCGCGAGGCCTACTTCGTCGATTTCGCGCAGGCCATGCAGGCCGAGGTCAGCATCCCGCTGATGGTCACCGGCGGCTTCCGTAGCCGCGCGGCGATGGTGCAGGCGATCGAGGGCGGGGCAGCGGACGTGATCGGCCTCGGCCGCCCGATGTGCGTGATGACCGACGCCCCGCGCCGCCTTATCGAAGGGCTCGCCCAGCTGCCGCGCTACGAGGACCGGCTTGAGGTGATCCCGAAATGGCTCGGCTTCCTCAAGCGGTTTCAGGTGGTCAAGGCGATCAACGGCTTTGCGGGCATGGCGTGGTATTACCAGCAGCTGTGGACGCTCGGCCAGAAAGGCCGGACCGACGAGGCGGCGGTGCCGTTCAAGACCTTCTTGGCGCTCGACAAGCGCAACAAGGCGATCCTCGCCGCGCGTGCGCGCTGACGTCACAGACCGGACGCGCCGAGGGGCGCCGAAAGGCGCATGGTCAGCCAATCGAACGCCAGAGTTCAGAAAGTCCATTCCGGCCATCTTCAGTCCCATGCAGTTCCTGGACATCGCCGATACCTAGCCCCTTGCCGGGAATGCCCCGCTCATCGATCGGACGGCGATCGTGCCGGCTGCCCATTCAAGGACCGGAGAGGTCGCCGCGAAACATGCGGATGCCGTTTTGCTCGTCGACATAAGCGAATTTGCCAAGGCCGAGGCTGGGGTGACGTGCTGGCCTGTTGTCGATCAATGAAGTCGGACCGCCCTTGTCGATGGCGTGCAGATATCTTGCCCCCTGTCGGCCAACTGAGCTGGTCGAGTGCGTTCCGGTACCCCGATTGTATGCCAGTCTGGCAGCCTCTGCCAAAATCGGACCTTTTGATGCTCTTGGGCTCGAACGGCTGGCCTTGGGCAGAGAGCTACGGAACCCGATTGGATGATCGGACATCGATATGGCGTATCTCTTTGCGTTGAACGCGCCATGAGCAAAGCCGTCCATTTGCCGAACTCGAGACAATAAAGGGAACCCCTGATTGTCCGCGATTGAACGTTCGTCCTGCCATTTCGTCTCCTTGGTGGATGTCGGAAACTGGGGGTACAGGAGGGGGCGTCATGCATATGACCGAGTATCTTTTCGATCCATATCAAGCGCTTATGCGTTACCTGAAAGTCCCTCCTCCGCTACCAAGAAAATAAATCATGGAAGATAAACGATAAAAATTCAGGAAGTGGGTCTCGAACGATATCCACTTTCCGCTTTAGGTATCGCTGCTTAATTGCCGAAATAAAACGATTTTGGGGCGATTGGGTTAATTATCCCTAACCTCGAAATCCACCGTTGTTTGAATGTGCGGGGGTATTCTGGGGGTATCGCTCAACGGCTCAACTGGCTCACGATACCCCCTAACGCGCGGGGAAGCTGCATAAGCTCACGCGATGTTGTCGCTGGCTCGGGTCGGGCCTGGACTGCGCACCGGAAGCGGCCGTTTCGCGCACTTATGTTGGTCAGTGCGGCTCGCTTATGGATTGCCTGAAAGCCAACTGGTTCCCCATCCGCCGCATTGACGGGATCTGGGACAAAACTGCCAATCGGCGCTGTGTGCGGAAGTGACCAGTTCCGCCGAAACCGGCAGTTCGTTAAACAGCGCGGACGGCTGCGGTGAAATCTACAATTGGTCGGCAGCTGACCGTGCCCCACCCGAACCGTATGGCAGCCATTTGGGGATCGCATCCTAGTCCAGCATTCAGTCAGCGTGCTCGCAGCCGACATCGGTTGTTGGCTTCACGCGTCCGCTGTCGCGCCTACCTCATTACGATTGCCGGGCTCCACAGGCCATAGCACACGCGCCCGAGCTATGGCTTGCGGCACCTAAGGATCCTTCGAAATCGTCTGACGATGCTTGGAAGTAACGATTTGCTGCGCGCGGACGAATCCCGGTCTTGCGCCGATGCGCGCGATTGCGTTCCGAGAAGTGCAAGTCATGGAGTGGTTTGGTAAATAATGGTGAGCAAGCCCGCGCCACATCAGCAATGGAACGCGCGGCGTCTCGCGGGCTTCATTGCAGGGTTCGGAGCCCTGATCATCCTTGCCGAGCTGCTGCTACGGCTGACCGGCTGGCTGCAAGGGGAGATCGGCTGGGCGCTGCTTGACCGCGATGTGCCCGAAGAAGCGGCGCAACTTGTTGCCGCACTGGCCGGCAGCTTGCTCGCGATGACCGCGCTGGTTAGCCTGTTTGCTGTGGCCGAATGGCGGCATCTGCGCTTTGCGCGCCTCCTCCCGCGCTATGGCGAGGGCCTGCTGTACACCGCGACCGCGCTGGTGCTCGCCAGCCTAATCCAGACGGGTGCCTTCGCTGGGCTGACGCGGCTGGGATTCGCGCCGCTGCTGCGCGCCGAGGAACTCGGCCCGGCGCTGGTGGTGCTGCCCTTCGCCTACATGATCGGCATCGGGTTCTTCGAATACTGGTTGCACCGCGCGCTGCACGGCGTGCCGCTGCTGTGGCGACTGCATGCGATCCACCATCAGATCGAAGGGCTCAATGCGGCGCGCAGCTATTCGCACTGGGCGCAGGATGCGCTTTATTTCGCGGTAATCACAGTGCCGATCGCCCTGCTGATCGACCAGCCCCAGCCGCACGTGACGCTGGTGACGAGCTTCTACCTCGTGTCGAACTACTACATGCACAGCGACAGCCCCGGGCTTTCCTTCCCGCCGTGGCTGCGGCACGTGCTCGCCGACAACGTCTACCACCACCACCATCACGCGCGCGCGGTAGAGCACTGGGGCCGCAATTACTGTTCGTTCTTCAGCTTCTACGACCGCCTGTTCGGCACCCAGCACATGCCCGGGGACGAGACCTTCCCGGCGACCGGGATCGAGGGATACCGCCCGCTGTCGGGCTGGCGCGATTATCTGGTGCGCCCCTTCATGCGCGACCCGCGGGCAGGGGCCGAACCGACCCGGTGATCCTGCGAAAGCGCTGCGGCCTCGCCAAGCTGTAACGGAGGACGATCCAAGCGCGAACCGCCTTCAGGGACCGGAGATCCGGTGGCTTGATCGAAAGGAATAAGGCTATGAAGCGCATGATTGTTTCTGTGGTACTTGCGGCAACGGCAGCGGTGGCGACGCCGGCACTGGCGTCGGGTTCGGGCTCGGGCGGTGGCGGCGCTGCCGTCGGCGGGTTTAACCGCTTCGAATCCGTCCTCGACGAGCAGCAGCGGCTCGAACAGCGCGGCCGTTCGCAGGTCAAGAAGCGCATCACCTGCACGGCTTGCGAATACAAGGACGGCATCACCCGCCAGAACGCCGGCGCGGTCGCGCAGGCGGTGCGCGGCGGCAGCTTCGAGTTGACCAAGAAGGACCGTGAGGCCGTGCTCTTCTTCCTGAAGCAGCGATATGGGGTGTGACGGTTAGCGCCCGGCTTGCCCTCGCCGAGCCGGGATCCCCCGGCGAGCACCGCGGGCGCGCCTCCGACCTGCGGGCGATGGCGGCGGCCTCTGCGTGTCTCGGCACGGTCGGCACGTTGGTCTTGCTCTCGCGGCAGGTGGCGCCGCCGATCATCGGCTATGCGGGCGCGCTTGCGGTCGGTGGCGCGCTGGTCAGCCTCCTGCTCTGGCGGCCGGTCGCTCTGACGGCGCGCACGGTGCTGCTGGTGGCGGCCGCCGCCCACATGCTCGCCCTGTTCGGGCACACCGTGTTCGAGGACGATTACTACCGCTTCCTGTGGGATGGCTGGCGGGTGCTGGAAGCAGGCACGCCTTACGGCGTGCCGCCCGCGCAGTTCATCGATGATCCCGCGCTCCCGCCCGCATGGCAGGCGGTGCTCGAGTGGATCAATTACCCCGAGTTGCCGACGATCTACGGCCCCGCGCTGCAAGCCGTGTTCGCCGCTCTTGCCGCCGTCGCCGGAACCGATCCGCTGGGGCTGCGCCTCGCCTTTGCCGCAGCCGCGCTGGGCCTGACCGCGCTGGTGCTGCGCCGCCACGATCCAGGCCGCGCGGCGCTGTTCGCCTGGAACCCGCTGGTGGTTGCGGAGAGCACGCTCCACCTCCACCCCGACATCCTGATGGCGCTGGCGCTGTTCGCGGGGCTGGTCGCTGGGCGGCGGCACCCGATTGCGGCGGGCGCGTTCCTCGGCCTTGCGGCAGGGATCAAGATCGTCGCGCTTGCCGCCTGGCCGCTGCTGCTGCGCCTGAGGCCGCGTGCGCTGGCGACCGCGGTGGCGGTGCTCGGCGCGCTCTATCTGCCTTTCGCTCTGCAGGGGCAGGGTATCGGCTTCGAGACCACCGCCACCTTCGCGACCGACTGGTACTTCAACCCGCTCGCCTTCGAGCCACTGCTGTGGCTGCTGGGGCCGGGGATCGGCCGACTGGCGGCGCTGCTGCTGGCGGGGCTGCTGGTGCTGCGTCTGCACGCGCGCGCGCGCGACATCGACAGCGTGCCGCTGGCGGCGATTTTCGGTGCCATCCTGCTGTTCGCCCCTGCGGTCAACGCCTGGTACCTGCTGTGGCTGCTGCCCTTCGCGCTCGATCGGCGCGAGGTGTGGCCTTATGCGGCGAGCGCTGCCCTGCCGCTGTCCTACCTGACCGGGCTCAACCTCGAGCTTTACGAGCTTGACGGCTTTGCCCTGCACCCGCTCGCGCAGCTGGCCGAATGGGTGGTGATCGGGGTCGCGCTCGGCTTCGAACTGTGGCGACACCGCAATCGTGGCCAGCCTGCCGCCGCCGCGCCGACGCCGCTTGCCGCGCCGCACCTCGCCGTGGTGATCCCTGCCTATAACGAGGAAGCCTCGGTCGGCGCGACGGTACGCGGCATCCGCGATGCCGCTCCGCCGGGACTCGCCGCGATCTTCGTTGCCGACAATGCTTCGAGCGATGCGACCGCCGCGGTGGCGGCCGCCGCGGGCGCGCACGTGGTGCCCGCGCCCGAGCGTGGCTATGGCGCAGCCTGCCTCGCCGCGCTCGCCGCGCTCGATCCGGGCGCCAATGTGGTGCTGTTCATGGACGCCGATCTTTCGGACGTCCCCGAGGATGCCGCCGCTCTGCTCGCCCCGATCATTGCGGAAGAGGCCGACTTGGTGATCGGTTCGCGCACCACCGGGGTGATCGAACCGGGCGCGATGACGCCGCCGCAGCGCCTCGGCAACTGGCTCGCGCCCACGCTGGTGCGGCTGATCTGGGGGGTACGCTACACTGATCTTGGCCCATTCCGCGCGATCCGCCGCGATGCACTCGATCGGCTCGCGATGGGCGACCGCGATTTCGGCTGGACAATCGAGATGCAGGTGCGTGCCGCAAAGCTCGGCCTGCGCATTGCCGAGCGCCCGGTGCGCTATCGCAAGCGGGTGGGGCAGTCGAAGATCTCGGGCACGGTGCGCGGTGTGATCGCTGCTGGCTGGAAGATCCTCTACGTCATTGCCCGCGAGGCCTTCGGCGATTTCGACCGCGCCAATGCGCGCCGCGCCGCTGCCCCTCCGCCGCGATCGCCCGCCATCCTTGCCGCCGCCACCTCCGGGAGCCGACCATGACCATACCCGCCGCCGCCCTTTCGCGCCGCCATCTGCTGGCGGCGGTCCCCGCCACCGCGCTCCTCGCCGCCTGCGGCGGGGGCGGGCTGGGGGAGGAAAGCTTCAAGGCCGACCCCGCCTCGGGCCAGGTGATCGACCACAGCGCATGGAACAGCCTGCTGGGCGAATATGTCTCTGAAGGCCCGCAAGGCGTGAACCTCGTCGCCTATGCCCGCCTCAAGGCCGAGGCGGCTGACCGCCTCGCCGCCTATATCGCCGCGATGGAGGCGGCCACGATCGAAGGCGTCGGGCCCGACGAACAATTCGCCTATTGGGTCAATCTCTACAACGCCGCGACAGTGGCGGTGATCATCGCCAACCTGCCGCTCAAGTCGATCCGCGATATCGGGGTGCTCGGCATGGGGCCGTGGCGCGACAAGGCGGTGACAGTCGCTGGACGCGACCTGACGCTCGACAATATCGAACACGATATCCTGCGCGCCACCTGGAAGGACGTGCGCATCCACTACGCGGTCAACTGCGCCTCCTTCGGCTGCCCCAACCTTGCGCGCGAGGCCTATACCGGGGCGAAGCTCGAGCCGATGCTGGAGGCGGCGGCGCGTGCCTATGTCAACCATCCGCGCGGGTTCGGTGGGGAGCCGGGTCGCGTGGTCGCATCATCGATCTACGACTGGTATCGTGCCGATTGGGGCTCGGTCGAAGCCGTCCTTGAGCACGCGCGCAAGTATGCCGAGGGGCCGAGCGCCAAGCTGCTCGAAGGCGCAGACACGATCGCTGCCTATGACTATGACTGGAGCCTCAACGCCGCCTGAGCCGGTTAACTGCCTCGTTGCGCTGCGGGCAGGGGCTTGCCAAGGGGGTGAGCATGTCGACCGGTCCCGAACTCGTGCTGTTTGCCCGCTATCCGGTTGCGGGTCAGTGCAAGACTCGGCTGATTCCGGCGCTCGGGCCCGAAGGCGCGGCGGCGGTCCACCGCCATCTCGCCGAGCGCACCGTGGGCGTGCTGCGACAGGCGGGCTGCCCGGTCACGATCGCCTATACCGGCGCGTCGGAAGCAGCGTTCCGCGACTGGCTCGGCCCCGATTTTGCCTATGCGCAGCAGGCCGAGGGCGATCTCACCGCCCGGCTGCTGCCCTTTGCCGCGCGGGCGCCGGTGGTGTTCTTCGGCGCCGACACGCCCGATCTTGCGCCGGCCCATGTCGCCGCCGCGGTGGAGGCGCTCGCCAACCACCGGGTCGCGATTGGCCCGGCCGAGGATGGCGGCTATTATCTAATCGCGATGCGCGACCCTTTGCCCGAACTGCTCACCGACATGCCGTGGAGCACCGCTGAAGTGCTGCCCGAAACCTTGCGGCGGCTTGAGGCCATGGCGATTGCCCCGGCGCTGCTCGCCACACTGGCCGATTGCGACCGGCCCGAGGATCTCGCCCGCTGGCCGGACCTTGCGGCTTGACCCGCGTCACCATCTTGATCCCGACCTACAATGAAGAGGCGGCGCTGCCTGCCACCATCGCCTCGCTGTCCGCGCTCGATCCGCCCGCCGACGAGCTGCTGCTGGTCGATGGCGGCAGCACCGATGCCACGCTCGCGCTGGCCCGCGCGGCGGGCCTGACCTCCCTCGTCGCGCCCCGCAAGGGACGGGGTGCGCAGATCAATCACGGCGTTGCGGCGGCGAAGGGTGAGGTTGTCTGCGTGCTCCACGCCGACAGCCTGCTGCCGCGCGATGCGGTGGCGGTGATCCGCGCCGCGATGGCCGATCCCAGCACCGCGCTTGCCAGTTTCATACCGCGCATTGCCGGGCCGGGCGGGACGCGCTGGGGATCGACCTTCCACAACTGGATCAAGACCTGGTACGCCCCGCTGATTTTCCGCCCGCTGCTGTTCGCACGCGGGGTGCGGCTGCTGTTCGGCGACCATGCGATGTTCTTCCGCCGGGCGGACTTCCTCAAGCTGGGCGGCTGCGACGAGCGGGTGGTGGTGCTCGAGGAGGCAGAGCTGTGCATCAAGTTCGCCCGGCTCGGACGGACACGGATGGTGCGTCGCTGGGCGTGGACCTCTGACCGTCGAATTGCCACCTGGGGCCGCTGGCGGGCGAACTGGATTTATCTCAAGGTTGGCGCAATGTGGGCGATGGGCGCGCGCGAGGAGCTGGCCGATCATTATCCTGACGTGCGCTGAACCGAATTCGTAGTACGGCCCGCGCGCAGAAACCCCGCCTGTGCACAAAAGGTGATCTGGCGCAAAAGGGCGGCATCGTCCCATTGCGGCGCGGCGATCCCGGCGAGGTCAGCCAGCGCGTTGGTGGCAAATTCCGGATGTCGCTGGAAATAGCCCCAATAGGGCCGCGCCAGGCGCTCGGCGACACTTGCGGCGCCTTGTTCATGCTGCTGCGGCGTGACGATGAGCGGGCTCCGCAATCCGGGGACTTGGCCGATCAAGCAGAGAAAGCGCGTGGCTGCAACGGCCTCGCGCGCGGCGAGGTGAACGATCTGGCCACCCTGCGCTCGCAGCTCGACCAGCGCGACGATCCCGTGCACCACGTGGTCGATCGGCACGAAGTTCAGCGTCGCCTCCGGCGATGCGGGAACGGCGGCAATCTTCCCCTCCGCGATGAACTTGAAGGCGCGGTAGCTCGTATCGAAGCTGCGGATGCGCCCGCTGGCCTGCTCGCCGACAATGATCGAGGGACGCGCGATCACCGCGGCAGGCCGCAACCGGTGCAGATCGGCCTCGCCCAGCGCCTTGGAGCGCTCGTAAAGATTGCCGAACGGCCCGGCGGGATCGCACGGAGCCTCGGGAATGGGGCCATCCCTCAAGCCGCAGACATAGGCGGTGCTGACATGAATGAAGCGCGCATCGGGGCAGAGCGCGGCGACATGGCGGATGCCGGCCACGTTGACCGCCTCCAGCGCCTCCCACTCCGCATCAAACCGGACCAGCGCGGCACAGTGGATGATCGCGGAGACGTGGCGCTCCAGCCACGCGCGCGCCGCGCTGTCCAGTCCGAGCCCCGGCTGGGCGATATCGCCGTGCAGCACGAGGAGGCCGCGTGGCGGCGATGCGGGATCGCATTCGGTTGCGGCCAGCGCCTTTCCGGCATTGTCGCGGATGGTTGCCTCGCGGTGCACCAGCCCGATCACCGGGTGGCCCGCCCCGGTCAGCGCCGCGACCAGCGCTCCGCCAAGCAATCCTGCCGCCCCGGTGACAAGAACCGCCACCGTCTTGCCGTCAGCAACAGGTCGCTGCTTGCGCGTCCTGCGTCACATCGAACGGCAGGCCGCCGCCGCAGCCCTCGAACACGCCGAAATGGCGGCTGAAATCGCCGATGAAGTCAAAATGCGTGGCAAAGCGCGTCTCGGCCAGCATCTTCCAGCTGTTGCCGCACACCTGGAACACCCGCCCGGCCTCGATCACGTGCCCCTTGTCGAGCGTGAAGACGCGCTCTTCCCCCAGCACTCCGCCGCGGTAGATCACCGCCTGACCGTAATCCTCGCATTCGGGCTCCAGCCCCTCGAGCTTGAACAGGCGGTAGGTGGCGGAGAAGAAGCGGATCCCGGCGAGTTTCTCGGCGATTTCGGGATCGCCGATGCCGAGTGGGCGGTCCTTCACCAACCGCGGATCGGCAAAGCCCGCCGCCTTGGCCTGCGCCAGAAAATCGCCCCAGTAGAGCGCGCCCGACAGGCATTCGCCGTGCAGCACCGGATCATCGAGCAGCGGCGCTGGCACACGGCGGTCGGCATAGACGTCGGAGAAATAGAGCTCCCCGCCCGGCTTCAGCAGCGCATGCGCGGCGGCGAACACGGCCTGCTTGTCGGCGACGAGGTTGATCACGCAGTTGGAGACGATCACGTCGAAGCTGCCCGGCTCCAGCCCGAGCTCGCCCAGCCGCTCGATATCGCCTTCGAGGAAGGTGACATTGCCCGCTGCATAGCCGAAGCGCTCGCGGTGCCATTCCTGGTGCGCGCGCGCCAGCTCGAGCTGTTGCGGCGTGGCATCGACGCCGACCACCGCACCATCGGGCCCGACCAGCTGCGCCAGCACATAGGCATCCTGTCCCGAGCCCGAGCCCAGATCGAGTATCCGCGCGCCCTCGATCGCCGCCGGGGCGACGAGGCCGCAGCCGTAATAGCGCGCCTTGACCTCGGGATGGACGTTGGCAAGCGCAGCCAGCACGTGGCGCGGGGGCATGTCGGCCATGGTGCAGGCGTCGGTCAAAAGATCGCCCGAGCCTTGCAGGACCTCGCCATAATAGTGCCGACTGTTATCGAGGTTCATGGCGTGGCCCCTGTTTGATTTTCCCTTGCGCCTTGCGCATTATTCGGAATGCAGCGCCATGCAGTTACAGCAAAACGCGATCATGCGTGTCTTATGTAATCTTTTGACGAGGTGAAACGTATTCCCGCCATGGCCACCGTCGTTTCTCCCTTCGCCCTGACAGCCCCCCGGCCGCTCGCGCCCGGCAAGTTCGAAAACCCCCGGCAGACGGCCAAGGGCGAGCCGCGGGCGCAGGTGGCGCTGACCGGGCTGGACACGCTGTGGTTCAACACCGGCACGCTGTGCAATCTGGCCTGCACCACCTGCTACATCGAAAGCTCGCCGCGCAACGATGCGCTGGTCTATCTGACGCTGGCCGAGGTCGAGACTTACCTCGACGAGATCGCCCGCGAAGGCCTGTCGACCCGCGAGATCGCCTTCACCGGGGGCGAGCCGTTCATGAACCCCGACATGCTGCCGATCCTGCAGCTGTGCCTCGCGCGCGGCTTCGCGGTGCTGGTGCTGTCCAACGCGATGCAGCCGATGCGTCGATTCGAAAGCCAGTTGCTGGCGCTCGAGGGGCGCGAGCGGCTGACGATCCGGGTCAGCCTCGATCACTACACCCGCGAGGTGCACGAGGCCGAACGCGGGGTGAGCTGGGACAAGGCGATGGCCGGGTTGGAATGGCTGGCCGCAAACAGCTTCCTGATCGCCGTGGCCGGCCGTCAACTGGAACACGAGAGCGAGACCGGGGCCCGCGCCGGCTATCGCGATTTGTTCGCGCGCCACGCCCTGCCGCTCGATGCCGATGATCCGGCGCAGCTTGTGCTGTTCCCGGCAATGGACCCCTATGCCGACATCGCCGAGATCAGCGAGGCGTGCTGGGGCATTCTCGGCAAGAACCCGTCGCAGATGATGTGCGCTTCCAGCCGCATGGTGGTGAAGCGCAAGCACGAGCCTGCCCCGCGGGTGGCCGCCTGCACGCTGCTGCCGTACGAGCCGGGCTTCGACCTCGGCGCGAGCCTGATCGAGGCGAGCGCGCCGGTTGCGCTTAACCACCCCCACTGCGCGCGCTTTTGCGTGCTGGGCGGCGCCTCCTGCTCTGGGTAGTCACCGCAATTCACGATAGCGTCGACAGAGAGCACTTGGACGCGAATGACGCAGGGAAAGCTCGGCTTGCGCGATCTGGCCTTATGCGCAGCGGCGCTTGCTCGCAGCAGGTTAGATCGAGTGTACCGGTAGTTTCCCACCCATCACCGGCTATGAGCGAGGCCAATGCCAGATGCCGAAAACGGAATGCCCACGTCTGGAAGAACCAGACGTTCAGCTTGGCGGATGTGATCGACTGGCTCTGGTCGCGAGGAGTGGAAGCTAAGCCGAGGATCGGACGGCAGCTTGCCGTGTCTCTCCCACTGAAACCTGCCATTCGGAAAGCAGTCCATTTGCGGAGCTCAAGACGATGAGGGGAACCGCTGATTGTGCGCGATTGAACGTTCGTCTTGCTTTTGCCGCATCGCCAAAATGTGGGGGTACGGAAGGGGGTATCATGAAATCCGCAGACTGTGTTTTTGTTCTAGCTCAGCTGCTTATGCGCTCTTTAAATGTTCCTCCTCCGCTACCATTAAAATAAATCACTGAAAATAAACGATAAAAATTCAGGGAGTTGGACTCGAACGGCTTCGAGTTTCCGCTTTAAGTTTCGTCGCTTACTCACTGAATTTGCAATTTTTCGAAGTGGTTGGGCCAACGGTTCCCGATCCGCAAAATCGATCCTTGAACGACTGTGTGGGGTATCTTGGCGGTATCGCTGAACGGCCAAACTGGCTTGCGATACCCCCTAATGCCGACAACCAGCGCTATCTGCCCAATCCACCTGTCTGGCCGAAACCGTAAGGTCGTCATGCGGCGACGATAGCGCTGGGGAAGCATCCAAATGCTGGTGGGCACTGAAGCATCTTCCATTCGCACAGTGCGTGGAAAACTCTTCGGTCGGAGCCCCGATGGCGATGAGGCGTCGAAGGTGAAGGTCGCTTTTGGGCAACGAAGGCAGGTGTCAGCTGACCTCGAAGCTCAACGTACCGTTCATGGCGTGACCATCGCCCGCAGCGGCTTGCCAACGCACTTCGTAAGTACCGGTGGGGAGGGGCTTCTTCAGTGTGAGGGTCATTGTCTTGCCATCGGCTGACCAGCTTGCGGTGAAGTTGCGGATCGGCATTTCGCCGTGGTTCGCCATGCCGGGCATGGCGGTCATGATGATGCTGGCGGCGGCCGTCGCCTGATCGACGGGCATGCTGAAGGTCAGCGAGATGACCTTTGGCGCCTTGATTTCGCTGCCTGCCGCCGGTGTGGAGTCTGTCAGCGCGACGTGAGCCAGTAGCGCTGAGGGGGTGAGCGCGGTCAGGGCGAGGGCGGCAAGGATTGCTCGGATACGCATGAGGAAGTCTCCTTCGTGTTGTCAGAACCAAAAACGGATGCCCGCGATAAGGCTGGTGGCGGAAGGGTCTTCACCGCGGGCGCGGGCGAATTCTGCGCCATTGCCGGTGCGCCATGCCTGCTCGATACCGATATAGGGGGCGAATTCGCGGCGGATTTCGTAGCGCAGCCGCACGCCGAGCTCGATCTGGTCGAGCCCGGCACCAACGCCCAGCAGCGGGATGTCCTGCGCCGACAGATTGGCTTCGATGCGGGGCTGGAGAATCAGGCGCTGGGTTATGCGCTGGTCGATCTCGGCCTCTATCCGGGCGGTGATGTCGCCGCGGTGCGAGACGAACAGCGCGGCGTCCACCTCGAACATGTAAGGCGCAAGGCCCTGCACGCCGATTACCGCGTGGGTGGTGTCCGGCCCACCGATGTCGTGGCGGACACCCGCTTGCACATCCCAGAACGGTGCGAAGGCCTTCGCATAGAGCGCCTGCACTTCGGCAACCTCGGGGCTGGAGCCGAATTCACCCTCGCCTTCGGATTTGAACCACAGCCGTGCCGTGGGGCCGCCGTAATAGCCCTGAATGTCCCACAGGTAGAGGTCCTTACCTTGGCGCACCTGGGCTTCCAAACGGTCGCCCTGAAACCAGAACACCGGGAAATCGCCGTGAGTTCGGCGCAGATCCTCGCGTGAGGCCTGCATGGCTTCGGCGCCCCAGATCGCGTCGGCAGCACGCGGCGGACCGCTGCCAGCGGCGGCAGGGGGCGGGGTTTCCATGACCGGGCCGGGGGCTGCGGGCTGGCCGGGTGCGGACATGTCATGCCCGGCGTGGGGGTCTGGAGGCGCTGCTGGCATATCGTGCCCGGCATGCGGATCGGGATCCGGCTTCGCCATGCCGTGACCAGCGTGCGGGTCTTGCTCTGGCGCGGGAATGTCATGCCCGGCGTGAGGGTCCTGCGCAGCCGGCGGCGATGCAGCGAGCAGCAGGGCAAGTGACAGGGCGGTATTCACTTCGCGTCACCTGGCCCCATGACCGTCACGGTCTGCATCATCCCGCCATGCATGTGGTACAGCAGATGGCAGTGGAACGCCCAGTCGCCGGGCTCATTGGCAGTCAGATCGAACTGTGCGCTGGCTCCCGGCTGGACAATCACGATATTCTTGCGCGGCTGGTGGGCGGCGTCTTCGCCGTTGACCAGCTCGAAGAACATTCCGTGCAGGTGGATCGGGTGCGCCATCATGGTGTTGTTGACGAGCTTCACCCGCACCCGCTCGTTCCAGGCAAAACGGATCGGTTTGTCGGAGACGGCGGAATACATCTCGCCGTCGAAGGACCACATGTAGCGTTCCATGTTGCCGGTGAGGTGCAGCTCCAGCAGGCGCGACGGCGAGCGGGTGTCGCGGTTGGGCTCCAGCGCGGAGAGCATTCGGTAGGTGAGCACGCGGTGCCCGACTTCGCGCAGGCCGAGGCCGGGATCGCCGAGCTTGTCGACCGGCGCCATCGCAACCATGTCGATCCCCGGCCCCACCTTCACGTCGGGCGGCAGCAGCAGCGTGTCGCGCATCTTCATGCCCTCCATGCTGTGCCCGCCACCGCTGTGATCGCCATGACCTCCGTCGCCGTGGTTCATCCCCATGTCGCCCATGTCGAGCAGCGGAGGCTTTCTCGGCGGGGGAATCGCGGCGCGGGCACCCGGGCGGCTGGCGAGGGTGGCGAGCGCCATGCCGGATCGATCCATGCTCTCGGCGATGATCGTGTAGGCCTCGGCTGTGGGCGCGATGATCACGTCATAGGTCTCGGCGGTGCCGATCTGGAACTCGTCGACCTCTACCGGCTTTACGTTCTGGCCGTCGGAGGCGATCACCGTCATCGGCAGGCCGGGGATGCGCAGGTTGAAGAAGGTCTGCGCCGCGCCGTTGATGATTCTGAGGCGCACCCGCTCGCCGGGAGTAAACAGATATTCCAGCCCCTCCTTCGGCCCCCGCCCGTTGGCGAGGTAGGTGTAGGTCGAGCCGGTCACGTCGGCGATGTCGGTCGCGGGCATGCGCATTTCGGCCCACATGCGGCGGTCTTGTGCGGACAGGGGATAATCATCGCTCCAGCTGGTCTGCTGGTAGTTGAAATAGCCTTCGCCCTTGCGCAGCCGGTCCATGATCGTGTGCGGGTGCAGCGGGGTGAACTCGCTCAGGAGCAGGATGAACTCGCGGTCGTATCGGACCGGTTCCTCGCCCGCCGGGTCGATCACCAGCGGGCCGTAATGACCCTGCTGCTCCTGAAGCCCGGAATGCGAATGGTACCAATAGGTGCCCGCCTGCCGGATCGGGAATTCGTAGGTGAAAGTCTGCCCCGGCCGGATGCCCGGGAAGCTGATCCCGGGCACCCCGTCCATGTGAAATGGCACCAGCAGCCCGTGCCAGTGGATCGAGGTGTCCTCGGCGAGGTGGTTGGTGACGTTGAGGCGGACGATCTGGCCTTCGCGCAGCCGGATCAGCGGCCCCGGCACCGAGCCGTTGACGGCGATGCCGTGCCCCTTGCGGCCCTGCACCATGCGCGGCCCGTGACCAACGGCAAGGTCGATTACCGGCCCTGACACTTCGTCGAAGCCGGCACGGATCGGCGCGCCGCCCTTCATCGGGTGCGTGGAGTGGCCCTGGGCCCAAGCGGGCAGGGCGGCCAAGGCAGATGCAGCGCCGGCTCCGGCAAGCAGGCCTCGGCGGGTGAGAACGGGAGAGGTCATGTCCCCTATACGCGCGGCGACCGTTATCCCCTCACGGCTTGTCCAAGTTTCTGCCGTGCACGGTAGAGACGTGTCTCGACGGCCTTGCCGCTGATGCCGAGCGCTGCTGCTGTCTCTTCCTGGCTGAGGCCTTCGATGGTGCGCAGGATCAACACATCTTTGAGGCTGGCCGGCAGCGCGGCAATTGCGCGGGCAGTGGCGGCCAATTCGGCGCGGTCGGCGGCGATTGTTTCGGTCGATGGCGTGTCTTCTGCAATCCAATCAGAAGCATTGTCGGGCATGGGCATCCTGAGAAAGCGGCGCACGGCGCGCCGCCGCGCATGGTCGCGGCACTTGTTCAGTGCAATCGCCGCGATCCATCCTCTGAACGGCCGCGTCGGATCGTAGCGATGGAGCGCGGCAAACCCAGCGACGAAGGCTTCCTGCGTGATGTCGAAAGCCTCTTCCTCATCGCCTGTCGCGCTGCGGGCAAGGCGATAGACCGCCTCGCGGTGCCTTTCGACCAGCTCGCGCGCCGCCTGTTGCCTTCCTGCCAGCGCCCCGCGCACCAGCGCCGCATCCGGATTGTCGCTGTTCACTTGCCGGTTTGCGCGAGGCTTTCACCGATCGCCGCGTCAAACCTGGCCTGCTGTTCGGGACGCAGGATCGCGCGCATCGCAAAAACGTGTTCGAGCGTCGCTTTCTGAAGCTCGCCCATCGCCATGTGAGTGGCATCGACCGCAGCCGAAACGCGCGGGCCGTATTGGTGTTCGGCGGCGATCGCCTCGGCCAGCCGGGTGTTGTCGGCCTTCAGCCGCGCTTCGAGCGCAGCGCGCTTTGCCGCGAAATCGCGCTCCAGCACAGCGAGCGCGCGCTCTTGCGCATCATCGAGTTGGAGCCCGTCATGCATCAGCGCATGCAGCTCTGCCCCGCTATGGTGCGGCGTGGGCTGGATCATGCGGCCCAACCAAACGCCCACCAGCGCCAGCGCAATCACCAAAGCGGCAAGAAAGGCGATGCGGCGGCCGGTCATTGCTGCCCCAGCGCGATCAAGGGGGTGAGCGAGAGCTCCGGGCCAAAGGCTGCCATCGGCGCTTCGGCCAATGCCGGAGCTTGCATGCCGCCCACCATTCCGATCCCCAACGCGGCCGCCATCGCCGCGGCCAGCGTGCCGCGCGCTTGTCGCGCCTCCACCCGGGCCCGAACTGCCAGCGCGGCTCCGTCGATCGCGGAAAGATCGGGCACGGGTGCGCCAGCAAGCCGCGAAAGATTGCTATCGAGATCCATTACACTTCTCCTGCCCATCTCATATACGCGGGCGCGCGGAAAACCCCTTATCGGCTTCCCTGAATTCATGTCCCCGCCGTTTCAGGGTTGAAAGCGGCGATGATCGGGCACGGCCCCGTTTCGCCCGCCGCGCAGGCTTCTGCCAGGCGGAGGAGCGCGCTCCGCATGGTCTGCAAGGTGGCGATCTTGGCGTCGAGCGCGTCGATGCGGCTCTGAGCCAATGTCTGAGCCGCGGACCGGTCTGCGCTGTCGAGCGCAAGCAGGGTCGCAATTTCGTCGAGCGTGAAGCCTGCGGTCTGAGCCGCTCGGATCGAGCGCAGACGGTCGAGATCGTCGTGGCTGTAGCGACGCGGCCCTTGCATGCGCGGCGGCTCGGTCAACAGGCCGCGCCTTTGATAATACCGGATCGTCTCAACATTCACGCCGCCCGCACGGGCCAGATCGCCAATCTTCATTTACCCACTTGATCCCGTACTATGGTACGGAACCTATATGCGTGGCATTGCTTCCGAATCAAAGGAATTTCACCAATGCCCAAAGTCTCTGCCACCGCCGAACTGCACCGCATGGTCATGCCCGGTCACGTCTGTCCCTATGGGCTCAAGGCCAAGTACCTTCTCGAATCCCGCGGCTACACCGTGCGCGACCGGCATCTGGCAACCCGCGCTGAAGTGGAGGCCTTCAAGGCCGAGCATGGTGTCGCCACCACCCCCCAGACCTTCATCGGCGGGCATCGGGTCGGGGGGCATGATGATCTGCGCCGCTTCCTCGGCCTCAAGGTTGCCGATCCCCATGCGACATCCTACCGCCCGGTCCTTGCCCTTTTCTCCATGACTGCGGTGATGGCGATGGCGACGGGCTTTGCGGTCGACGGCACCATGCTCAGCGTCCGGGTGGCCGAGTGGTTCATTGCCTTCAGCATGTGTGTGCTCGCGCTGCTCAAGCTTCAGAATGTCGACAAGTTTGCGACCATGTTCCTGAATTACGATCTGCTCGCGCAGCGCTGGGTGCCTTACGGGACGATCTATCCCTATGCCGAAGGCCTTGCGGGGGTGCTGATGGTAGCTGGTGCGCTCCATTGGCTGTCGATCCCGGTGGCGCTGTTCATCGGGACGATCGGCGCCGTATCGGTCTTCAAGGCGGTTTACATTGACCGGCGCGAGCTGAAGTGCGCCTGCGTTGGCGGTGACAGTAACGTGCCTCTCGGCTTCATCTCTTTGACCGAGAACGTGATGATGGTCGCGATGGCCATGTGGATGTTGGCGAGATTGGTCCTTTAGGCGCTTACTCACTGAAATTGCAATTTTTCGAAGCGGATGGGTCAACGGTTCCCGGTCTGCAAAATCGACGCTTGCACGAATGTGCGGAGGTATCTTGGGGGTATCGCTGAACGGCGAAACTGGCCCGCGATATCGCCTGAACTTGCAGGGGAGCGCCAGACCCGGCACTCCCCTTGCCATCGCATATGGCGCGAACAAATCCTGACGAGACGCCAATGCGGCGACAGGTGACAGCCACCGGCTCAGGCCAGTGGAGCAAGGCTGGACAAGATCGCGCGGACCAGATCCGCCTGCCCGCGCGTCCCCGTGCGCGCATAGATCCGCTTGGAGTAATTGCGCGCCGTTTCCGCAGTGAGGTGGAGGTCGCGGCCCGCTTCGACGATCATTTCGCCCCGGCTGAGCTTTTCGGCAAGCTCGGCCTCGCGCGGGGAGAGCTGGTAGAGCGCGCGCAGCACGGCAGCGCCCAGCCGCTCGTCTTCACGCATCGGCAAGCGCAGCGTGGCGATCGCGACAGGGCGGCTGCCCGGAAGATGTCGCGCGGTCAGTGGCGGGGCCGGACGCACCAGCAGCGGCGGCCGATCCGTGGGCGCAATGAGCACCGGATCGGGAGGCGCGCCGTCCGCGCTCGCAGCGAAAGCGGCGCATGCGCGTTCGAGCTTCTCTGCCGCGGTGGGGGGCAGCAACAGCTTGCGTGACGGCCGTGTGCCGGGCAGGGCGACGAATTCGAGGTTGCGCTCGGCGATCGGGTCGGCGCGCGTCACGCGGGCCGAGGCGTCCAGCGCCACCTGTCCGATGCCGAGGCGGGCCAGCGCCGCTTCGGCCATGCTGCGCGCCAGACGTTCCTGTGCCAACATCGCCGAAGCGCCAATTGCCGCGCGCAGGTAAGGCGCTGCCGATGACAGCAGCGCGGCTGCGCCCGCGGTGAAATCCTCACGCTCGCGCAGCAGCAGCACCCACGCTTCAGCCGCCTGTTCGCCGGCCACCCGCATCACTCGCGCGAAACCGATACCATCGGCGAAAAGCGCGGCACGCTGGCGCTCCCGGCGAGCGGGGTCATCGTGATCGAGCAGTTCCTCCAGCGCATAGACGCGGCCGGTCCGCAAGCCATCCAGCGGGCGCAGGCCGAGCCTTGCGAAAATGCCCGGATCAAGCGCAGGTTCGTGCGCCGCGCGCGGAGCAGCGCTCTGGATGGCCAGGGGCGGCTCGCCCTGCCGCGCCGCCAGCGGAGCGATCAGGATGACTCCGCGCCGGGCCTGCGTGCGCGCGATGAGGGGGCTCAGGAACGCGTCCCACTGCCACGGCTCACCGGTGGCCTCGACAAGCGGCAGAAAAAGATCGGCTTGCTGGGCTGGTAGAATAGCCATGCGCGCTTTGCTCCCATATGGGAGTATTGCCATAAGGCGCTGGCGGCGAATTGGCAAAGCCGCAATCAGACCACCCTTGGAGCCCACCATGTCGCACCCCGGCAATCCCGCAACGCTAACGCATCTCCAGCGTCTTGAAGCCGAAGCGATCCACATCATGCGCGAGGTTGTGGCGCAGGCGGAAAAGCCGGTGATGATGTATTCGGTCGGCAAGGACAGCGCGGTGATGCTGCACCTTGCGAAGAAGGCCTTCTACCCTTCGCCCCCGCCGTTCCCGCTGCTCCATGTCGACACGACCTGGAAGTTCCGCGACATGTACGCCCTGCGCGAAAAGGCCGCCCGTGATGCGGGGATGGAACTGCTCGTCTGGCAGAACCCCGAGGCGGCCGAGAAGGGCATCAACCCCTTCGATCATGGCCCGCTGCACACCGACATGTGGAAGACCGAGGGGCTGAAGCAGGCGCTCGACCACCACGGCTTCGATGCGGCCTTCGGCGGCGCACGGCGCGACGAGGAGAAGAGCCGCGCCAAGGAGCGCATCTTCAGCTTCCGGACCGCCAGCCACGGCTGGGACCCCAAGAACCAGCGACCCGAGCTCTGGAACCTCTACAACGCCCGCAAGAACAAGGGCGAGTCCATCCGCGTCTTCCCGATCAGCAACTGGACCGAGCTCGACATCTGGCAGTATATCCAGCTCAACCGGATCGAGATCGTGCCGCTCTATTTCTCCGCCGTTCGCCCGACCTTCGTGTGGGAAGGGCAGCTGTTCATGGCCGATGACATCCCCCGGCTCGAGCGCGTGCTGGGTTACCGTCCGGAGATCACCGACAAGTCGATCCGCTTCCGCACGCTCGGCTGCTTCCCGCTGACGGGCGCAGTCGAGAGCACGGCGACCAACCTGTCGGAGGTCATCCAGGAAACCCTGCTCACCACCACCAGCGAACGCCAGGGCCGCGTGATCGACAAGGATGCGGGCGGCGCGGGCATGGAGAAGAAGAAGCAGGAGGGCTATTTCTGATGGACCGCGTCTACCAAACCGATGCCCTCATCGCCGAGGACATCGACGCCTATCTCGACACCCACCAGAACAAGTCGATGCTGCGCTTCATCACTTGCGGCAGCGTGGATGACGGCAAGTCGACCCTGATCGGGCGGCTGCTCTACGACAGCAAGATGATCTTCGAGGATCAGCTCGCCGCGCTGGAGAGCGACAGCAAGAAGGTCGGCACGCAAGGGCAGGAGATCGATTTTGCGTTGCTGGTCGACGGCCTCGCCGCCGAGCGCGAGCAGGGGATCACGATCGACGTCGCCTACCGCTTCTTCAACACCGAAAAGCGCAAGTTCATCGTCGCCGATTGCCCGGGGCATGAACAATACACACGCAACATGGTGACCGGCGCTTCGACCGCCGACCTCGCGGTGATCCTCGTCGATGCGAGGAAGGGCGTGCTGGTCCAGACGCGGCGCCACTCCTACCTTTGCCACCTGATCGGCATCCGCAACGTGGTGCTGGCGGTGAACAAGATGGACCTCGTCGGCTATAGCCAGCAGGTGTTCGACGACATCGTTGCCGATTATGCCGCCTTCGCAAAGAGCATCGGGATCGAGAGCTTCACGGCCATGCCGATTTCGGGCTTCAAGGGCGACAACATCACCACGCTGTCCGCCAACACCCCGTGGTATGCCGGGCCGAGCCTGATCGAGCATCTCGAGAGCGTCGAGGTGCTGTCCTCGGTCGATGCGGAAAAGCCGTTCCGCCTGCCGGTGCAATGGGTCAACCGCCCCAATCTCGACTTCCGGGGGTTCTCGGGGCTGATCGCCAGCGGCGTGGTGCGCCCGGGCGACAGTGTCCGGGTGCTGCCCTCGGGCAAGACCAGCACGGTGACGCGGATCGTCACGCTCGACGGCGATCTCGACCAAGCGGTCGCAGGCCAATCGGTGACGCTGTGCTTTGCCGACGAGATCGATTGCTCGCGCGGCGACGTGATCGCGGCGGCCGACCAGCCCCCCGAAGCCGCCGACCAGTTTGAGGCGACGCTGGTGTGGCTCAACGATGTGTCGATGGTGGTCGGGCGGGCCTATTGGCTGAAGCTGGGCACGCAGACCGTCTCGGTGACCGTCCAGCAGCCGAAGTATGCCGTCAATGTCAACACGATGGAGCACATTGCTGCCAAGACGCTCGATCTCAACGCCATTGGCGTCGCCGAGATCATCACCGACAAGCCGATCGTGTTCGAGCCCTATGCCGACAACCGCACGCTGGGCGGGTTCATCCTGATCGACAAGCAGACCAACGCAACCGTTGCCGCCGGGATGCTCCACTTCAGCCTGCGCCGCGCGCAGAACGTCCACTGGCAGCCGACCGACATCACCCGCGCCGATCACGCGGCGATGAAGAACCAGACACCGCGGGTGCTGTGGTTCACCGGGCTTTCGGGCGCGGGCAAGTCGACCATCGCCAACGAGGTCGAAAAGCGGCTCGCGCTGATGAACCGCCACACCTTCCTGCTCGATGGCGACAATGTCCGCCACGGCCTCAACAAGGACCTCGGCTTCACCGAGGCCGACCGGATCGAGAACATCCGCCGCGTGGGCGAGGTGGCCAAGCTGATGGCGGATGCGGGTCTGATCGTGCTCACCGCCTTCATCAGTCCCTTCCGCGCCGAGCGCGAGATGGTGCGGGCGATGCTCCCGGAAGGCGAGTTCATCGAGATCTTCGTCGACACCCCGCTCGAGGTCGCCGAAGCGCGCGACGTCAAGGGCCTCTACAAGAAGGCGCGTTCGGGCACTCTCAAGAACTTCACCGGGATCGACAGCCCCTATGAAGAGCCCTTGGACCCCGAGATCCGCATCGACACCGGCGCGATGAGCGTCGAAGAGGCGGCGGAATATATCGTCCGCAAGCTGATGCCGCTGAAGTGAGGGAAGCCCCGATGGCCATGACCGACGCCGCGCTTGCCGCCCACCTCGCGCAAGTGGCGGGGCAGCTGCTGATCGCCGTTCGGACGAGCGGCGTCTTCGCCGATAAGGCATTGGGGAAGGCTGGGGATGCGACGGCCAACCAATTCCTTTGCCACGCCCTGCGCGCGCAGCGGCCCGAGGACGCGCTGCTGTCGGAGGAGGAGAAGGACAACCTCGAGCGGCTGGCCGCCTCGCGGGTGTGGATCGTCGATCCGGTCGACGGCACGCGGGAGTATGGCGAGGCGCGGGCCGACTGGGCGGTGCATGTCGCGCTGGCGGTGGATGGCGTGCCGATGCTCGGCGCGGTGGCGCTGCCGGATCAGGGCAGGGTGCTGCGCTCTGACCAGCCTGTCCCCGTGCCGCCTGCGCCCGAGGTGCTCAGGATGGTCGTCAGCCGCACGCGGCCTGCTCCCGAGGCCGAGGCCGTCGCCGCCATGATCGGCGCCGAGCTGGTGCCGATGGGCAGCGCCGGGGCCAAGGCGATGGCGGTGATCCTGGGCGAGGCCGACATCTACCTCCACACCGGCGGCCAGTACGAATGGGACAGCTGCGCCCCCGCCGCCGTTGCGCTCGCGCATGGCCTCCACGTCTCGCGCATCGACGGCACGCCGCTGGTCTACAATCAGGCCGATACCTACATGCCCGACCTGCTGATCTGCCGGAAGGAGCACGCCGACATGGTGCTCGCCCGGGTCGCCGAGGTCAGCGCCGCCAGCCGCTAGCGCGCCCGCAGCACGTGGAGCTGGTAGTAGCCGAGCGGCCCGCGCCTGCTCTCGAGCACCAGCCCCCGCGCAGCCGCCACCTCGGCGGCAAGGGCAGGCAGGTCCACCCGTGGCTCGACGTGGAACTTCGCGAGCCACGCCCTGAGGCCCCGCTGGAACGGCCCCGGCAGCCCGCCGAGATCGCCGAAGTCGACCACATGAAGCTCGCCTCCCGCCGCCAGCTGCCCCGCCGCATGCTTGAGCGCACCCTGCCAGTCGGGGATCATCGAGAGCGAATAGGACAGCACGATCCGCTCGAAAGCGGGCTCGCCCAGCAGGCTGGCGGGATCGAAGGCGCAGGCATCGCCTTCGCCCAGCCGTGCCTCCTCGCCCAGCGCCGCACGCGCGCTCTTGAGCATCTCGGAGGAGATATCGAGCCCGAACAATCGCACCCCCGGCCACGCGCGCGCCACCTTGGCAAGGTTGCGCCCGGTGCCGCAGGCGACTTCGAGCACCCGCATGCCGGGGCGCGCATCCAGCCCCGCGATCAGCGTATCGCGCCCGAACAGGTAGTACTTGCGGGTGAAGTCATAGATGTGGCGCTGCCCGCGATAGACCTCGTCCATCAGCGCGGCGTGGGTGGGGCTGGGCGCAGATGCCATCACGCCAGCTCGTAGACGTGGACGCCGCCATAGATCGACGAGCGATCACGGCGGGTGAGATCGGCGGACAGCTCCTCAAGGTAGCGCCACTTGCCAAGGATCGCATCGTCGAGGCGGCCCGGCAGCAGGCTCGGCTCGGCGGCGGTGCGGAACAGCACGCGGGCGCCGGGGCGGCTGGCACGGGTGATCTTGGTCCACAGGTCATCGAGCTGGGCGTTGTTCATCCAGTCCTGCGCGTCGAGCAGCACGAAGCGGTCCATGCTCGCTTCCTCGCGGGCCCCGATCCAGTCGACCATGTTGGCGCGGGTGACTTCGAGCCGATCGACCCGCTCCTGCATCGCGGTCCAGTTGGCGCGCTGGAGATAGGGCGGCAGCGGCGCGTTTTCCGACCGGCTGTAGCCGCGCCCGAAGGCCTGCCAGGCAAAGTAGTTGTCCTTGACCTCGAAGTCGCAGGCGAGCTTCTCGAGCCGGCGGCGCAGCACTTCGGCCATGCGTTCATCGCCCGCAAGATGCTCGAACTGCGCAGGCGGAATGCCGAGGCCGAACAGCGAGGCGGGCTGGTCGGTCAGCCAGCGGATGAACTTCTTCTCGAACACGGGCGCAAGCTCGCGCTCGAACACCTCGCGCTGTTCCTCGAGCGTCTGGGCTTCGAGCACCTTCGACAGGTCGATCTTGTAAAGCTTGGCAAAGACGTGGGCGAGGCCGATGAAATTGCCCAGCAATCCCTTGCGGTAGATGCCCTTGGTGAAATAGCTGATCCGCTTGCGCCCGCGGATGTCGCGCTTTTCCCAATAGGCGCGGCTTTCCGCGTCGAGATGGGGCGCAATCATGGTCTTGTAGACCTCCGCGTTCTCCTTGTGGTCGGCATGGGCGAAGAAGCGGTGGAAGCGTTCGTAGTTGGGCAGATGCTTGATCGCCGCGATCTTGAGCTTGCCGAGCGCCACGTGGGCGTGGTTCAGGTCGACCGCGGTCACGCTTTCGGGGTTGGCCGTCAGGTAGGA
Organism: Erythrobacter sp. CCH5-A1; assembly: GCF_001557115.1. Classification (GTDB taxonomy): domain Bacteria; phylum Pseudomonadota; class Alphaproteobacteria; order Sphingomonadales; family Sphingomonadaceae; genus Erythrobacter. The sequence goes on from NZ_LSKQ01000074.1 coordinate 76,727, forward strand.
CAGCGCATTGCAGCTGCCGCTGGCGATGCACATCACGCGGCTGTCGGGCCGGATGTCTAGCCCCTCCATGTCGACCACGGGGTCTTCCCAGATCTGGGCATAGACCAGCCCCTTGAAGGCGAGCGCAAACGCCTTGTCGAGCAGCTTGTCGCTGACTTTCGCATCCTTGCGGATCACCGCGTCTTCGATGATCCGCTTTGCCTGTGTAGCCATGAGGGGAGGGGGTCCTTGCCGTTACGTCAAGCTGTTGTCGTATTCGCCGCGCGTTTCGTCAATGTGACGGTTTCCACAGGCATGTTAGCCACCTGAGAGGGTGGCGGCGTAGGCGGCCGGGTCGGCATTGCCGCCGGTGAGCATGATGACGGTGTCCGCGTCGACCGGCACCTTGCCCGCCAGCGCCGCCGCGAGCGCCGCCGCGCCGCCGGGTTCGACCACGAGGCGCAGCTCTGCGAAGGCGAAGCGCTGGGCGGCGCGCACCTCGTCGTCGGTGACGGTGACGCCGGGCTCGGCGCGGCCCTTGAGGAGGCCGAGGTTCAGCGGCTTGGTGACGTTGGGCTGGAGCGCGTCGCAGATGGTCTTGGGCGCGTCCGGCGCGGCGTGGACCAGCTCGCCCTTGGCCATCGCCTGGCCGACCATGTCCCAGCCGACCGGCTCAACCGGATGGACCATTGCCGTCGGCGCACCGAGCGCCAACCCCGCGGTCAGCCCCCCGCCGCCGCAGCAGGCGACAATGCGCGAGGGCGCGCGGCCGAGCTGGGCGGCGATCTCGATTGCGGCGCTGCCCTGTCCCTCGATCACCCACGGATCGCCGAAGGCATGGACGAGGGTGCCCCCGCGCTCATCGATCAGCTTGGCGGCGACCGCATCGCGGTCTTCCCCCGGGCGCTGGTAGAGCACCACCTCGGCGCCGAGTGCCTTGGTGTTGGCGAGCTTCACCGCCGGCGCATCGTGCGGCATGACGATGGCGGCCCTGATCCCGAGCCGCCTCGCGCTCCACGCGACCCCTTGGGCGTGGTTCCCCGACGACACTGCCACCACGCCGCCTTCGCGTTCCTCGGGCGTCAGGTTCGACAGGCGCCACCACGCGCCCCTGATCTTGAACGAGCCGATCGGTTGCAGCGTCTCGGCCTTCACCCATGCGCGCACGCCGCCGATGGTGACGGGCAGGAGCGGGGTGGGGGGCAGGATGCCCGCGACCGACTCGGCCGCCGCGATCACGCCTGCGCTGGTGGGGGTTCGTTCAGTCACGGCAGCGCCAACCTGTCTGTTGGAGACACATGAGACACTGTCCAGAAGCGGAAAAAGGCTCCCCGCGCGCGGCTCCCGGGTTGCGATGGGCGGGTCGGGGAAGGGCGGCAAAAACTTGTCATGCCTTCCCTATGGCAAATCACGCGCCTGTAGGAAATGCGGATCATTTGTAGCGCAGAGTGCGTTGGGGTAGGGCCCGCGCAAGATTCGCATCGCTTCACGAAAGGTTCCTCCCATGTCGGCAGCACAATCCAAAACCGTCCTCGTCATCGGTGCCGGCGGCGTCAGCTCGGTCTGCGTCCACAAGATGGCGTTCAACCCCGAGATCTTCCCCGACATCCACCTCGCCAGCCGCACCAAATCGAAGTGCGATGCCATCGCGAAATCGGTGAAGGAGCGCTGCGGGCGCGACATCGCCACCTACGAGATCGACGCCGAGGAAGTCCCCGCGATGGTCCGCCTGATCCGCGAGACCGGCGCCGGCCTCGTGGTCAACCTGGCGCTCCCCTATCAGGACCTGCCGATCATGGACGCCTGCCTCGAGGCGGGGGTCGATTACCTCGATACCGCGAACTACGAGCCCAAGGACGAGGCCAAGTTCGAATACAAGTGGCAGTGGGCCTATCACGAGCGTTACAAGGATGCAGGGCTCATGGCGCTGCTGGGCAGCGGCTTCGATCCGGGCGTCACCTCGGTCTTCACCATGTGGCTCAAGAAGCACAAGCTGAAGACCATCCGCCAGCTCGACATCCTCGATTGCAACGGCGGCGACCACGGCCAGCACTTCGCCACCAACTTCAACCCCGAAATCAACATCCGCGAAGTGACCGCCCCCGCGCGCCACTGGGAGAACGGGGAATGGGTCGAGACCCCGGCTATGAGCACCAAGGTCGGCTTCGATTTCGAGGCGGTGGGCCCCAAGAACATGTACCTGATGTATCACGAGGAGCTGGAAAGCCTCGCCAAGTACGTCCCCGAGCTCGAGCGCGCGCGCTTCTGGATGACCTTCGGCGACCAGTACATCACCCACCTCACCGTGCTCCAGAACGTCGGCATGACCTCGATCGAGCCGGTGAAGTATCAGGGCCGCGAGATCATCCCGCTGCAATTCCTCGCCGCCGTCCTCCCCAAGCCCGAGACGCTGGGCGAGACTACCAAGGGCAATACAAACATCGGCGTGATCGCGACCGGTGAGGCGCTCGATGGCAGCGGCGAGAAGACGTTCTACATCAAGAACATCTGCTCGCACGAAGCGGCCTATGAGGAGACCGGCAACCAGGCGGTCAGCTACACCACCGGCGTCCCCGCGATGATCGGCGCGGCGATGATGGTGAAGGGTGAATGGCAGGGTGAGGGCGTGTTCAACATCGAACAGCTCGACCCCGATCCCTTCATGGCGATGCTCAACGAACACGGCCTGCCATGGACGGTCGAGGAGCTGCAAGGGCCGGTTTCCTTCTGATGCGGGCATGTGGGGCGTGTGTCGCGGCCTTTGCGATGGCTTTGGCGGGCTGCGACGCTCCGCTCCCACCCCGCGAGGAAGTGCCCGCGCTTGTCGTGGATGCCGGTTGGCCCGCCATCCCCGCTGGCGCGAAGTTCGGCGAGGTCAGCGGGGTCGATGTGGACGCTGCGGGCAATGTCTGGGTGCTCCACCGCGCCGGGCGCAAGTGGGCCGAGCCGTTCCCGAAGGAGCCCATCGCCGAACCCACCGTCTTCAAGTTCTCGCCCGAGGGCAAGCTGCTTGCCCAGTGGGGAGCGGGGCAATTCATCATGCCCCACGGCATTTCCATCGACCCCGCGGGCAAGGTCTGGATCACCGACGTCGCCCGCGAGCAGGTGCTTCGCTTCAGCCCCGAAGGTGCGCTTGAACTGACGCTTGGCGAGCAGGGCGTGACCAAGCAGGACGCCAGCCATTTCGGCCGCCCCGCCGATATCGCCTTCCTCCCCGGCCGCGTGCTCGTCGCCGATGGCTATGTGAACACCCGGGTCGCCGAGTTCGCGCCGGACGGAAAATTCATCCGCGACTGGGGCGACTTCGAGGTCGCCCACGCGATCGCGGTGGACGAGGCGCACATCTACGTCGCCGACCGCGAGCATGCGCGGATCGCGGTCCATGACCATGCGGGCAAGGAGGTTGCCACATGGCCCTCGCCTGCGGGCAATCACACCTATGGCCTCAAGCCGCTCGGCGGCGGGCGCCTGCTCGCGGTCGAGGGCCGCGACGGCGCCGACCGCAATGGCGCGGTTGTGCGGATCTATGCGGCGGGCGGCAAGGTCGAAGCCTCGTACGACATCGGCCTGCCCGGCGAGGGCGCGAGCCTCGGCCATGACCTTGCGATCGGGCCTGACGGACATATCTACGTCACCGACGTGAACGGCGGCCGCGTCGTGCGCTTTTCTCTTCCTTCCCTAACGGACAAATAGCCATGCAGACCAAGGCCGGTGATCCCGGGGCCTTTGCCCATTTCGATCTGTCGCGCGTCGACAGCCCCGCCTTCGTGGTCGATGCCGCGAAGCTGCGCGAGAATTGCCGCGTGCTGGCGGCGGTGCGCGATGCGGCGGCGGCCGATGGGGCGGACATCAAGGTGTTTGCCGCGCTGAAGGCCTTCAGCATGTGGTCGGCCGCGCCGATCATCGGCGAATATCTCGACGGGGTCTCGACCTCGGGCCTGTGGGAGGCGCGGCTCGCATCCGAGTTCTACGACGGCGAGATCGCCACCTACTCGGCCGCCTTCAAGCCCGAGGAGCTGGAGGAGATCTGCCGCCTCTCCGATCACGTGATCTTCAACTCGCCCTTCCAGCACCAGCGCGCGCGGCTGATCCTCGAACAAGCCGCGGCCAACGGCGCTCCCGTCAGCGTGGGCCTGCGCATCAACCCGCAGGTCCCCACCGGCGAAGTCGCCAAGTACGACCCCAGCGCCCCCGGCTCGCGGCTCGGCTTCCCGCTCGACCAGCTCACCGAGGAGCACATGGAAGGCGTCGAGGGCATCCACTTCCACAACCTGTGCGAACAGGATTTCGAGCCGCTGAAGGCGACTTGGGACCGCGTGTTCGACGTTATCGAGCCCTTCTTCGACCAGCTCAAATGGATCAACATGGGCGGCGGCCACCACATCACCCGCGCCGATTACCAGCGCGAGGAGCTGGTCGAGTTCCTCAAGGACGCCGCCGCCGACACTGGCTGCCAGATCATCCTTGAACCGGGCGAGGCGGTCGCGCTCGATGCCGGCATTCTGGTCGGTACGCTGCTCGACACGCATTTCAACGAGATGCCGGTGGGGATCACCGACATCTCGGCGACCTGCCACATGCCCGACGTGCTCGAAGCGCCCTATCGCCCGGCGATGCTCGGCGAGCTGACCGATCCCGACATGATCCCGATCCGCCTCGGCGGCCCCTCCTGCCTCGCGGGCGACGTGATCGGCGACTACCGCCTGCCGGTCGCCGCCGAACCGGGCGCGCGCTTCGCCTTTCTCGACCAGGCGCATTATTCGATGGTCAAGACCAACACCTTCAACGGGGTCGCCCTGCCGAGCATCTGGATGTGGGACAGCGAGACCGACGCGCTCGACTGCATCAAGCGCTTCGATTACGAGGATTTCCGTGACCGGCTGAGCTGAACGGCCGGGTGAGGGGGGCACACCTATGACAAGATTTCTGACCATCGCTGCCGCACTCGCCATCGCGGGGGCGGCAGCGCCCGTGGCGGCGCAGAGCTACGATGCCAAGCGCGTCGTCGTGTCTGTCAAGCAGGCTGATCTGGAGGCGATCGTCAAGTCGCTCGGGCACACGATCAAGGAAACCGGCAAGCCGAACGAGACCTATCTTGCCGCCGAGAGCGAGGACGGGATCATCTACTTCCTGTTCGGGACCGCCTGCGACGTGGAGGGCGTTCCGGGCTGCCAGGGGGTGATGATGCAGGCGCGCTACGACCTGCCCGCGGGCACCACCTACCAGACGCTCGCCAAGGCCAATGACGATCTGGCGGCGATCGGCACGACCGCCGATTTCACCGAGAAGTCGCTGATCCTCACGCGCTACCATGTGCTCGATCACGGGGTGACGATGGCCAATATCCGCGCGAATATCGACGTGCTGCTCGGCCTCGTCGGCGACGCCTATGCGGTCGCGGCGGGCGAGGAACCGGCTCGCTAAAGCTCTGCCCTAAAGCGCTTCGTTGCCTTGCGGGTTCTGCTCCAGCACCCGCCCGCGCTCGTTCTGGTTGATCGCGAGCGCGAGGCCCGCCAGCGCCCCGAACTGGCGCTGGGCACGCGCGGCGTTCTCTTGGTCCCTGGCAGCGTCCATCCCGCCGCTTTCGAACAGGTCGCCCGCCTCGATCGCGATGATCACCTCGCCGCGCATGAACAGCGCGCGCAGTTCGCGCGCCTCAAAGGCGCTTTCGAGCCGCAGAAGGTGTTCGACATAGCTGGGGTGCACCAGCACGCGCGCTTCGACCTGATCGTCGGAATAGAGCGCGAAGGTCTCGCCGAAGGCCGGGTGGACCTGATCGACGCGGTCGAGGCGGTGGCCCTCGAAGCTGACATGGTCGCTCGCCCCGCCGAGCCCCATCCACTTCCTGTGCTTGCCCGCGCGCTCGAGCAGGGTGGTGGAATGGAACTTGCGGCCGAAGCCCATGCGGATGATCGGGCCGCGGAACACCGTTACCCAGCGCCGGTTCTTGCCCGAACCGCGCTGCTCCTCGAGATGGCATTCGTAGAGGTCGAAATCATGCCCCTCGAGCTGGCCGAACCAGCGGTCCTCGAAATTCGACTTGTCATAGCCGGGCAGCAGGCCATAGGTGCGGGCGGCCTCGAATTCGGCGCCGGGCTCGACTTCGGCGGTATAGGCCAGGCCGTAGCTGGTGGCGATGGCGGAATTGATGCCGGTCTTGATCGCCTGCTTGGCCGCCGCGATCGGGCGGTATCCCCAGAAGCCCGCGCCCAGAACCGCGCCCGCCGACAGGAGCTTTGTCATGCCCCATTCGGCTGCCGGGGAGAACCATACGAAGGCCAGCACCGGGAGGAGGATCACCGCACTCCACACCCAGCGATTGGTCGCCTGCTTCCTCGCGCCTTCGCGCATCTCGTTCTGGCCGGCGAGCCAATCCGCCAGGCCGCCCTGCATCAGGGCGTTGATATCCGATCCCAAGCGTTCCGCCATTTTCTGTTGATAACACCTCTCCCTTAACGAATATGCGCTAAGCGGGCCGCCGATGACAAGCGTTGCTCTGTTGGGGGAGGGGATATGGTGTTCTGGATTGTTCTCGGGCTCGCGGTGATCGTGGTGCTGGTCCTGATCCTGATCGTCGTCTACAACCAGCTCGTCGCCCTCAGGCAAGGCGTGCGGCAGGGGGTGGCCGATATCGACGCGCAGCTGCGCCAGCGCCATGATCTGATCCCCAATCTGGTCGAGACCGTGAAGGGTTATGCCGCCCACGAATCGGAGACCTTCGAAGCGGTGATCGCGGCGCGCAATGCCGCCGCCAGCGGCGCGCCGTCGTCGGGCAGCGAGCAGCAATTGAAAGGCGCGCTCGGCAATCTGATCGCGCTGGGCGAAGCCTATCCCGACCTCAAGGCATCGGCCAATTTCCAGTCGCTCCAGGGCGAGCTCGCCGATGTCGAGGACAAGCTTGCCGCCGCCCGCCGCGCATTGAACGCCGCGGTCGCCCGTTTCAATGCCGCGCGCGAATCCTTCCCCGCGGTCCTATTTGCCGGGATGCTCGGTTTCGGCGAGGCCGACTTCCACCGGCTCGACGCGAGCGAGCAGGGGACGGTCGATCAGGTGCCGAAGATCGGCTTCTGATTCGCGTCCGGAACGGCGCAAAGCTCCCGGTTTTCGGTCACATTGCGGTCGCGTTCCGGCCACGAACGGCCTCGCGCGCCGATTGTGTCTTCAAAAAGTAACATTTCTCCGGGGCGGGGTGCATTTTTCATTTGCATTCCCCCCCCAAAGCCCTATCTGCGCGCTTCCGCTGCCCCAAGGGGACTTCCAAACCGCAAGGCAGCTTGTCGTTTTATGGTTCAACAGAGCCGTTTTGGGGGTCCCTTGAGTTGCACATCTATCCTGACGCACTGGCTGTAGTCCGCGACCTCCGTCCGGACGAACCTGTCATCCTCAACCGCCCGCACGCCGCGCGGCGCGCCGCCCGTTTCTTCGTTGAGAAGTTTCCGGGCAAGGTGCTCTACGCGGTCAAGGCCAACCCGGCGCCCGATCTGATCGAGGTGCTGTGGAGCGCCGGTGTCACCCACTATGACGTCGCCTCGATCACCGAGGTGCGGCTGGTGCGCGGCATTCTGCCCGACGCCGTGCTGTGCTTCATGCACCCGGTGAAGACCCCGGCGGCAATCCGCGAGGCCTATTTCGAGCACGGCGTGCGCACCTTCAGCCTCGACACCTACGAGGAGCTGGAGAAGATCGTCGCCGCCTGCACCGATCCCGCGACCGGCGAAGCGCCGCGCGACCTGCGTCTGTGCGTGCGGCTGCGCGTGTCGAGCGAGTATTCGGAGCTGTCGCTCGCTTCGAAGTTCGGTTGCGACCTGATCGAAGCGCCCCAGCTGCTCCAGCAGGCCCGCCAGCATTGCGACTGGCTGGGCGTGTGCTTCCACGTCGGCAGCCAGGCGATGACCCCGTTTGCCTTCGTGCAGGCGCTCGACCGCACCCGTGCGGCGATCGCCGAGGCGTCGGTCGTCATCGACATGATCGATGTCGGCGGGGGCTTCCCGAGTGCCTATCCGGGGCTCGAGCCGCCGCCGATGGAGGATTACTTCGCGATCATCGCCAAGCACTTCGAAAGCCTGCCGATCGCCTACAACGCCGAGCTGTGGTGCGAACCCGGCCGCGCGCTGTCGGCCGAGTATTCCTCGATGATCGTCCAGGTGAACAAGCGCCGCGACGAGGAGCTCTACATCAACGACGGTGCCTACGGCGCGCTCTACGATGCCGCCCACGTCGCGTGGCGCTTCCCGGTGCGCGCGCTCGAGGACGACCTCATCGAGGAGGACGAGGACTTCGCCTTCTACGGGCCGACCTGTGACGATGCCGACTACATGAAGGGGCCCTTCAAGCTCCCGGCCGACATCCAGGCGGGCGACTATATCGAGATCGGCATGCTCGGCGCTTACGGCGCGGCGATGAAGACCGGCTTCAACGGCTACGGCAACGCACAGGTCGTGACCGTGCAGGACGAGCCGATGATGAGCCTGTTCAACGGCACCCGCGTGCGCGAGGCGACCGACAACGTGGTGTCGCTGCGCTGACACCTTGTCATGGCCCCGCGCCGCCTGCAAACGGGCGGATGCGGGGCCATCACGCCCCTAGGGGGCGCTGATGTTCAGGAAGATTTTCGGAAAGCTGCTGGGGGACAAGACGTCCGAGCCCAAGAGCCGGATCGCCTATCTGCTTGGCCTCTATCACGACTTCGTCGAGGGCAAGGTCGATGCGTGGGGCGGGCTCGACAAGGCCGGGCTGATCGAGCGCCAGATCGCCGAGGGCGATCCCCGCATGGCGACGATGAACATTGCCGGGCATGTGCGCAATTATGTCGAACTGGCCAAGCTTTACTGGGGGCAGGGCGATGTCGAAGCGGCGCGCCTTTACCTCGGCAGGGCGGTCGATCAGCATGAACGCATGGTCGATTACTGCGCGTTGCGGGGGCCCGTGTGGCCGAATGAATATTCGGACGAATCGGATGTGCGCATCGCGGCCTATCTGCTCGGCCGGCCGCTCACCCGCGTGCCCCGCCACCCGCGCAAGGAGCCCGATCTCTTCCCCTCGTTCAAGGCCATCCTGCTCGATGCCATCGCCGGTGGCGCCCCGCTCGACATGGCGCGTTGGCAGGACTGGGAGGACAGCACGGTGCGCAACCGCTGGCCCAAGTTCCAGGTCGCCGAAGCGCAGTTCTACCGGCGCGCGCTGACGGGAGAGTTCGCGAGCGGGGCAGCCCTGCTCGCCGCGCACGCGGCCCTGTGGAAGTCCAAGGCGGGCAAGACCTTCGAACGCGGCTGGTTCGACGGGTACGACGACAATGACCTGATCATCGACACGCTGTTCGCTGCCGTGCTCAAGCGCATCGGGTGGGAGGGGCGCTATCGCCACTCCTTGCCGGACACGCTGCCCTACGATTCCGTGCCCGAGACGACGCGCGAGCCGGATAGCTTCATCGCGGTCGCCGCCGCGCCGCTGCCCGCGCCCTCGGCCGAGACCGGCATCATCGCCGATCCGCAGGCGGCGCGGCGCTATCTCGACCACGCCCTTGCGCAGCAGACCGATGACGAGGACGAGCCGTTCTCCGCCGCGCGGCCCGCCAAGCAGGCGGGCAAGGTCGCCGCGGCGATGAAGGAACTGGGCTGGGTGCGCGATCCCGCCGCGCTCGATCTGATGCGCGCCTACCGGATGGACCGCGTGCTGACCCGGCGCACGCACCTGTCGCTGTGCGATCCGGTCGCGAGCTTCGTCACGCTCAAGGGCTGGACGCAGGCGATGACGCAGGAATTCGGCCTGCATCCCGAATTCCTCGCCATCGCCCAAAGCGAGGAGCGGTCGGACTACAGCGACCCGCAAGGGCTCTGGTATGTCCTGTGGATCAAGGACCGCAAGGTCTACGCCGTCGACCGCGAGGACTGGCACGACCCCAAGCTTGCGACCCGCGATGCGCGGCCCGGGCTGACCATGTGGCCGAGCTACGCGAGTTTCGTCGCATGGTGGGTGTCGGGCGACTGAGCCAATGAAAAACGGCGCGGGAGTTGCCCCCGCGCCGCTCATTTTTCGCCTTTGGGCGTTCCGCTTAGAAGACCTCGAAGAGACCAGCCGCACCCATGCCGCCACCAACGCACATGGTGACGACTACATACTTGGCACCGCGGCGCTTGCCTTCGATCAGCGCGTGGCCGGTGCAGCGCGCGCCGGTCATGCCGTAGGGGTGGCCGATCGAGATCGAGCCGCCGGAGACGTTGAGGATGTCGTTGGGGATGCCGAGCTGGTCGCGGCAGTAGAGCACCTGCACCGCGAAGGCCTCGTTGAGTTCCCACAGGCCGATGTCTTCCATCTTGACGCCGGTCTGCTTCAGCAGCTTCGGGATCGCGAAGACCGGGCCGATGCCCATCTCGTCAGGCTCGGTGCCCGCGACCGCCATGCCGACATAGCGGCCGAGCGGCTGGAGCCCGCGCTGTTCGGCGAGCTTGGCTTCCATCAGCACCGCGGCCGAGGAGCCGTCCGACAGCTGCGAGGCGTTGCCCGCGGTGATGTTCATGCCCGGGCCCATCACCGGCTGGAGGCTCTGGAGGCCTTCGAGCGTGGTCTCAGGACGGTTGCCCTCGTCCTTGGAGAGGGTGATTTCCTTCTGCGAGACTTCCTTCGTTTCCTTGTCGACCACGTTCATGGTGACGGTGACGGGGACGATCTCGGCATCCAGGCGCCCCTCGGCCTGCGCGGCCGCGGTGCGCTGCTGCGATTGCAGGGCGTATTCGTCCTGGGCCTCGCGGCTGATGTTGTAGCGCTTGGCGACGGTTTCAGCCGTGCCGAGCATCGGCATGTAGACATCCTTGTGCATCGCGATCAGCGAGCGGTCGGGCGAGACGCGCATCTCGGGGGTCTGCACCAGCGAGATGGAGTCCTGCCCGCCGCCGACGACGATGTCCATGTTGTCGACGATGATCTGCTTGGCGGCGGTGGCGATCGCCATCAGGCCCGAGGAGCACTGGCGGTCGATGGTCTGGCCGCTCACGCCCACCGGGCAACCGGCGCGCAGCGCGACCTGGCGGGCGATGTTGCCGGCCTGGGTGCCTTGGGTGAGGACCGTGCCCCACACCACATCGTCGATCTGCCCGGCTTCGATCCCGGCGCGCTCGATCGCGGGAGCGAGGGAGAGGGCGCCGAGCGTCGGCCCGGGGGTGGCGTTGAAGGCGCCCTTGTAGGCGCGGCCGATGGGGGTGCGGGCGGTGGAAACGATGACGGCGTCACGTGCCATGATGGGGGTATCCTTGTCTGGGGGTGCGCCCCCGCGCAGGCGGGGGCCTCAGGCGATGTTGCATTGCCGATGGAGATCCCCGCCTGCGCGGGGACTCACAGCACGCAAATCACACGAAGTATTGCGTGATCCACTCGCAGATCAGTGCGGGCTTTTCCTCGCCTTCGATCTCGATGGTGATCTCGCAGGTCTGCTGCCACTGGCCGGGGCGCTTCTCGACCATTTCGATGAGCTTCCAGTGGCCGCGGATGCGCTTGCCGGCGCGGACCGGGGCGATGAAGCGGGTCTTGTTGCCGCCGTAGTTGACGCCCATCTTGACGCCATCGACCCGCGGCGCGCCGCCCTGGGCGCCGAGATAGGGGATCATCGACAAGGTCAGGAAGCCGTGGGCAATCGTGCCGCCGAAAGGCGTCATCTTCGCCATCTCTTCGTTGACGTGGATGAACTGGTGATCGCCGGTCGCCTCGGCGAACTGGTTGATCCGTTCCTGGCTCATCTCGGCCCAATCACTGGTGCCGATCACTTCGCCGACCTTGGCGGCCAAATCCTGCGCGTTCATCAGGGCTCCTCCTCTTGTGGGCGAGGCGCCCGATCCGGGGCTGCCTTCGCTTGCCTTGCGCCGCGCTACATGGCGCAAGCGCGCAGGCGACGCAACGCTGACAGCTATGCCGCTACGGCACCGTGCATCTGGCCGTCGACCGCAGCCTTGCGCGAGGCGCTGCGTTCGAGCGTCGCCCGCGCCGAATCGATGCGCAGACAATATGTGTGGAGCGCGGTCTGCAGGCCCACCAGCATCAGCATCACCGGCTGGTAAGCGATTCCCTGGAACAGCGCGCCGACCAGATAAATCACCGCGCCCATCTGCAGGGCCGCGGCCAGCGGCGCGATCCAGCGGGTCGTCTCCTCGTCAGCGGCCTTCTTCCAGCGGCGCTGGACGCGCTCCATCTGCCACAGCCCGGCAAGGTGCAGCAGCAGCCACATCCCGAGCCCCGGCCAGCCCTGTTCGCCCAGCATCTCGAACACCGAGGAGTGGTAGGCGCGCGCCTTGTCCTCGACCTCGGTGTATTCGATTGTGGTGGTGTTGCCGTCGGTCTTCTTGACCGGCATCGTGTAGGTGAACTTGTTCGAGCGGTAGGCATCGAACCCGCCGCCCAGCGGCTTGGTCTGGACGTATTGCAGCGTCCAGTTCCAAACCGCCACGCGGGTCGATGCGCTCTCGTCGCCGCCCGGTTCGGCGATGGTCGCCATGCGGTCGTAATAGGATTGCGGGAGGAAGGGGAGAGCCGCAAGGCCGAGCATGCCGGCCCCGGCGATGAACAGAAGGCGCCGGTTGGAATAGCGCAGCAGCAGCACCGCCAGCGCGGCGATGCAGAGCAGGCCCGTGCGTGCCTCGGTGCCGATGGGGACCAGCAGCGCGGCAAAGGTCAGCGCGGCGGCGAAGAGCGTCACCGTCCAATGGCGCGGGAACACCGTCCCGTGCTTCACCAGCCACCACAGCAAGGGGATCAGCCCGATCGCGACGGTCGCCAGCGTGGAGCTTTCGTAAATGCCGCTGTTGTCGTCGACGAAGAAATTGAGCTCGCCATAGCCGCCCCCGCCGGTCACCACCTTCAATCCCGTGGCGATCACGATCATCGCGACGCTCAGCACCAGCGACAGCGCCAGCCCCTCGATCCGCGCGCGGGTGGTGAGGGTGAGGGGGAGGAAGATCGCGAACAGCAGCGCCTTCCACACCCAGTCCCACTTGGTCAGCGCCTCCTCGGGGAAATCGGCATTGCCGGTGGTCCACCAGCAATAGAGCAAGAGGCACAGCATCAGCCCTTGGCGGAAGGTGAAGCGCGCGCCGTCCTTGCGGTCGATCGCCAGCCATCCGCCGAAGGCCGCGGCAAAGGCGATCAGCGACAGCGGCAGGCTGGTGATGATCGAATAGCCGATCCGCTGGGGCGAGAGGATGTCGATATAGATGTATAGTAGCACCCACAGGAACGGGCGCCTGAGGCCGAGCAGCATCACATAGGCGATGAAGACGAGAAAGAAGAGGTCCTTCACTGCGGCCCCTCGGCAGGTTCGTCCGCTTCGGCACCGGCCCCGCGCGAACGGCGCGCAGCGTTGCGGCCCGAAACGCTGGCCGCCTTGCGGTTGCTGGCGGTCTCGGCCTTGATGCTGGAGATCAGCGGGTCCTCGTCGAGCCCGGCGCGCATCACCAGCCGCAGCATCGCGAAAGCGAGCAGGCCATGGCCGAGGGCTAGGGCGAAGGTGTCGATCATCGGTCGGTCATGGTCCGCGCTGGCGTCATGGGTGAGCCTTACTCCCAGCCAGTTGACGCGGCGTTAAGCACGCCTGCGATAGAGGGACGGTCCATGACCCGCGTCCTCCATGTCCTCGATCATTCGCTGCCGCTCCACAGCGGCTACACCTTCCGCACCCGCGCCATCCTGAAGGCGCAGGAGGGGCACGGGATCGAAGTGCGCGGGATCACTGGACAGCGGCACAACCTCGAGGCGGCGGTTACAGCCCCGTGCGAGGAGGCTGACGGGCTGATCTTCCACCGCACCCCCGGCACGCCCGCCGGCCCGCCGCCGCTGCGCGAGCTCGGCGAGATCGAGGCGCTGGCTGCCGCGATCATCAAGCTCGCCGACGAATGGCGCCCCGACATCATCCACGCCCATTCGCCCGCCCTGTGCGGCGCGGCGGCCGAGCGCGCCGCGCGCGCCCTGGGCGTGCCCTTCGTCTACGAGATCCGCGCTTTCTGGGAGGATGCCGCGGTCGGCAACCTTTCGGGCACCGAGGGCAATCTCAAATACCGCCTGACCCGCGCGCTCGAAACCCGCGTGGCGCGCGCGGCGGATGCGTTGTTCACGATCTGCCACGGCCTCAAGGACGATCTGGCATCGCGGGGCATTCCCGAGGCGCGCATCAATGTCATGCCCAACGGCGTCGATCTGTCCCTGTTCGGCGATCCGCCCCCGCGCGACGAGGCGCTGGCGGCCGAACTCGGCATCGCGCGAGGGGCTCCGGTGATCGGCTATATCGGCAGCTTCTATGCCTATGAGGGCGTCGATGACCTCATCGCAGCGATGCCGCTGCTGCGCGGAGCGCATCCCGAGGCACGGCTGCTGCTGGTGGGCGCGGGGCCGATGGACGAGGCCTGGCGCGCCGCCGCGGCCGCGCTTCCCGATCCGCAAGCCGTGATCTTCACCGGCCGCGTGCCCCACACTGCGGTCGAGCGCTACTACTCGCTGGTCGACGTGCTCGCCTATCCGAGGAAGGCGCAGCGGCTCACCGATCTGGTCACACCGCTGAAGCCGCTGGAAGCGATGGCCCAGCGCCGGCTGGTCGCGGCGTCCAGCGTCGGCGGGCACCGCGAACTGATCGCGGACGGCGAGACCGGCACGCTGTTCGCCCCCGACGACCCGGCCGCCTGCGCCGCCGCGCTCGCCCGCCTGCTCGACAATCGCGGGGAGTGGGAGGCGATGAAGGCGCGCGCGGTCGATCATGTGCGCACCCGCCATGACTGGGCGCACAATGCGCGCCGTTATCTCTCCGTTTACCATCTCTTGCTAGCCCGTGGTGACAATGGCGGCGCGTCGCGTGCCGTCGCGCAAACGGGGTAAGTGTCGCATGGCATCGGGGCAGCAAGGCAAGCCGGGACGGCGGGAACGCAAGAAGAGCCGCCGCCCGGACAGGAAGCCGCTCGCGGCACACCGGGCTTTCGCACCGCTTCTGGGAGTGTGGGGCATGCTGCTCGGCGCAGGCGTGGTGCTGGTGTTGCCGGCCGCGCTCGTCGAACAGCTTCTGGACCGCACGCTGATGGGCACGTGGGGCAGCGCGGGGCATTCGGTGCTCGCCGCGGTTGCCGCAGGACTGCTGGGCATGCTGCTTTTCGCGATTGCCGCGCTGGGCCATATGGCCGCCCGACGGAGTTTGCCCGGGCCCTCGCTGGTCAAGATGGCCGCTCGGAGGGTGACGCCGATCGACCCCGTACGGGATCTGGGGTCGCTGCGGCTCGACGATCCGGTCGATACCATGCCCTTCTCGACGCCCGCGTGGCGCGATGCCGACCTCCACGATCCGTCGCCCGCAGCCGCGCCCGCGCCGCAGCAGCAGACCGAACCCGAACCGCGCGAGCTCGATCTTTCCCAGTTTGCCGAACTGCCGGGGCGCAATGCCGTGTGGGTCGAGGAGACCGTTGCCGCGCCCGAACTTGCCGCAGCGCCCGCGGCGGCGCCCGAGCCCGAGCCTGTGCCCGCCGATCCGCATCCCGAAAGCTCCGCACGCCCCTTGCGCACCACCGTCCCGCCGCCCGCGGCACCGGGGACCGCCGCGCTCGCCCGCTTGCGCGCGGTGCCGGTGAGCGAACTCAGCCTCGCCGAGATGGTCGAGCGTTTTGCCGGCGCGCTCCACGAGGTCCGCGAGATGTCGCCCGGCCGCAGCCTTGCTCCTGCCGATCTCGCCGCGCGCGAGGCCGCGCTTGCCGAGGCCTTGAAGGCTTTGGAAGCGCTGAGCGGCAAGGGCCGCCCCGCACCCCGCCTGCCGCGCCGCGAAGAGCAGTTGCGCGCCGCGCGCGACCGCTTCCAGCCGCACTTCGAGCGTGTCCGCGGGGCGGCCTGAGGCAAAACCGTTCCGCGCAAAAGCTGCAACCGAGCGGCCCGAAATATGCGCTTTGCGCAATCAACCTAAAGTCTGAATAGGTCTGCGAGAAATATTCCTTCGCGCGCAGCCCTTGCCAAACCCGCTTCCTGTCGGCATGAGGGCCGCGAAAACGGGCAATGGCCACCCCGCAGGGGGAAGGCGTGCTCGCTAGACCTGCCCGAGGCGTGTTCCTTTGCATGAGCGATCATGCGACAAGGTTCGCGCCTCTCGGCATCTGACAGAACGGACTTGATGCATGGGTTACCCTAATGCCCAGGGTCTCTATGACCCCGCCAACGAACATGACGCCTGCGGCGTCGGCATGGTTGCGCATATCAAGGGCGAGAAAAGCCATGCGATCATTGCTAGCGCGCTCGAGATTCTCGAGAAGCTCGACCATCGCGGCGCGGTCGGCGCGGACCCGCTTCTGGGCGACGGCGCGGGGATTCTGATTCAGATTCCCGATCCGCTGATTCGCCGATGGGCGACAGGCGAAGGACACGATCTCCCTGCGCCGGGCGAATATGCCGTCGGCATGTGCTTCCTCCCGCAGGACGCCGCCGCGCGCGACTTCGTCAAGGCGCGGATGGAAGCCTTCACCGCCAAGGAAGGCCAGCGCTTCATTGGCTGGCGGCAGGTTCCGACCACGCCCGCCGGCCTCGGCGCGGCGGTGATCGCCTCGATGCCGGTGATCGAGATGGCGGTGATCGGCCGCGGGGCGAACTGCGCCGATCAGGACGCGTTCGAAAGGAAGCTGCTGACAATCCGCAAGCAGGTGCAGAACCCGCTCGCCCAGCTCGCCGAAAAGCACGGCCTGCCCGGCGTGGTCGAAACCTACATCCCGTCCTTCTCGACCCGTACGGTCGTCTACAAGGGGCTGCTGCTGGCGACGCAGGTCGGCTCTTTCTATGACGACCTGCGCGACCCGGCCTGCGTCTCGGCGCTGGGCCTTGTCCACCAGCGTTTCAGCACCAACACCTTCCCCAGCTGGCGGCTCGCGCATCCGTTCCGCTTCATCGCCCACAACGGCGAGATCAACACGGTGCGCGGCAACGTCAACTGGATGAACGCCCGCCGCCGCACGATGGAAAGCGAGCTGTTGGGGCCCGATCTCGACAAGATGTGGCCGATCATCCCGCACGGGCAATCGGACACGGCCTGCCTCGACAACGCCCTGGAGCTGCTGATCGCGGGCGGATACAGCCTCGCCCATGCGATGATGATCCTCATCCCCGAGGCCTGGGCCGGCAACCCGCTGATGACGCCCGAGCGGCGCGCCTTCTACGAATATCACGCCGCGCTGATGGAGCCGTGGGATGGCCCGGCCTCGGTGTGTTTCACCGACGGCCGCCAGATCGGCGCGACGCTCGACCGCAACGGGCTGCGTCCGGCGCGCTTCTGCGTGACGAAGGACGACATCGTTTGCCTCGCCTCGGAAAGCGGCGTGCTGCCCTTCGCGGAAGGCGATATCGTCAGGAAGTGGCGCTTGCAGCCCGGCAAGATGCTGCTGATCGATCTGGAGCAAGGCCGCATCATCGAGGATGACGAGCTCAAGGCCGATCTCGCGCAGGCCGAGCCCTACGCCGAGTGGCTGCATCAGGCGCAGTACAAGCTCGAGGACATCACCGACGTAGTGCCCGAACTCGCGGCGATCCCGGCGGAAGAGGGCACGCTGCTCCAGCGCCAGCAGGCCTTCGGCTACACGCAGGAGGACATCACCCGCTTTCTCGAGCCGATGGCGGTGGAGGCCGACGACCCGATCGGATCGATGGGCACCGACACGCCGATCGCCGTGCTGTCGGACCGTGCGCGGCTGCTCTACGACTATTTCAAGCAGAACTTCGCGCAGGTGACGAACCCGCCGATCGACCCGATCCGCGAGGAACTGGTGATGAGCCTCACCAGCATGATCGGCCCGCGCCCGAACCTGCTCGGCCGCGATGCGGGGACGCACAAGCGTTTGGAAGTGGATCAGCCGATCCTCACCAACGAGGATCTGGCCAAGATCCGCTCGGTCGAGGAGGCCTTGGACGGGGCCTTCCGCTGCGCCACGATCGACATCACATGGGATGCCAAGAGCGGGGCCGAAGGCCTTGAAATGGCGCTGAAGGAAATGTGCTGGGCGGCGACCGAAGCGGTGCTGCAGGATCACAACATCCTCGTCCTCAGCGACCGCGGCGCGAGCGAAACCCGCGTGCCGATGCCCGCGCTGCTGGCGACGGCGGCGGTGCACCACCACCTCGTGCGGCAGGGCTTGCGCATGAATGCCGGCCTCGTGGTCGAGAC
The DNA here is from genome assembly GCF_001557115.1 of Erythrobacter sp. CCH5-A1. Classification (GTDB taxonomy): domain Bacteria; phylum Pseudomonadota; class Alphaproteobacteria; order Sphingomonadales; family Sphingomonadaceae; genus Erythrobacter. The sequence continues at coordinate 94,857 of NZ_LSKQ01000074.1, forward strand.
CGGCGAGGCGCGCGAGGTGCACCACTTCTGCGTGCTCGCGGGCTACGGCGCGGAGGCGATCAATCCCTATCTCGCCTTCGAGACGCTCGAGGCTCTGCGCGCCAAGCGGCACCCTGACCTCGCCGCCACCAAGGTGCAGCAAAACTTCATCAAGGCGATCGGCAAGGGCATCCGCAAGGTCATGTCCAAGATGGGCATCTCGACCTATCAGTCCTATTGCGGCGCGCAGATTTTCGATGCGGTGGGGCTGTCGTCGGCCTTCGTCGAGAAGTATTTCACCGGCACCGCCACCACCATCGAAGGCATCGGCCTTGCCGAAGTCGCCGAGGAAGCGCTGCGCCGCCACGGGCAGGCCTATGGCGACAACCCGCTCTATGACGGGATGCTCGACGTCGGCGGCATCTACCAGTACCGCCTGCGCGGCGAGGAGCACGCCTGGACCCCGCAAAACGTCGCCCAGCTACAGCACGCGGTGCGCGGCAATGACCCGAAGAACTACGAGGAATTTGCCAAGTCGATCAACGAGCAGTCCGAGCGGCTGCTGACGATCCGCGGGCTGCTCGAGTTCAGGAAGGCCGACAAGCCGATCCCGCTCGACGAGGTGGAACCCGCCTCCGAGATCGTGAAGCGTTTCAGCACCGGCGCGATGAGCCTCGGCTCGATCAGCCACGAGGCGCATTCGACCATGGCGATCGCGATGAACCGCATCGGCGGGCGCTCGAACACGGGTGAGGGCGGGGAGGAGCCGTTCCGCTTCAAGCCGCTCGCCAACGGGGATTCGATGAGGAGCCGCATCAAGCAGGTCGCCTCGGGCCGCTTCGGCGTCACCACCGAATATCTCGTCAACTCGGACGACATCCAGATCAAGATGGCGCAGGGCGCAAAGCCCGGCGAGGGCGGGCAGCTGCCCGGGCACAAGGTCGACAAGCGCATCGGCGCGGTGCGGCACTCGACGCCGGGTGTGGGCCTGATCAGCCCGCCGCCGCACCACGACATCTACTCGATCGAGGATCTCGCGCAGCTGATCCACGACTTGAAGAACGTGAACCCGGTCGCGCGCATTTCGGTCAAGCTGGTGTCCGAAGTCGGCGTCGGCACGGTCGCCGCGGGCGTCTCGAAGGCGCGCGCGGACCATGTGACGATTGCGGGCTACGACGGGGGCACGGGCGCTTCGCCGCTGACCTCGCTGACCCACGCGGGTTCGCCCTGGGAGATCGGCCTGGCCGAGACCCAGCAGACCCTGCTGCTTAACGATCTGCGCGCGCGGATCGCAGTGCAGGTCGATGGCGGCCTGCGCACCGGGCGCGATGTCGCCATTGGCGCGCTGCTCGGCGCGGACGAGTTCGGCTTTGCCACCGCCCCGCTGATCGCGGCCGGCTGCATCATGATGCGGAAGTGCCACCTCAACACCTGCCCCGTCGGCGTTGCCACGCAGGACCCGGTGCTGCGCGCGCGCTTCACCGGGCAGCCGGAGCACGTGGTCAACTACATGTTCTTCGTCGCCGAGGAACTGCGCCAGATCATGGCCGAGATGGGCTTCCGCACTGTGGCCGAGATGGTCGGCCGCGTCGACCGGCTCGACACCCGCCGGATGGAGCGCCACTGGAAGGCGCGCGGGATTGATCTTGGCCGCATCCTCCACCAGGTGCCGCTCAAGGACGGGGCTTCGCTCCGCCAGATCGGCGAGCAGGACCACGGCCTCGACGGCGCGCTCGACAACCGGCTGATCGCCGATTGCCGCACTGCGATCGACACCAAGCAGCCGGTGCAGCTTGAATATGACGTGCGCAACGTCAACCGCACGGTCGGGGCTATGCTCTCGGGCGAGGTTGCCAAGGCGCACGGGCACGAGGGCCTGCCGACCGACACGATCCGCATCAACCTCACGGGCGTTGCGGGCCAGAGCTTCGGCGCGTGGCTCGCCCACGGGGTGACGCTCGATCTGGTCGGCGATGCCAACGACTATGTCGGCAAGGGGCTCTCGGGCGGGCGCATCATCGTGCGCCAGCCGGCCGAGGCCCCGCGCGCGTCCAACGAGAACATCATCGTCGGCAACACCGTGCTCTACGGCGCGATTGCGGGCGAGGCGTACTTCAACGGCGTCGCGGGCGAACGTTTCGCGGTGAGAAACTCGGGCGCCATCGCGGTGGTCGAGGGCACCGGGGACCACGGCTGCGAATACATGACCGGCGGCGTGGTGGTGGTGCTGGGCCGGACCGGGCGCAACTTCGCGGCGGGCATGAGCGGCGGGGTCGCCTATGTCTATGACCCCGAGGGCGCCTTCGAAAAGCTCGTCAACCACGCGCAGGTCGATCTGCTGCCGATTTCGGCCACGCCGGATGCGGAGGAAGGCACGGGCCGCCCCGCGCAGCGTCCGCGCTCGGTCCACGATTTCGGCATGGGCGACATGCTGCGTCACGATGCCGAGCGGCTGCGCATCCTCGTCGAGCGCCACCAGCTCCACACCGGCTCCAAGCTGGCGGGCGCGCTGCTGGCCGATTGGGACGCGGCGCTGGGCAAGTTCGTCAAGGTGATGCCGCGCGATTATGCGGCGGCGCTCAGGAAGCTCGAAGCCGAGCGGCAGGAAGCCGAAAGCGTCGCAGCGGAGTGATTTGAAATTGTCTCGTCATTGCGAGCCGAAGGCGAAGCAATCCATGGACTGAGGCCGTGAGTTGAGAGCAACGGTTCATGGATTGCCGCGTCGCCTGCGGCTCCTCGCAATGACGAAGTGAAACGAAGGTAACGATAAGTGGGCAAGGAAACCGGATTTCTCGAGCTGGACCGCCGTGAGCGGGATTATCTCGATCCCAAGGAGCGCCTGAAGAATTATCGCGAATTCGTCATCCAGCCGGATGATGCGACGCTGACGGGGCAGGCCTCGCGCTGCATGAATTGCGGCATTCCCTACTGTCATAACGGCTGTCCGGTGAACAACATGATCCCGGACTGGAACCACCTCGTCTACGAGGCGGACTGGAAGCGCGCGCTCGCCAACCTCCATTCCACCAACAACTTCCCCGAATTCACCGGCCGCATCTGCCCCGCGCCCTGCGAGGCCGCCTGCACGCTCAACATCATCGACCAGCCGGTGACGATCAAGTCGATCGAATGCGCGATCGTCGATCGCGGGTGGAAGGAAGGCTGGATCACGCCGCAGGTGCCGGAAAAGAAGACCGGCAAGTCGGTCGCCATCGTCGGCTCGGGCCCCGCGGGCCTCGCCTGCGCCCAGCAGCTGGCGCGCGCCGGGCACAGCGTGACGGTGTTCGAGAAGAACGACCGCGTCGGCGGGCTGCTGCGCTACGGCATCCCCGACTTCAAGATGGAGAAGCACCTCATCAACCGCCGCTGCGTGCAGATGGAGGCGGAAGGGGTGACGTTCAAAACCTCGAAGGAGGTGGGCGTCGACATCTCGTTCAAGAGCCTTCAGGAAAACTTCGACGCGCTGGTGCTGGCGGGCGGCGCGGAAGATGCGCGCCAGCTGGCGATCCCGGGTGCGGAAATGCCGGGGGTGCGGCTCGCGATGGAGTTCCTGACCCAGCAGAACAAGCGCGTCGCCGGCGATGACGAGCTGCGCGCCGCCCCGCGCGGCAGCCTCACCGCCACCGGAAAGCACGTCGTCGTGCTCGGCGGCGGCGACACGGGAAGCGACTGCGTGGGCACCTCGAACCGGCAGGGCGCCAAGAGCGTCACCCAGCTCGAGATCATGCCCAAGCCGCCGGAAAAGGAAGACAAGGCGCTGACCTGGCCCGACTGGCCGATGAAGCTGCGCACCTCCTCCAGCCACCAGGAAGGCGTCGAGCGCGACTGGGCGGTGCTCGCCAAGCGCGTGATCGGCGACGGCGAGAAGGTCACCGGGCTCGAATGCGTGCGGGTCGAATGGAAGGACCGCCAGATGCAGGAAATCGCGGGCAGCGAGTTCACCCTCCCCGCCGACCTGATCCTGCTCGCGATGGGCTTCGTCGGCCCGCGCAAGGCGGGGCTGCTCGAACAGGCGGGCGTCACGCTCGACGCGCGCGGCAATGTTGCGGCGGATACCAACAGCTATGCCACCAGCGAGCCCAATGTCTTTGCCTGCGGCGACATGCGTCGCGGGCAGAGCCTCGTGGTCTGGGCGATCCGCGAAGGCCGTCAGGCCGCGCGCGCGGTCGACGAGGCGCTGATGGGGGTTTCCGAACTCCCGCGCTGAAGCGCGCGCCTGACGCGCTGCGTAGGGCGTGCGCGAAGTTGTTCCATATTTGGACCGTTGTGATCGACCACTTCCCGGCCCGATTTCCGATGGCAAAGGCCTTGGTTTCACGCGGCTTTCCTAGCCTATCCGGCGCATGATGGATAGCTCAACTGACAGCCCAAAATTGACTAATTGCATAGAATTTGTAGCACATAGCCAGCATCGCACCTCAGACTCGAATGGCTACGCGTTGAAGGCAAACTTTCCGATCCGAGCAGCCGCATCGCCACTGATGCCGCCTTCGTATTGCCAGTCATCCGAGTCTTGGCGATGCGGGTTGATGGTGAAACTGGGGAGGCAAATAACGCCTGAGTTCCGGTGAAAATGACCCTCTAGAAACGGCTCCTAAAGGGCCGTTCAGTTCGAAGCGCTTCTAGTGCCTGATGGTGCGCAGAATTGATGTCGTCCTGTTTCAGCGCGCGGGTTCGATCAACGAACCGCCGGATCACGAATGGAATGATCCGCTGGGCGTTCACGGCATCGATCCGATCGCGATCAAATCGGGTAAAGAACACCCTTTCGAAGAAGCCGCTTACGAGTGCCTTGCGCACCATCCCGTCCATGTCGCTGCGGATCTGTGGCCAGCGCCTCTGTTGAAGTGGAAGCAGAGAAAAGCTCGCCTCGGCAAAGGCAACCCAAGCTTTCGCATTCGATCCGCTCGTCGCTGCTAGTTGCCGTGCGGCGCGCGACAGCATTGATGTTTGCATCGCGTTCTTTGCTCGCGTCCTTGCGGCGACCTCGTCCCGTTTCGCGTTATCGACCAACGCCTTGGTCAGGATATCAACATTCTGTGCGGGGATCGTCAGCGCACCGAGGACCAGCGGCAACGCTCGGATCGGTATAACGAACCTAGCATTGTAGAAGTGACGCTTAGTTTCCTCGAGTAGTTCCGTTTGGCCTTCAGTCTTAGTGATCGCGATCCCTAGCGGGATGGCCATATCGTCGCACAAGGCGGCGATCTCCATGTGGGCATCATCGATACGGCCTTGCGGTTCCTGGATGCACATGAGCACGAAGTCGATCTGCTCTCGGTGTCGGCGGTGAAACCGCAAATGGAGCAAATCACTGAGGAGCAAAAGGTAAGTCTGGCTAGCTTCTAGAACCTCCATTCCGCGAGAGTCGTAAAAGGAAAACGGTGCTCCGGGCCTCTCGATCTTCGTCGTGTTTTGCGTAACCGGCGCCCCGATTCCGGCCTTTGCGGCTGCTTCGCCGAGAAGGGTATTAATGAGTGTGCTCTTTCCCACGCCTGTGGCACCGCAAACAAGGATTCTGGGTACCTGAGGTCCGCGCGGTTGCAGGAATAACACAATCAGCAATACGAGAAGTAATACCCCTCCTAGGGTAAGAAAGATCTCAATCAAATCGGGAGACATCAGGCGCGATACCTGTCAGCGTGCCGATCCAGCAAGTCACGCATGCGGTCGGCCAACGCCTCAGGGTCGGGTAGTGGCTCATCGCGCTGGACGCTGCCTTTGATCGCATCAAGGTAGACGTGCCCGAACATTTTTGTGATCGCGCCTCCGACAGGCCCCCCGATGGCCGCCGCACCTACCCAACCGGCCCCGGGGAACAGGCGCAACACTTCACCAAGCGCCAGGGTGAACGCGGTCTGACCGCCCATCTTGGCCAACGCGATCCCGAACAGCCCTGCTACGACATCGCGTCCGCCAAGATCCGATGAGCTAACCCCGAGCGCCGCGTTGATCTGTGCGATGAGGCCCGCCTGAATCGTCACCAAAGCTGCCGAGTGGCCACCAGAAACCGGGATGAGCGCGCTCGATGCCGCCAATGCTACCGCTGCATCGATTGCGCGGATTGCGGCCCGCTCTTTCAGATCAAAGCACGCCTTTTGGGCTGCAGTGAAAGCGGATCGTTGAGCTTCGGGGAGCAGTTCTAACGTCCTACGAACCAGCGCGTCGACTCCATACGGGGATATCTTGTGGCCAGCAATGTCGCGCTCTAGAGCAAGAACAGGGATCACGCCGTTGTTGGGCACTGCCAGGTCCCGGACCCTAGCGAGCATCTCCTGCTCGCCGAGAGCTTGGGTCACGACCACAAGAGCAGGCACGCCGCGGTCGCGAAGCATGTCGAGAAAGGAAACTTGGACCGGCTCGATCCGGTGGGACTGTTCGAGGATACAGGTCCACGCAATGTGCAGCTGATCATTGGGGTCTGTAGACTGGCGCAAGGCGTCGATCTTGTTGCGGACCGCGTCAACTGTCTCGTCCGCGCCCTTGATTTCGAACCCGCGGGTATCGAAGATCCGGAGCGGGCAGTCGGCGACAGTGTAGTCTTGGATATGCTGGGTCACCGCCGCACCGATCCCGGTCTTGGCAAGCTTGCTGCCAAACACCGCATTGATCAGCGTACTTTTCCCGACCCCGGCATTTCCGGATATCAGAACATTGACCTTGCCCATCCTGACCAAGTTGGCCGCGCGTTCGTTCTCGAAGGCTGCGCGAGCTTCAGCCGCAATTTTTGAGAGTTCCGAAGGATTCATGATCAGTTCCCCTTGAAGAAGTATAATCTGTTGAGCTTTGGCAGGCGAGGCCCTTCACGCTGTTGGTGCGCATCGGGGGCGGGATCGTGGCGATCGTGGACTGCGAGCCCGGCGAGGTGAGATCGTGTGAAACCGACCTGCGCTGTTGGACCCAAGATTGCGACCACATTGCCGCCAGACAACGTGCTGTCCTCGACCGATGCCTTCGCTCGATCCGATGCAACCAGGGCAACGCGGTCGGCCGAGTTGTGCAGCGCGCAGCGCTGAAGGATGGTGGTTGAGTCCCCGCCCAGCGCTAAGCCGCCGCCAACATCGCAGTCGACCGCATGGAAGACCGCAGCACCGGCCACTGTGAGTCTGCCTTCGACGTTAAGGCCCTCAAGCCGCAGGCGAGCGCGGTCTCCGAGATTGACATCGCCGATCAACCGAGTCTGCGAAGTGCCGATGATTACCACACGTCGATTGATCATCATGACGCCGATCGGCAGGGGGCCGGGCGGTAGGTGAATCCTCGTCACACCCTCGCGCGCTAAGGCATCGAGCAGTAGATGCGCTCCGGTTCGGCCTATCTGGCTGAGGTGAAATTGCATGTTGTTTCTTCCTCCTGAGGCCCATCATCACATCCATTGGCCGCCATTGGCGCCCATGAACCGACTGCTCCAATTGAGCCCTGCCGGGGAAAGTGCATATCTGAAATCGCCGTTCAGGTAGCCGGCCAGCTCGCTTGCTTCTGCGGCAGGCGCGATCGCGTCGATCCTCCAGCCACCCGTTTGAGTGCGGGGCCAGAGCAGAAGATCGCGATGACTGAACATCCGGGTCCAGCTCGGTTCCATGACGATGGCCTCGGCGAGGTCGTCGTGCCGGATAGTGACCTTGCCAATCTTGTTGAACAGCCCGCCGGAAATCTCCACGCGGTTAGCGAAACCTTGGCGGGTATCCGCAATCACCGTTAGCGCGCACCTCATCTCGGGAATGCAGGCGTGCCATGCGAACCAGCCAATCAGCATCGTCGCCGGAAATTCGACAAGACCTGCGAGCAAAGGGTGGATCGCCTCCGCTGTCCATCCGCCCAGCACGAGCAGTCCGATCCCGAGGAACAAAGCGGGCAATTGGCGCCTGAAACCCGATCGGCGGTGAAAAACCACGATCTGGCCTGCCCCGGGCTGCGGTGATGCTGAGCGGCCGAAGATGAGCAGCAGCGCGCCGATAGCGAACATCGCCGACAGGTGGCCCCGCTCTGCAAACGCCAGGAGTTCTGCGCCCGGCATCTGCTGATCGAGCAGGTAATCTGTCAATCGACCGAGCCCGAAGCGAAAGACCCCGCGCTCGCTTGCGGAGAACGCGGCGAGGGCGTCGATCCCGGCTGCTATCGCAATTGCAAGTCCCGCAAAACCGAGACCGAGGCGGCGTGAAAGCGCCATCTCACGCTGGATGGGAAACAGCGGCGCGCGCTGTTCAAGGATGTTGGATGCCATCGTATTCATTGCTTCGTCCCTTGAGATAAGGTTCGCTCGTGCGGCCGGAGGAAAAGGCCCTCCGGGGCTGGTCACCAAACAGATCAGAAATCTCCGCCGCCGGTGTCGCCACCGCCGCTGTCTCCGCCGCCGCTGTCTCCGCCGCCGTTGTTATCGAACGCACCGAGGTTTTCAGGCAGGTCGCACATGTCTGCGAAGCCGCTGCTTACTTGATGATCGATCGCCTCGCTGACGACGGCCGCAAAGGCAGGGTTGGCCGAGACGCTGAGGGCGCCCGCACCATAGATGTCGCCCATGATGTCGCCGGCGACATTACTGTACGACGCGCATTGCGCGACAGCTCCGTCATACCAATCGGGTTTTTCTACCATTTCGTTTTGCTCCGTACTGACATGCACATTTTGCCAGAAAGCAGTGCTATTTCGAGTGCCGCCAACTTACGCCGACTTACGTGGAGCGCAGGAACGCGGCTGTGCCGCTGTGAAATCCAATGAAAGGTTCACAGGTCTTAATCCGTGTCACTCACGTGCCGACCGCACGTTCTAGGGCGGCCGGAGGACCGATATGCAACGAATTGACAGCAACCACGCCCGTCGCCGGATCAAGCAGCGCGGCGTTCGTGAACCCGTACTCGCCGCCCTACTCGAATGCGCTGATCGAGAGATCGACGTTGGTGGGGGCTGCGTGGCAGTGAGCTTATCGCGAGAGGCCCGGCAATCTTTGCCCTCCGGCATTGCAGAACGGACCCGCCATCTCGTTGCGGTTATCCATGGTAGCAGGCTGGTCACAGTGCTCCACGCAAGCGGGCAGCGCGGCGCCCGGTACGGGAGGCAGCCGCGATGAGAGAAGCGGTGGTGGCAAACCGACGCGCGAGGTTGCGGGAACTCCCCGACGACGGATTGCTGATCGGTCGTAGCGCTCAGGCAGATCGTGCACGGAAAGTTGGTTTTGCAGCCGATGTTAATGAACCTGCTGCTGCCGCCCCCCCGGACCCATTCGCCGATCTGGTCATTGATCGCGGCGAAGGTCACATCATGGCCATCGCACCCACCGGCGCGGGCAAGGGTGTCAACGTCATTATGCCCGCCCTGCTCTCTTGGAAGGGACCGTCGGTGACAATCGACGTCAAGGGAGAGGCCGCAAGGGCCGTGGCTCCGCATCTTGTGGCTTGCGGGCACGATGTGCAGGTCATTGATCTTGGGGGGGAGATGGCACCAATTCTCGTCGATGGTAAGCCGCTGGCTCCTGGGGCGTTCAACGTGATGGAGACGCTGGATCCGGACAGCCCAACCTTTGCAGCCGATTGCCACGCGCTGGCGGTTGCGATCCCCGGTGGGCTTAGTACCCTTACTGACCGTTTCTGGGATAATCTTGCTCTTGCGCTGCTAATCGGCGTGATCGGCTATTTGTGCACCTTCGAGCCGCCAGAGAAGCGCAACTTCTTCACATTGCGGGCTTTTTTAAGTGATCCGGATCTGGATTATACCATAGCGGTGAAACTCGATACTGTGCTTGCCGGCAGAGATTGCTTCATCACCCAGGAATTCAAAAACTACCTCGGACACGAACGCGAGAAAGTGCGCACCAGTGTTCGGTCCACGGCAATCCAACATCTTACGATGTTCGCGGGAGACCATCTTGCTGAGGTCACGAGCCGAACAACCTTCGATTTGTCTGCGGTCACTGAAGGGCGGCCGCTCTCGATCTTCTTCGTCATCCCGCCCCATCGCCTGGAATCGAGCGCGACACTGCTGCGCCTTTACGTGTCGACCTTGCTCGGACTGATTACCCGCCGACGCGTAGCCCCCCCGCTACCGACATTGTTCGTTCTCGACGAACTTGCGCAGCTGGGCCCTTTTCCGATGCTTCGCCCACTGGTGACCTTGATGCGCATTAGCGTCCGCGCTCGTGGTGTAATTTCGGGTGTAGATTGAGGTGATCGCATGG
>NZ_LSKQ01000075.1 GCF_001557115.1 Erythrobacter sp. CCH5-A1
CGATAGGTGTCTGCCGGCGTGGTTTCGACGGTGGTTTCGATCGCCTTCAGCTTGACCGCGAACCCGTCGACCGCGTCGGCGATCTTCGCGTCCAGGGCGGTGATCTGCGCGGCGAACTGGTTCCCCATTTCTTCGAACAGGGGGCGCAGCTGGGCGAAGTCGAGCGCGCCGCCCGCTTCGCCTTCGGGCTTGGCGGCGGGCTTCGGGTCGGCGGGCTTGGCGCCGCCGGTCAGCTTTGCGGCGAAGGCGTCGAACATCCCGCCCAGCTGGGTCAGGAAGGTCTGGCTGCCGGTGTCGCCGCCCGCGTCGGGGAATTCGATCGCGAAGGCCTGGTCGGGCGCGTCGGCGGAAAGGGTCAGCGCGCCAGGGCGAGCGCGGTTGAACTGCAGCCGATCGGTCGCGATCGAAGCGGGGCTGTCGGTCAGGGCGACGCCCATCAGATAGGCCTTGCCGCTGCCGGCGAAGTTGGGTTCGATTTCGATCGACGGATAGACCTTCTGGCTGGCGCCGTTCAGCTGCTGGGCTTCCTCGGTCACGTCCAGGACGCCGAACAGCCCGCGGCGGCGCTCGGTCTTGCCGTGGATGGTGACATCGACATCGTCGGTCGACAGTTCCAGGACATCGCCATAGGCGCGGAAGGGCGACTGCGCGCCGATGCCGCGGACATGTTCGATGTTCAGGCGCGCGCCATAGACCTTCGGGTCATAGCCTTCGGCCATCTGGTTCAGCATTTCCGCGTCGATGACGCGACCGTCGACGGTGGCGCCGGCGGTGGCGAGCAGGAAGGGCTTCGTCTTCATAGTCTTCGGACTCCAGGGTCTGCTGCGCCGAACCAGGCGCGTCGGTTCTGGGTCACTAAGGCCTTGCCTGGGGCGCATCATGCAACGCCGCGCGCGGGTGAAAGCGGCTTCGACCGCGCGAGGCGATAGCCAAGCCCAGGGGCGCGGGGTGCATGGCTGAAGCCATGCAGTTGCTGCCCGCATCCGATGGCCAGACCGAATTGACCGCCGCGTTCCTGAAGCGCCAGGCGCGGTCGCTCTATTGGCGCGGGTGGTCGCTGGCCGCGATCGCCCAGGAACTAGGGGTCATCTATCAGACCCTGGCTAGCTGGAAAAAGCGCGGCGCCTGGGATGATGTCAGCCCGCGCCAGATCATCGAAGACCGCATCGAAGCGAAGATCGCCAGCTATCTGGACAAACCCGATTTCAGCGAAGGCGACATGAAGCGGGTCGACTTCCTGATGCGGCAGATGGAGCGTTCAGCGCGCATCGCGAAGTTCGAACAGTCGGGCAAGGCCAGCGACCTGAACCCGAAGATCGAGCGTCGAAACGATGACGCAGCGAAGGCCAAGCGCGAGGAAAAGCGCCGCAATTTCCTGACCCGCGACCAGTGGCAGGCGCTGCTGGACGACTTCCATGAAAAGAACTTCGCCTATCAGGCGGCATGGTGGGAACAGCGCGACCAGCGGACCCGCAAGATACTGAAGTCGCGCCAGATCGGGGCGACCTGGTATTTCGCGCGTGAGGCGCTGGCGAAGATCGCCGAAGCGGTGCTGGCCGGCCAGCAGCCCAGAAACCAGATTTTCCTGTCGGCATCGAAGCGCCAGGCGATGAAGTTCAAGCGCGAACTGGTCAGCTGGGTGAAGCGGGTCTGCGATGTCGACCTGGCCGGCGACCCGATCATGATCGACTTCGGCGGGCTGACAGATGCCGAAGGCGAACCGCTGTCGCTCGACATGGTCGGGCTCTATCCGATTTCGACGAATTCCAACACAGCCCAGGGCGAAAGCGGCGACTTCTATTTCGACGAATTCTTCTGGGTTCATGGCTTCGCCCAGCTGCGCAAGGTCGCCGCGGCGATGGCGACCCATAAGATTTTCAAGCGGACCTATTTTTCGACGCCTTCGACGAAGACCCATGAAGCCTTCGCCTTCTGGTCGGGCGAGGAATGGAACAGCGGCAAGGCCAAGTCGAAACAGCGGCCCTTCGACAGCAGCCACAAGAACCTGGCCGGCGGCAAGATCATGCCCGATGGCAGCTGGTGCCAGGTGGTCACGCTGCAGGACGCGATCGCCGGCGGGCTGGGCGAACTGGTCGACATCGAAGAACTGCGCGCCGAATCCAGCGAAGACGAATTCAGGAACCTTTACGGGTGCGAATTTGTCGACGATGCGGCCAGCAGCTTCCCCTGGGCGCGCCTCGCGCCGGCGCGGGTCGACAGCTTCTTCAGCTGGCGCGATTTCCGGCCGGCGCTGCTGGACATCCCAGGCGGTCGCCCCTTCGGCGACAAGCCGGTCTGGCTGGGATATGACCCGAACAAGCAAGGGCGCGACGATGCCGCCCTGGCGGTGATCGCGCCGCCCGACCAGCTGGGCGTCGGCAAGTTCCGCATCCTCGACAAGTATCGCCTGAACGACCTGGATTTCCAGGGTCAGGCGGATTTCATCAGGTCGGTCGCCGATCGCTACAATGTGACCGACATTTCGATCGACACGACAGGGCATGGCCGCGCGGTCTTCGAAATCGTGAAGCGCTGGTTCCCGAACGTGCGGGCGATCGAATATTCGGTCGCGACGAAGACCGCGCTGGTCATCAAAGGCCAGTCGCTGTTCCGCTCGGGTCGCGTCGAATTCGACCAGGGCTGGTCTGATGTCATGCAAGCCTTCATGGCCATCCGCCCCGCGCTGACCGGCAGCGGGAAGGGCGTGACCTATACGGCCAGCAGAAACGGCCAGATCGGGCATGCCGACATCGCCTGGGCCATCCTTCACGCCTTTTCGAATGAACCCCTGGACATCGCCGCCGCGATCGATGCCGGCGGCGTCGACCAGGTGATCTTCTCCGACTGACCCGCCCGAAAGGAACCGACCCGATGACCGACCAGACCCTGATGACCCAGGCCCAGGCTGATGAACCTTCGAAGGCGATGGCCTTCAGCTTCGGCGATGCCGAAAGCGTCATCGATCGCCGCGAACTGACCGACTATTTCGAGATCTGGCACAATGGCCGCTGGTTCGAACCGCCGCTGCCGATGGACAGGCTCGCCCAGGTCTTCAACATGGCGCCGCAACATCGCGCCGCGATCGGGCTGAAGGTCAACCTGCTGACCGGCCTTCACGCGCCGACAGCCCAGCTGGGCGCGGCGGATTTCGAACGGTTCGCGCTCGACTTCCTGCAGATGGGCAACGGCTATCTTGAGGCGGTGCCAAACATCCGCGGCGGGCTCGCCCGCTGCAAGCATGCGCCGGCGCGGCATGTGCGCGCGCCGAAGGGCGGCGGCGGGTTCTATTTCGTCGGCCTGGGCGGCATCGGCCTGCAGCGCGAACATCGCTTTGACGAAGGCGCGATCTTCCAGCTGCAGCAGCCCGATGTCGCGCAGGAAATCTATGGGCTGCCCGAATGGCTGGCGGCGCTGCAGTCGGGGCTGCTGAACGAAAATGCGACCCTGTTCCGCCGCCGCTATTACCTGAACGGGGCGCATGCGGGCTTCATCCTTTACGTCAATGACGCCTTCGCCGATCAGGCGACCGCCCAGAAGATCGCCGAGAAAATGAAGTCGGCGAAGGGCGTCGGGAACTTCAAGAATATGTTCCTTTACATGCCAGGCGGGAAGAAAGACGGGGTCCAGGTGCTGCCGATCGCCGATGTCGCCGCGAAGGACGAATTCAGCGGGGTGAAGAACATTTCGCGCGATGACATGCTGGCCGCGCATCGCGTCCCGCCGCAGCTGCTGGGCATCGTCCCGACGAATTCGGGCGGGTTCGGGAAGGTGGGCGAGGCGCTCGATACGTTCTTCCAGATCGAAATCGCGCCGATCATGCGGCGCATGCTGTCGATGAACCAGTTCTTCGGCGCCGAAGTGCTGCGCTTCGATAACTACAGCGCCAGCGATGGCCAGGAAATCACGCCCCAGGGGCGCCGCGTCCTGCGCGAAGGGTCATCGGGTCCGATCGCCAGCTGACCAGTCCAGCGGGCGAGCCCGAACCATGAAGCCCGCGACCAATCAGGTCGCGGGCTTTTGTCATGCGATGCGGCGAACCAGGCGCGCGGCCAGCGGGGAAGCGATGCGAATGACGGGTCGCGATCGTATCCGGCAAAAATCAATATTTACAAATCGCAGCTATGTGACTGGCGAAATTCGACGTTTCTCGATCTCGAATTCGATCGCCTCCGTGGGGCTTTCTGGCGCATCGATAAGCTCTCTATCGATCCAATCATCGACATTGCATGAGGTTCGAAAAATCGGAAACGCAAAAGTTGGCGCTCCCATTTCCCCAAGAGAAATTCTCACGCCCGACCAAACTATCAATTCTTGCCTAGTATAGTCGATGCCCATACTTAGGATTGCAAAAACGTCAGTGTCTATATTGATTTTGCATCCGTTCATTTTTGTAATTGCATAGGCCGCAACTAGGTCAGACTGCGAAAGCAGTTTCGATTTATCATGAACTTCAATTAGCTTTGATTTAAGCAATAGAAAATACAACTCATCAATCAATTGTTTTTGAGTGAAGACAGGATTTCCTGGGACTACGCCGAGAAAATTCTTCAAAAACGTCTTTTCATAGTCAGAAAGATCGGCTTGAATTTTCTTCGATGAAATATCAAAATGTTCTAATTTATCGGTTATTTGACTCAATAAGGCTTTAGATTTTTTCGGGCTAATTCCGGTGATTTTCTTTATTGCAATCGGTTCTGCGAGATTAAAGGCGGCTAGGGCTCCCTTTTTAATTATCTCGACATCTGCCTTTCCAAAACCTTCCAGTGCGATGTGAGCGCGCAGCGCATCAAAGTGGTTATTCGCATGTGACCACGTTCGCCCCATCTTGCGTTCGCCAAAATGTGCGGCGAAATCGCCGACGTCTTTGACCGCATTGAGTCCAAATGGCGCTTCACGCAACCAGAGGAAGATGCGGTCCAAGTCTGCGGTCTGCGCGTCGCCTCGCAGAAGGCGATCGACCCTAGCAGACATGCCTGGCGGGGCTTTCATGACTTAAGATTTCCCCCTTTGCCTGACCGGCAGATCGCGCTGCGCCCAGAATGCCATCCAGTTTCCGACATCATCGTCGACGATGCAACCTTCGCCCATCATGTCGCGCAGCTGCCCGTCGATCGCGGCCAGCTGTTCGCGCGTCTCGACGCGGTCCAGGTAGCGGCGTGAAGCCTCTATGACGCCGCCTTCCAGGTCGCGGATGAACAGGCTGGGGCGGGGCTTCATGGCGAGCGCTCCGCCATGCTGGGCGTGATCTGGGCGCCGACGAAGCCGCATTGCGAACATTTCAGCCGGCCTTCCAGGGCTTCGATCGCCTGACCGACGCGGCGCCGGTTCGCGATGATCATCAGCACCCGCGGGTCGCTGACCGTCGCATGATCGCAGACGCGGCAAGTGACCCGCGCGGCGTAGCCATAGCGGACGAAGTCGGACAGCCGTTCGAGAACGATTCTTCCCATCGCCCCGCGATAGAACAAACATAGAACAGAGCGCAATGCCTCGCGCCCTACGCATTGCCCCTGATGCGAGCCCCAGCGCGCCGATCCCCCTTCGCCCGACCCCGCGCGCCGCGCTCGCCCCCACGCCTCGCCTTCGCCTTTTTTGCCTCTCGATATGCAAGGCAGCCGATCGCTGATGCCGCCGCCGGTGGGGGGTGTGTGCGGCGAAGGCATAACATCCATTACCTGCCCAGAAATGAGGGCGAGAAACCGCAGGAATCCGCCATTTTTCAGGTTATGGTTCGGCCATTACGCGACATAATCTTTTTCGGCTCTCGGCATTACCTTATTGAAATTCCAGCGGTTTCGAAAGCGCCGATGTTAGGGTTAGAAGACATAATCTGGTTATATCAATATTATAGAAATGTTATGTCCTAAGCCTTTGGAATTGAACGAATGTTAGGGATGTTATGCCTTTGCCGCGCATACCCTGAACTAGCAGGGGCTCGACGGAGTTCTGCCATTTTTCGACGAAAACAGCCCGATCGCGCTAACCTGCGCGTCGGGCTGTCGGGTAGATGCGGAATTATCCAGTGAAGCTAGGCGGCGATCTGCAATGTATGCTTGTGTGCAAATCGTGCTCCCGCAACCACCGTTTTAAACCCACCACAAGTCAACGCAGATTACGCCCGCAGCCTCGCTGCCGGGCGCGATTGGCGTTTGGTTTGCCAGCAGGAGGATCACGATGACCGATGCCCCCTTCCTCACCGCGCGGTTCGACAATGCTCTCGCCTATGCCAGCCAGCTGCACCGCACCCAGACCCGCAAGGGCTCGGGCATCCCCTATGTCTCGCACCTCCTCGCCGTCGCAGCGATCGCGCTCGAGAACGGGGCGGACGAGGATCAGGCGATCGCCGCGCTGCTGCACGATGCGGTCGAGGATCAGGGCGGCCTCGCCCGGCTCGAGGAAATCCGCGCCCTCTATGGCGACGGCGTCGCGCAGATCGTTGCCGACTGCACCGATAGCCACACGGAGCCCAAGCCCGCCTGGCACCCGCGCAAGGAGGCCTATATCGCCAGCCTCGCCCATAAGCCGCCGCGCAGCCTCGCGGTGAGCCTCGCCGACAAGACCCACAACGCCGCCGCGATCAACGCCGACCTGCGCGCCCACGGCGCGGTCGTCTGGAGCCGCTTCACGGGCGGGAAGGGCGGCACCTTGTGGTACTATCGCGCACTGGCAGACGCCTTCCGCACCCATGCGCCGGGGATCGCTGCCGAGCGCTTCGCACGCGAAGTCGACGAAATGGAAGAACTGGCAACGCGCGCTTAGGACAAACGACAACAGCCGCCCGCGGATCGATGCCCGTCACTCCTGCGCGAGCAGCCACGCTTGCAGCATCAGCACGATCCACAGCCGCTGCGTCCAGTCCCGCCGGCCCGAGAGGTGCTCGTCCCAGGCCTGGCGCACCGGCACAGGATCGATCAGCCCGTCGCGCCGCAAGCGATCCTCGGCGAGCAGGTCTTCGGCCCAGGCGCGCAGCGGCCCGCGCAGCAGATCGCCGATCGGGATGCCGAAACCCATCTTGGGCCGCTCGATCAGCTCGCGCGGGACATGGCGATAGAGGATCTGGCGCAGGGCCCACTTTCCCTCACCGCCGCGGATCTTCATGTGCGAGGGCAGGCGGGCCGAGGCCATCAGCACCTCGGGATCGAGAAACGGCACCCGCGTCTCGAGGCTGATGGCCATCGCCGCCCGGTCGACCTTGCACAGGATATCGTCGGGCAGATAGGTGCGCATGTCCTGCGCCATCATCAGCGTCGCGGGGTCACCGGCAAGCACCGCCGGCAGAGGATCGTCGAGCAGGGTGCGCGCCGGGTCGCCCGGCCCGATCGCCAGCGCCTCCCCCGGCCAGCTCGACACGAGGCCGCGGTAGAGATCATCGAACGTCCGCACATCGCGAAGCGTGACGGCAAGGCGGTGCGCCTTTTCTCCCAAGCGGCTGACCCTGCCGCCGGTCAGGCTGCCGATGCGGTCCCACGTCTCCACCGACACCGCCGCCATCCCCCGCGCCAGCCCGGCCCGGAGCGCGTGCGGCACCCGGTCCAGCCTGCGCCAGATGCGCGGGCCCCAGAGGTAGCGGTTGTAGCCGCCGAACAGCTCGTCTCCCGCATCGCCCGAAAGGGCCACGGTGACATCGCGCCGGGCGGCACGGCACACCAGGTGGGTCGGGATCTGCGAGGAATCCGCGAAGGGCTCGTCATACATCACCGGCAGCTGGGGGATGACCGCGCGCGCCTCGGCCTCGGTGACGATCAGCTCGGTGTGATCGGTCTCCAGATGCCGGGCGACCGCGGCGGCGTAGGGCGCTTCATTATAGGCGGGGTTCTCGAAGCCGACCGAGAAGGTCCTGACCGGGCGCGCGGATTGCGTCTGCATCAGCGCGACGATCAGCGAGCTGTCGACCCCGCCCGACAGGAACGCCCCGAGCGGCACATCGGCAATCATCTGCCTGCCGACCGACGTCCGCAGCGCTGCGTCGACGGCGTCCAGCGCCTCGGCCTCGGTGGAGAACGGCGCCTCTGCCCCGCTCTCCAGCATGGCGTCCAGCGACCAGTAGCGCCGGATCGACAGCGTTTCGTGACGGTCGCCGGGCCGCAAGGGCTGTGCGGGCGCATGGGCGGGCGGGTTGCCTTCGATGGTCAGAATGCAACCGGGCTCGAGCTTGTAGACCCCGGGGTGGATGGAGCGCGGCGCGGGCACATAGGCAAAACGCAGATATTGCGCGAGCGCCTGCCGGCACACCGCGCGCGGGAATTCCGGATGCTGGCGCAGCGCCTTGAGCTCGGAGGCGAACACCAGAGCGCGGCCGGCCCATCCCCAGTAGAGCGGCTTTTCCCCGATGCGGTCGCGCGCCAGCGAAAGGCTGCGCGTGCGCATGTCCCACAGGGCGATGGCGAACATGCCCGTGGCCCGGCGCAAGGTATCGTCGAGGCCCCAGTGGGCGATCCCGGCGAGCAGCGTCTCGGTATCCGAATGCCCCCGCCACTCCGGCGCAGCCCCCGCCGCCGCAAGATCGCGGCGCAGATCGAGATGATTGTAGATCTCGCCGTTGTAGGCGATGACGTAGCGCCCGCAGGCCGAGGCCATGGGCTGCGCTCCGGCGGCGCTGAGATCGAGGATCGACAGCCGCCGGTGGCCGAGCGCAATGCCGTCTGCGGCCCAGATGCCCCCGGCGTCGGGCCCGCGGTGATGCAAGGCCGTGGCCATCGCCTCGGCAAGCCGCGAAAGCTCATCCGACGAAGGGCCATCGGGGGCCAGTATCCCGGTCAGGCCGCACATGGGGATGGTACCGTGGTCATCGCAGATCAGGTCTTCCGGAAGATTCCGACATATTTGCCGTCGGATTCCGTGATCGCGTAGGTGAGACTCTTCTCCGTCACGAACTCGGCGAAATACATGTTGTCCTGGATGTCGTCGGAGATGAAGACGCCGCCGGGCGCGAGGGCCTCCCACAGCAGCGGAAAGGCATAGCCGCGGCCGTGCCAGCTCTTGTCGGAATCGTAGTGGCACAGATCCAATGTGCCGCCAGCCGCGCGAATGGCCTTTTCCAGCCCCTTGCGGTCGGGCTCGCGAATGAGCGTCCAGCGCGGGCGCAATTCCTCCGGAACGACGATACCGACGAACCGCTCGTTCCCCTGCTTGGGGTAGGGCATGTCGACGCTCCACAGGTGGCCGCCGTCCGTCTCGGCCAACCCCGAGAGGATGGCGAAGCTCGACCAGCCATAGGCGACCCCGGTCTCGACCACGCGCTTTGCCCCGGTCAGCCGGACCGCATCGAACAGCAGATCGAGATCGCCCGGCCCGCCCATTTCCACGGCCGATTGCCGCGCTCGCTCGTAGCCCGCATCGAGGGCCGCCTTGTTCATCCCCCGCAGCTCGCCGCTGATCCCGAGGCGCGCGAGGGCTTCGCCGATGGGCACGGCCTGACGCGCGGCCCAGGCCCCGGCCTCGCTGCGCAGCTGCGTCCCGTCGTAATCGGGCAGGAATTTCCGGCGGGCAAGCTCTGCCCCATGCGCCCAGAAGGCCGGGCGGCGTGCAAACCAGATTGCCGTCTTCGCTTTTTCAATCATTCGTCACTCAGCCTTGATCGGGGAAGAAAACGTGCCTGTACTTCCGGTTGACGACCTCGGGCGCGAAGTCGGCGGCGCGGCGCTTGAGCGCCTCGCGATCGTGGGTCGCCGCCAGCGCATCGAGGATGGCCCGCGCGAGCGCGTCGGCGTCACCCACCGGAACCAGACTGCCATAGCGGCCATCCTCGAGAATTTCCGCCGGGCCTGACGGGCAATCCGTGGAGACGACCGGGAGGCCGCAAGCAAGGGCTTCGACCAGCACATTGCCGAAGCCTTCGTAGTCGGACGAGAGCACGAAAAGATCGGACGCGGCGTAGAAGGGGACCGGATTGTCCACATGCCCCGGCATCAGCACGTCCGCGGCCAGGCCCTCCGCGGCGATCAACGCCCGTGTTTCCTCCTCGCATTCGCCGGTGCCCAGGATCATCAGCCGCGCATCGATAGAACGCCGCACGATCTTGAGCGCGCGGATAAGCAGGGCATGGTTCTTCTGCTTCTTGAGCCGGCCGACTGTCAGCAGGCGCTTGCCGGCCCATCCGCCCCATGCCGCCTCGACGGAACTGTCGGGGCCCGGAGGCGCGGGCAGGAGTCCCACGGGATTGTGCACCACCTGAAACTTGCCGCGCGGCATGAAGGCGAGCCGGGCGACATCGTCCGCGACGCCGCCCGAGACCGCGATCCGCGCCGATGCGAGCGGGTAGGTCAGCGCCAGCGACGCGCGCAGGGCCCAGCGCTTGGCAAGGCTGCCTCCGCCATATTGCACCGAGAGCGGGTTGTGGTCAGCGAGGCACAGCCGCGCCGATGACCGCGCGAGCCTGTGCGCGACCACGGCGATCGATGTCAGCGGCCAGATATTCGCATGGACGACATCGACGCGCTCCCGCTTGAGGTATCGCGCCAAGGGCCCGATCGCCCACCTCGCGCGCTTGACGTCGAGATTGAAGACCCGGCATCCGGCAGGCACCGCTGCCGAAACGTCGGCAGGCTCGTCGAGGAACACCAGATCGACGGCGTAGCCCTGGGACAGGAACCATTCGGCATTGGCGATGACGACACGCTCGGCCCCGCCGAAAGGCAGCAGGCTCGGCAGCAGGATTGCAAGCCGTTTGGGCCGGGCGCGGGCAGGCAGGGGCGTGCTGCGGGCAGCCGCGATCTTGCCGGTGTCGATCGGGTGGGTGTTCACCGCGTGCGCCCCCGCGCCAGCGCCTTGAGGCTGCCGGCAAGCGCCTGCCCGCGCGCGGCCACAGCCGAGGTCGATCGCCACTCCGTCCCGAGGTCGACCAGCTGCCCGCCGAACCTCTGCTTGAAGGTGAAGATGCCATCCTCCGCGCTGGTGCTGGCGACGCCGCCCAGATCGTACCAGTCGAGCCCAGCGGCCTTGAGGTGGCGCATCGCCTGCCAGTGAAGATACTGGCCGGTCCCGTCGTTCACTTTCGACAGATTGACGCCGTACATGAAGCTGGCTGCGTCACCGGCCTTGTAGAGGTGCAGGTAGTTGCTGGCCTCGCCGCCGTTGCGCGCGACCAGCAGGATGGCGCGCCCGTCCCCGTACATGGCGGCAATCGTCGCCGGTTCGGCGATGTTGAGGCCCCGCTCGCCCGAGAAATCCGTGAGGGCCGCCAGAAACGCGCTCACGAGGTCCGCGGGCGGCGCGGTGTAGGCCGTGACCGTGCACCCGCCGGCTTCGGCCTTCCTGATCTTCCGGCGGTAATCCGACGACATCGCCGACATCAGCCCGTCCTCGCTCTGGCGCAGGTCGATGACGAAGGTGGCCGTGTTGAGCAGACGCTCGTGCGAGGCGGCGCGGTGGAACGTGCGGCCGGACAGGACCGGCTCCGAAAGGACGCCGTCGAAATCGTGAATGATGATATCGGTCAGATCGACCAGCCCCGCCTGCGCCGCGAGCCACTGGTCCAGCGCCCCGCGCCCCGTGACCGTCAACAGGACGAGATAGCGCGTGACGATCGCCCGGCGCTTGGCCAGCACGCGCAGGCCCGGGCGGTCCTCCACCACGCGCCATCCGAAATAGCGCTGGTGCGCCCAGTCATCGGCCAGGAAGATGCTGCGATAGGCAGGGGTTGGCTGGGTATCGCCGGTGCTCATCAGGCGTCCCGTTTGCGCGCCGCGTAGTAAAACCAGGGCGTCAGATAGGGCGCAGACACTTCGGGAAAGTGGCCGCCGACGGTCTCGACAACCGTGAAGCCCGCCGCCGCCAGTTGCGGCTCCATCGTCGCCGGGGTGGAGACGTAGTGGTCCATGCCGCCGTGGACCGGATCGCGGATATAGCCCTCGCCCCTGGCATAGGCCTCCCGGCCGTAGTTGCGCGCGGCAAGGCTGGCAGACTTGAAGATCGAGCGCACGATCCGCCACACGATCTGGTGGCCGCGGGCATTGGCGAGCAGCGGCCAGACGCCCAGAATCCGGGCGTTGTGCGAGGAGAAGATGAACACGCCGCCCGGCTTCAGCACGCGGGCCGTTTCGGCGAGGCAGCGCGCGCGTGCCTCGTCGGAGCGGATCACGTCGATGCCGTTGAACGAGAACACGACCGCGTCGAACGTGCCATCGGCGAACTGCGCCATGTCGGTCGCGTCGCAGTGACGGAATTCGAGGTCCGGGAAGCGCTTGCGGCACGCGGCGACCATTTCTTCGGAATAATCCGCGCCGACATAGCGGCCTGCACCTTCGGCAAGGTAGGGGGTGGTGCGCCCGCCGCCGACGCCCATGTCGAGGATCGCCATGCCGGGCGTGAGGTGGCGCGCGAACAGATGCTGCTCGCACGGCTGCAGATCGGTCTGGCGTTCGTAGAAGGAGACGACCTCGTCACTCTTGTACTTCTCGAGATTTCCGTCGCCGGTCATTCAGCTGTTCCCCTGTTGGTGCCGCCCTGCGCGCTCGGCCGGGCCGTGCCGCCGGTCGCGCGGAAGCGGGCCTCGGCCATGCTGCGGCCATACATCGTGATGCGGTGATGCTCGGTCGCCGCCGCGTAAGAGAAGCGTTCGCCCGTCAGCAGGATATGCGCAAAGCCGGCGGCCGCGACGATCTCGGCATGGCCGGGCCGCTGGCTGCCGTTCGGGAAGGCATAGACCCGCGGCGCCTGGCCGAGCGCGCGGCCGAACCACGCCTGGCAGGCGCGCGCGTCATTGGCGACATAGTCGTCGGTTTCGGCGGCCATGGTGGCATGCTCCATGCTGTGCGCGCCGAATTCGTGAAGGTCGCCGATCTGCCGCAGGTCTTCGATCGTCATGAGCGGCGTGGTGCGCCACCCCTCGAACCGGTCGAAATGCGGCTGGAGCGCCGCCATCGCCGCTTTCTGCCGGGCGATCGGCATGTTCTTGAGCGCGGCCGAGGCACGCCGCCCCGTCAGAACGCGATCCCGCGTGGCCGCGCCGCGATCCTCCGCGGTTTCAAAGCCCGGGAGCGGCGTCTCGCGCAGCAGGCTGTCGGGCGCCTGCCCGATGAAGTCCTGCAGCATGACGTTGAGCGGCGGCTTGCCGCTTTCGACACAGGCCGGAATGATGTTCTGGTTGGCCCGGACCCGGTGGGCCTCGAGTATGGGGACGACGGTGGTGATGAAGTCCTTGTAGCCGTCATCGAACGACAGGACGAGCCTGGGCCGCCCGGTGTCGCCGGCTGCCTCGAGCCCCGCGAAGGTGACGATCTCGAACCGGCGCTTGAGCCAGCCGACCAGCTCGTCGAAGATCTTCGGCGACATGGCCTCGTAGGCGCTTGAGCTGTCGTCGTCGACGCGGTGGAAGTTGAGGACCGTCAGCGCACCGCTGCGCGCGATCCACGCAAGCTTGGCGCCGAGCGCCGGGTCGTTGCCCAGCACGGCCACCGTGGCGCGCTTCGCCATCGACCGGGCGAGAGAGATCATGATCCGGCCCTTCCCGTCGCTGCCGCGCGGGGGCGTGTCGGCATTTCCTGTGCACTGGCAAGCGCCACCGGCTCTGCTCCCCCGGATTTCATGAAAGCGGTTTCATTTCAATCATGCAACCTTATCGAGGGGGACTCGGGCTGTATAGTATCTGGCTTGCCCGCTCGGTCCGAAACCTTGCTGTGCCTGACCGGCGCGGAACTGTCCGCAAAATCAACGGGCAGCGCTGCGCGGCGGTAATCGCCCCTTGCGACACTCTCGTGTCAGGACTGCCGCCGGGGTCGGCTCAATCCTGCGCCGGGCCCGCCGGCCTTTGCGCGAACACCGGGGCGATCGAAAAGAGCGAGGTACGAATGCCGAGCTTGCGGCGGGCCACCAGAGTCATCCAGATCCCCTTCGCGAGCTCCGAAGCGATCATGCCGACCGCCATCGCCGAGACGCCGAGCCACGGGAACAGCGCCAGCGCCAGCGCGATCCCGACCACCGGACCGGCGAGGTAGATCTGCACCAGCTTGGTCTCCTCGCCGCACATGTTGAGGATCATCGTCGCCGAACCGAAGATGCCGTTGATGATGTAGGACACGGCAATCAGCAGAAGCGGTATCCACGCAGGGATGAATGCCGCGCCGAAGGCCCAGCCGATCAGCGGTCTGCCGACGAGGTAGAGCCCCAGCGTCATCGCGGCGGCGCCGGCCACCACCACCGCTGCCGATGCCACGGCAATCAGCTCCAGCTGGCGGATTTTCCGCTCAGCATGAAGCTGGGCGATGTGCGGCATGATGACCAGATTGACCGCCGTCGCAAGGAACCCGATCAGCGCGGACACGGCGAGAGCCACGCGGAAGATGCCGAGGTCGCCGAGCGTGGCGAGCGCGCCGATCAGCAGCACGGGGTACTGCCCGTCGATGGTGCGCATCACTTCGGTGCCGGTCATCGGCAGGGCGCTGCGTAGCCACTCGGCCTCGGTCCGCTGTGCCTTGGCCGCGCGCACCGCCTTGGGCGTGATGCGCACAAGGTGCCAGCCGATGACGCACAAGGTCGCCAGCCCGGCCGCCAATTGCAGGGTAATGGCGGTGGCCGCGCTCATCCGGCCGGACAGGAGGAACATCGCAAGCAGCAGCACAGCCATCAGCGCCGGGCGCAGCAAGGCTTCGTAGACCTGCGCCGAAACGACCCGGTGGAAGCCGCGCAGCGCGCCGAGGCCAAGGGCGATCAGCGCGGCCATCGGGATCGTGGCGAGGCTCCATGCATAGGCGGCCGTCAGCGCGTCGACCTTGGGCCATGGCCACAGCTGCATCCCGATCCAGCCGATCGCCATCATCAGCAAGGACGCCGCGATGATCGTCGCCGTGAACCAGAGAAGCGCGCCCTTGACGCGCGCAGGCTCGTCCGTTGCAAGGCCGACCGAGACTTCGCGGGTGATCAATTGCGGCAAGCCGAACTGGGCGGGAACCGTCAGCAGGGCTGCCACGGCAATGACGGCGGCGTAGATGCCGAACTGCTCGGGCCCCAGATAGCGCGCGAGCTGCACGCCGGTCGCGAAAGTCAGCCCCATGCCGATGACGCGGACGGCGAAGCTTGCGCCCACCGCATGCGCAAGCTTGCGCGAAAGGCCGTGGGGGTTCGCCATGTCGGCGGGCAGCCATGTCAGGCGGCCTGCGTCCCGCAGCAGCGCGCCTAGTCCCTTGGACCGGTCACGCACAGCGCCTCACAGGGTGTTGATTCTCTGACGGGTCCACGCGCGCCCCATCAGCCAACCAGCGCCGTTTGGCAAGGTCGGCGGGGAGCGGAGGCCTAACCCGCGCGCACGGTCCGCAGGAAGCCGCGCACCTGATCGCCCAGATGGGCGGCCTGCGCTTCGAGCTCGTTGGCGCTCAGGAGCACTTGGCTGGCGGCCGCACCGGTCGAGAGCGAGAGCTGGCGCACGTCCTCGATATGGGCGCTCACCTTTTCGGTCCCGCGCGCGGCCAGATCGATGCTCTGGGCGAGATCGCGGCCCGCGACCGATTGCTGGTCGACCGCGGTGGCGATCGAGACGGCGGTGGATTCCAGCTCGCGGACCTGCCCGGCGATTGCCCGCAGCGCCTTGACGCTGGCGCCGGTGGTCGACTGCATCGCGCGGATCTGCTCGGCGACCTTTTCGGTCGCGCGGCTGGTCTGCATCGCGAGTTCCTTGACCTCGCTCGCGACCACCGCGAAGCCGCGGCCCGCCTCGCCGCCGCGGGCAGCTTCGATCGAGGCGTTGAGGGCGAGCAGGTTGGTGCGCTGGGCAATGGTCTGGATCAGCTCGACGATCTGGCCCACCTCGTCCGCCGAGGCGGCGAGGGCCGAGATCGTTTCGTCCGCCTCACCAGTGGCGACCGTAGCCAGCCGCGCGAGTTCGCTTGAGGAGGCCGCCTGGCGGCTGATCTCGCTGATCGAGAGCGCGAATTCGTCGCTCGCCGCGGCTGCCGCCGTGGCGCCGGCATTGGCTTCCTCCATCGAGGACGCGACTTCGCCGGTGCGGCGGCTCGCTTCCTCGGCGCTCTGAGCCATGCGGGTGGCGGTGGTGTGGAGCTGGCTCGAGGCGGCGGCAACGCCGCTCACCACGTCGCCGACGGTGCGTTCGAACTGGCGCGCGACATCGTCGAGCAGCGCGGCGCGCTTGGCCTCGGCTTCCAGCCGCTCGCGCTCGCGCTCCTGCTGCAGCTGCAATTCCTGCTCGGCGCGCTCGGCCTTTTCGCGGGCGCGGTCTTCCATCCACTTGTTGGCGCGCTTGAACAGGTCGAGCGCGCGGACCATCTGGCCGATCTCGTCCTGGCGGTCGGCACCCTCGATGGTGAAGTGCCGGTCGCCCGAGGCAAGCTGCTTCATGCCCTTGGCGATCTCGACGATCTTGCGCGAGAAATCGCGGCTGAGATAGGCCAGCCCGAGCAGCAGCACGCTGCCGCCCACCGCCGCCAGCGCGGCGATGATCAGGATCAGGTTGAAGAAATAGGCGATGCCGGTCGCTTCTTGGGTGTCGCCGCGGGTCTCGAGATCGGTGGCGAGCCAGGCGCTGGCGGCCATCACCGCGCTGCCTTGCCCGGCAACCTCGGTCGCAAGGCCATTGGCGTCGCCGCCGCTGCGCAGCTTGGCGGCGGCGCTGTCGTAGGTGCTTTCGAAACGCGCGATTTCCTCGCGCAGGGCATCGACGCGGGGGCTGAGTTCGGGCGCATCATTCTCGACCGCGGCCGCGATCGCGGTGACCTGCGTCATCACCGCGCTTTCGGCGGCGCGCTGGGCATCGCGCGGGGCGGGGGAGGGGTCGTAGAGCGCGCGCACCGAATGATAGCGCAGTTCGCCTGCCGCCATCTGCAACTGCCCGGCCGCCACCAGCGCTTCCTTCACGCGGGCGGTCGAATTGTAGCGGTTCCACAGCTCGCCGAGGCCGATGCCCAGCACCAGCACCATCAGCAGCCCGGCGCCGAGGAAGGTGCCGAACACCGCATTGATCTTGCGCGAAAGGCTGAGGTTGCGGAACCAGGCGAGGCGTTCGAGCAGAGAGACGCGCGCCGGAGCGGGGGCCGGAGCGGCGGCAGGCGCAGCGGCAGCCTCGGTCTCGTCTTCGGCGAAATCGCTCTGGAGATCGCGCACGAAATCGGGAACGGCCAGTTCCTCGCGTCGCTCTTGCCAGCTCATCATGTTCATGCCGCTCGTCCCCCGCAGGTCATTTGGCGGCATTGATGAACGAAAATACTTTATGAACGGTTGATCCGCAAAAGCCCTGGCGTCAGCCCGCGCGCACCCGCGACAGGAAGCTCTGGACCTGGGTGCGCAGCGTGGCGGCCTGAGCCTCGAGGCTGGTCGCGCTCGAGAGCACCTGCGCAGCCGCCGCGCCGGTCGAAAGCGAAAGGTCGCGCACAGTATCGACGTGGCCGGCAACCTTCTCGGTCCCGCGCGCAGCGAGGTCGATGCTGCGGGCGAGATCATGACCCGCGACCGATTGCTGGTCGACCGCGCTGGCGATCGAGACGGCGGTGGTCTCGAGGCTTTCGATCTGCGCGGCGATGGAGCGCAGCGCGCTGACGCTGGCGCCGGTGGTCGATTGCATCGCGCGGATCTGTTCGGCGACCTTCTCGGTCGCGCGGCTGGTCTGGTTGGCGAGTTCCTTGACCTCGCTCGCGACCACCGCAAAGCCGCGCCCGGCCTCGCCGCCGCGGGCAGCCTCGATGCTGGCGTTGAGGGCGAGCAGGTTGGTGCGCTGGGCAATGGTCTGGATCAATTCGACGATCTGGCCGACTTCCTGCGCGCTCGCGGCCAATGCACCGATGGTGCTGTCGGCCTGACGCGCCGAGACGCTGGCCTCGCGCGCCAGTTCGGCCGAGGACGCGGCCTGGCGGCTGATCTCGCCGATCGACATGGCGAATTCGTCGCTTGCCGCGGCCGCCGCAGCTGCGCCGAGGTTGGCTTCCTGCATCGCGGTGGCCGCTTCGCCGGTGCGCTGGCTCGCGTCCTCGGCGGTGGTGGCCATCAGCGATGCGGTCGATTGCAGCTGGCTGGAGGCGGCAACCACGCCGGTGACGACTTCGCCCACGGTGCGTTCGAACTGGTCGGCGATGCCGGCAATCATGCGCTCGCGTTCGAGCCGCGCTTCCTCGGCGATGACCTGCTGGCGGGCGTGTTCGTCAAGCTCGGCCTTGGCGCGTTCGGCGCGTTCGCGGCTGAGCTTCTCGAGCCGCAGCCCGGCGCGGTGGAACACTTCGGTCGCGCGCGCCATCTCGCCGATCTCGTCGGCGCGGTCCTTGCCGCTGATCGCGACATCGCGCTGGCCTGCGGCAATCGCGGTCATCTGGCGGGCCATCGCCTTCAGGGTCGCGCCCACGGTGCGGTTGAAATAGCGCTGGGCGAACACGGTGATGAGCGTGAGGATGGTGGCAAGGCCGATCCACATCATCATCAACCGGCTGATCAAGCCGGCGCCGTCATCGGCCATCGCCTTGGCTTCCTTCCCGAGCGACGTGGTGAGCGCCTGCGCGGCATCCACCACCGCATCGCCCGTGGCGGCGATTTCGGCGGCCTGACGCTGGCGTGCGGCGCTGTCGGCGGTGTCGGGGGTGTAGGCGGTGACCTGGCGACCGAGATCCTCGATCCCTCCGCGGATCAGCGCGAGCCGGTCCTGCTCCTCCATCCCGGCGTCCTTGCCGCGCTCGCTCAGCGTGGCGGCGCTGGCAGCGGCGCGGTCCAGCGCCTCGCGCGCGGCGCGGGCGCGGGCAGTATCGCCATCGGCGACCAGCAGCTCGGCGTGGCGCTGGCCTTCGCTCAGCTGCACCAGCAGGCGCTCGGCCTTGAGGGCGGCATCGTGGGTGGTGCGGATATACTCGGCGCGCTGGCCGAGTTCGACATAGCCCGCCACCACGAACAGCCCCGCCGCCAGCGCGAAGCCGAGGTTGAGGCTGAAGAACAGCGTGATCTTGCTGCCGATCGAAAGCTGCGCGAACCAGCGCTGCCAGCGGGCGGGCAGCGTGACGGGCGCGGGGGCAGCGTCCGGGGCGGGCTGATGCCCGGCGGCCTCGGCCTCGAGATTGAGAGCGATGTCCTGAAGCGCGCTCATGCGGCCTTCCCGTCCTTGGTTGTTGCGGCGTTGCGGTTCTGCGCGGCGATCAGCCGGTCGATTTCGGCAGCGGGCACGGCGCGGTGGTAGAGCCAGCCCTGGATCTGGTCGGCCCCGGCAAGGCGGACGAGTTCGGCCTGTTCCTCGGTCTCGACGCCTTCGGCGGTCACGCCCATGTCGAGCGCGCGGGCGAGCGCGATCGAGGAGAGCATCATCGCCCGGCTGCCGTCATCGACGCCCGCGAGCTCCACAAGGCTGCGGTCGAGCTTCAGCTTCTCGAAGCGGAAGCGCCGCAGGAAGCCGATCGAGGCATAGCCGGTGCCGAAATCGTCGAGCACGATGCGCACCCCGAAGCTGCGGATCACGTCAAGCGTGCGTTCGGCCACCACCGGATCGAGCACGAGGCAGGTCTCGGTCACTTCCAGCTCCAGCCGGTGCGGGGGGAAGCCGGTCTCTTCCAGCACTTCGCCCAGCTTGATCGGGAATTCGGCGTTGCGCAGCTGCGCGGCGGAGATGTTGACCGACAGGGTGATGTCGCCCCAGCGGCCAGCGTCGCACACCGCCTGGCGCAGCACCCATACCCCGAGCGGGTTGATGAGGCCCGAATCCTCGGCCACGGGGATGAAGATGTTGGGGGTCAGCGGATCGCGCTCCGGCCCGCGGTTCCAGCGCAGCAGCGCCTCGACCGCGACGATGCGCTTGTCGTTGGCATCGACCAGCGGCTGGTAGGCGAGGCTGAATTCGCCCGCGGCAATCCCGGCGCGGATCTCGTCCTCGATCTCGCGCACGCGCTCGCGGCGGCGGTCGAAGCTTTCGTTGAACCAGGTGCAGCGCATCTTGCCGCCGCGCTTGGACATGTCCATCGCCACATCGGAGCGGCGCAGCATCTCGGAGGAGGGGATGCGGTTCTCGGCGGTCGACCGCGCAAGGCCGATGCTCGCGCCGACCGCGATGTGGCGATCGCCCAGGGTCAGCGGCGTGCCGAGCTTTTCGAGCAGCCCGCGGCACATCCCTTCGAGGATCGTGCCGGCGACCTTGCCCGCCATCACCGCCGCGAACTCGTCGCCGCCGAGGCGGTAGCAGCGCGCTTCCTTGCCGCACACCTC
This sequence comes from Erythrobacter sp. CCH5-A1, assembly GCF_001557115.1. GTDB lineage: Bacteria > Pseudomonadota > Alphaproteobacteria > Sphingomonadales > Sphingomonadaceae > Erythrobacter. The sequence goes on from NZ_LSKQ01000075.1 coordinate 20,113, forward strand.
GCGCAGCACATCGGCGCACAGGTCGATCAGCTGGTCGCCGACATGGTGGCCGTAGTGGTCGTTGACCTGCTTGAAACTGTCGAGATCGATCATCGCCAGCGCCACCTCGTCATCCCCGCGGGCGAGGAACTGGATGTCCTCGTGCAGCGCATGGCGGTTGGGCAGGCCGGTCAGGGGATCGATATGGGCGCGCTGTTCGAGCCCGCGGATCGTCGCGATGCCGCTGCGCCCGAGGAAGAACAGCGTGGCCGCATAGATCAGGATCGCGGTGATCAGCATCGGCCCCTGCGAGATCACCGTCCAGCGTCCCGACAGACCGATGGCAAATCCCAGCCCGCCGGTCAGCACGCTCGCCACCCCGATCGGGATAAGCACCAATCCGACCGGGGTCAGATGCAGGGGTTGCTTCACCGTGAACAAGGACAGGTTTCCCGAAAGCGCGCTTCGCGTCGCGCGGTTGCCGGAACGTGCTAAACACAAGCGGCTAAGGAAGGGTAAAGCCCGGGCCCCGCACAGGCGTAGAAGGATGGCCGGTCAGGCGATCTTGCGGATCGTAGCCAGCGTCGGCGCGGCGGCGGGTTCGAAGAAGCTCGCGCGGCGCTGCGCGGGCACGAAGCGGTCGGTCTGGCCGACCACGGTCTCGCCCGCGCCGAGCATCAGGAACCCATCGGGCATGACTGCGCGTGCGAGCCGGTCGAAGGCCTCGTGGCGGACCTGGCGATCGAAATAGAGCAGCACGTTGCGGCACAGCACCAGATCGAAGGGCAGGCGGCCGGGGTGCGCGGCGGTGAGCAGGTTGCCTTGCGCAAAGCGCACCATCTGCCGCACCTCGTCGCGCAGCCGCCAGCCGCCGGGTGTCTCGTCGAAATGGCGCAGCATCTGGGCAACGCCGAGGCCGCGCTGCACCTCGAACTGGCTGTAGATGCCGCCGCGCGCGATACTGATCGCGCGGTGCGAGACATCGGTGCCGATGATGTCGATGGTCCAGTCCTGCCAGCGCTCGGCCTGTTCGGCGAACAGCATGGCGAGCGAATAGACCTCCTGCCCCGTCGAACAGCCCGCCGACCAGATCGACAAGCGGCGCACGTCGCGGCGGCGATGGGCGAGTTCGGGCAGGACTTCGCCGGGCAGCTGGTCGAAGGTCGGCTTGTCGCGGAAGAAATAGGTCTCGTTGTTGAGCAGCGCCTCGACCACGTCCTGCGCCAGAGCGTCCGAACCGGGGTCGGCGAGCAGGCAGACGAGCTGATCGACATTGGAAATGCCGTGCTGGCGGAAGATCCCCGCGAGCGCCGAGTTCACGCGCCAGCGGCGGCTTTCGGTCAGGTGCTGACCGGTGCGCGCTTCGAGCAGATCGGCGATGATCTGGTGGGAGGCTTCGCTCGCTTCCATCGCCGCTCTACTTGAGCGCCGCGGCGGCAGCGGGGGCGGGCGCGTTCACCTGCGCCATCACCGCATCGCCCAGCCGGTCGGGCGCGGCGACAAGGCTGACGAGCCCCGCGCGCGCAACGGCGCCCGGCATGCCCCACACCGCGCTGCTATCGGCGTCCTGCGCGAAGATGGTGCCGCCGGCATCGACGAGCGCGGCCGCGCCCAGCACCCCGTCGCGGCCCATGCCCGACAGGATCACGCCCAGCGCGCGGCCCTCGCAGGCCTCGGCGAGGCTGGCGAGCATCGGGTCGACCGAGGGCAGACAGCCGCTCGGCTGCGGCTCGGTGCTGATCCGGGTCATCAGCCCGCCCGAGCTCTTGCGTTTCACCACCACGTGGCCGTGGCCCGGCGCGATGACGATGCGGCCCGGGGTCAGGATCAGGCCTTCTGCCGCGATTTCGGCCGGGCGCCCGCAGGCAGCCTCGATCTGGCGCGCGAAGACCGGCATGAAGCTGGCGGGCAGGTGCTGGGTGATGAGCAGCGGAACGTCGAAATCGGGCCCCAGCCGCCGCAGCATCAGGCCGAGCGCATGGATGCCCCCGGTCGAGGCGCCGATCGCGACGACCTCGGGCCGCCGCGTGCGGCGCGCAAGGCCGGGGCGCACGAAGGAGGGCTCGGCCGCAGCGGCATCGGGCAGGGCGGCGGACGTCCCCGCCTCGGCGGCGCCTGTGGCCGCGCGCGAACCCAAGGCGCGGATCTTGCCGAGCAGCGCGGCGCGGTAATCCTCGTTGAAGCCGCCCGGACGCGGCTTCAGCAGCGTGTCGGCCGCGCCCATCTCGAGCGCGCTCAATGTGTGTTCGGCCCCGTCGACCGTCAGCGAGGAGACCACCAGCACCTGCGGGCGGCCCGGCGTGGCGAGGATCGCGGGGAGCGCATCCAGCCCGCCCATCCCCGGCATCTCGAGATCGAGCAGCACCACATCGGCCGGCGTATCGGCAAGCTGGGCGATGGCGCGCTCGGCGCTCGCGGCGGTACCGGCGATCACCAGCGCGGGGTCGCTGTCAACCATGCGCTTGAAGACCGTGCGGACCGTCAGCGAATCGTCGACGATCATCACCCGGATCGGCGCCGCAGCGGCTCCGGCGCGGGCGGGAGCGCGGCCCGGGCTATCCTCCCGCGACGCGCGCGGCAAAGCGGCGGGACGGGTCACGCAAACCCGACAAGCTGCAACTTGATCTGCAGCGTCTCGTGATCGAAGGGCTTCATGACATATTCGTCAGCGCCGGCTTGAATCGCCTCGCGGATATGGGCGACATCGTTCTCGGTGGTGCAGAACACCACCTTGGGCTTGTCGCCGCCGGGGCGCTGGCGCAGCGCGATGAGGAATTCGATCCCCGTCATCACCGGCATGTTCCAGTCGAGCAGCACCACATCAGGCATCGCCCCGTCGCAGGCATCCAATGCCAGCTTGCCGTTCTCGGCTTCCTCGACGGCAAACCCCAGGGTCTCGAGAATATGTCTCGAAACCTTGCGGATGACGCGGGAATCATCGACGATCAGGCACGTTTTCATGGGCGATCCTGCGGTTGGTGCCGCGAGACTAAAGGTCATTTGGTAAGGATTGGATTAAGCCGCAGCCTCGATTTCATTGCGGGCCTCGGGTCCGGCGATGAGAGCGGCAAGATCGATCAGCAGGGCAGGGCCGGCCATGGTCTCGATCATGCCCACCGCCACGCGCGACCATTCCGCGCCGAAGCCGCCGGGGACCTGCCCGGCCTCGCCTACGGCGGTGGTGATGTCCTCGATCCCGTCGACCAGCAGCGCGTAGGAGTGGCCGCCTTCGGTGACCACAGCGGCGCGGTGGTCGGTCGGCCAGGCGCCCTCTGCCAGACCGATCGCGCGGCGGCAGTCGATCACGGTCAGCGCCTGGCTGCGCAGCGCGGTGATGCCGGCGATCCATGCCGGCGCGCGGGGGACAGGGGTGATCGCGGCGGTCTCGATCACCGAGCGCACGTCGAGCGCCGAAAGCGCGCAGCGGCGCCCGGCGATCTGGAGGATGACGAGCAGCTTTTCGGTCATGCGGCCTCTCCCGTGGCAGGTGCGCGCGCGGCATCGGCAGCCGCCGCCGCGAGCGCGGCGAGCAGGCCCTCGCGGTCGTAGCGGTAGATGGTGTCGCTGCCTGCGGGCGCATCGGGCTGGTCGCGCAGGCGGATGACGCGCGCAGGCAGCGGGCGGCCGAGCGTTTCGGCGACTTCGAAGACATCCTCGAACAGGATGCCGATGGTGCCCTCTGCGGCTTCTGCGGGATCCACGATGTCGTAGCCTGCGCTCGCGACAAGGGGAGCGAGGATCGCGCGCGCCCATTCGCCGTCGGGCAGGGTGCAGCGCGGGCGCTGGGCGGCCTGCGGTGCCTCGCCGTGGCGGGCGAAGAGCTCGTGCGCGTCGATCAGGGTGGCAGGCGTGCCGCCGATCAGGGTCATCGCCTCGGCGAGCGGGTCTTCGGGCACGGGGGCGAGCGCCTCGGTGAGCTCCACCGCGTCCTCGACCTCGCGCACCGCATAGAGCAGCTCGCAGGCGCCGTCCGACAGGCGCAGCAGGCGCACGCGGGTCTGGGTGAGCGGGCCTTCGGGCAAGCCGATGAGCGGGAGGATCAGGCCGTCGATCACCACCCGCGGGCGTGCGGCGGAACGGTCGATGGCATGGACGGGCGCGGTCTCGATGCGCTGCACCAGCTCCAGTCGCACCGCGCAGCGCCGTCCGGCGAAGTCGGTGAACAGCATCGCGCGCGGCGCGGTGTCGGCGGCGGCTTCGTCCGCATCGCCCTGCGGGCCGAGCACGCGGGTGCGGGTGTCGGAGACGAGATGGTGCTGCGCGGCAATGTTGGCAACGTCGAGCAGCAGCACCGGGGTGCCATCGTCGAGCAGGGTCGAACCGGCGTAGAGCCCCGATTTCATCACGGCGGGCGCGAGGGGCTTGACCACCAGATCGCCATGATTGTGGATGCCCTCGACCGCGAGCGCGAAGAGGTCGCCGCTGGCGAGGCGCAGCATGACGAGGGTCGGCTCGGCGGCGGTGTCGACGGCGGCAAGCCCCAGCACCTCGCCCAGCATCAGGCAGGGGACGCGCGCGCCGCGGAAGGTGACCAGCGCGGTCTCGCCCAGCCGCGTGAGATCGAGCGCCCGGGCCGAACCCTGCACGATTTCCTCGACGTAGCTCTGCGGGATCGCGAAGCGGTGTCCCGCGACCTCGACCGTCAACCCGGCGATGATGCTCAGCGTCAGCGGGATCTGGAGCGTGAAGGTGGTGCCTTCGCCCGGCACGCTGGCGACCTTGATCGTGCCGCCGACCTTCTCGAGGTTCTGGCGCACCACATCGAGCCCGACGCCGCGGCCCGAGACGTTGCTGACGGTCTCGGCGGTGGAGAAGCCGGGTTCGAAGATGAGATTGAGGATCTTGTCGCGCGAAAGCCCTGCGCGGTCGGCGGGGGCGACGAGACCCATCGCCACCGCCTTCGCCGCGATGCGCTCCTCGTCCAGCCCGCGCCCGTCGTCGGCGAGCACGATCGAGATGGTGTTGCCCGATTGGCGCGCGGCGATGGCGAGGAGGCCGATCTCGCGCTTGCCCCCGGCAAGGCGGGCCGAGGGGCGCTCGATCCCGTGGTCGATGGCGTTCCTGATGATGTGGGTGAGCGGATCGCGGATCGTCTCGATCATCTCGCGGTCGAGTTCCACATCGCCCCCGTCGAGATCGACCATCACCTGCTTGCCGAGCTCCGCCGAAAGGTCGCGCACGAGGCGGGGCAGCGCGCCGAACAGGGTCTCGATCCGCTGCATCCGCATCCGCGTGATCGCGTCGCGCACGTCGGAGAGGATGGTGGTAAGGCGCTCGAAGGGGCCGTCGATGGTCGGCTGGTTGCCCGCCTGGCGCAAGCGGTGGGCAAGGTCGTTGCGGGCAAGCACCATGTCCGAGACGCCGCTCATCACCCGGTCGAGCAGTTCGACGGGCAGGCGGATGGTGCGCTGGTCGGAACGGCGGATGGTCGCGGTCTGCTCCTCGCCCGCGCCCGGCAGGGCGGGGGCAGCGGCGTGGAGGGCGGGGTCGGCCCCCGCCTCGCCGCCGTCCGGATTCTCGCCGGTGGGAACCTCGTTCGCGATGTCGAGCGCGGCGATCAGTGCTTCGTCGCCGCCATCGGGAAATTCCTCGCCTGCTTCGATCGCGTCGATCATCGCCGCGATGCGGTCGATGATTGCGAGCACCCCGCTGACGAGGTGCCGGTCCGGCTCGCGGCGCCCGGCGCGGCAATCGGCCAGCGCGTCCTCGGCGGCATGGCTGAGGCTGGCGAGGCGCGGGAAGTCGAAGAAGCCGCAATTGCCCTTCACCGTGTGGACAAAGCGGAAGATCGCATCGAGCCGCGCGCGATCGGCCGGATCGGCTTCCCAGGCGACAAGTTCGCCGCCGGTGGCCTCCAGCATCTCGCGGGTCTCGGCGATGAATTCCGCCAGCAGGTCGTCCATGCGTGTGCGCGCCCTCTTTCGCGTGTGCGCCGAGGGCTATGCGGCAGGGTTGGTTAACAAGCCCCTAGCGCGCGGCTGCCTGCAGGCGCGCGTGGCGCAGGAAAACGAAGCGCACCAGCACCAGCGCAGAGACTGCGCCGAACAGGTTGGCGGCAAGTTCTGCGGAGTAGATGGCCGCGCTCCCCATCCGCGGCTGGAGCACCAGCGCCGCCGGGAGCATCACCAGAAACACCCGCGCCACCGATTGCGCGAGGGCAAAGCTTGCCCGGTCGACCGCGTTCATGATCCCGTTGCCGACGATCAGCAGCCCGAAGCCCGCATAGCCCCAGGCGGCGATCTTGAGATAGAGGTCGAACTCGGCGACCACGGCAGGATCGTCGGTGAAGATCCGCCCGAGGCTCGCGCCCGCCGCCATCATCGTGCCCGCGACCAGCAGCCCCCAGGCGATGCAGAAGCCGAAGGCATAGCGCACTGCCTCGGCCGCGCGGTCGTCGCGCCCTGCGCCCCAGTTCTGCCCGACAATCGCCCCGATCGCGCCCGAAAGCCCCAGCAGCGGCACCAGCACGAGGCTCTGCAAGCGCCCGGCCGCGCCAAACCCCGCGACCGCCGCCTCGCCCTCGAGGGCGACCAGCGCGGTCAGCACCGCAAGGCCGAGCGGATTGATCGCGTTGGAGAAAGCCGCCGGCAGCCCGACCTTGATGATCGCGCGCGCCGGATCGAGGAGGTCGCAATTGCGCAGAAGGCCCAAGTTCAAGGGCAGCGGCGTGCCGCGCAGCAGCCACACGGCGCAGGCCACCCCCATGGCCCAGCCGATGCCGGTCGCATAGGCGGAGCCCGCGATGCCGAAACCCTCGAAGCCCAAGGCCCCGGTGATCAGGATCGGATTGAGCACCCAGTTGGCCGAGGCGAAAACAATCGAGACGGTGCTGGTGCGCCGCGCCTCGCCCTGCCCCCGCAGCACCCCGTTGAAGCCCATGATCGCGAGGCTCAGCGGGAAGGCCATGGCGTAGGGCGTCATGTAGGCGTGGATCAGTGGCATGAGGTGCGCGGGCGCATTCATCGCGGCGAAGATCGCATCGCTAGCGAGCCACAGCATCGCGCCCATCACCACCCCGCACAGGCAGGCGAAGACGATCCCGAAATTGGCGCGCCGCGCGGCCTTTTCGAAGTCCCCTTCACCCAGCGCGCGGGCGACCACCGAATTGATTCCCACCATCACCCCCACCCCCAGCGAGGTGCAGGCGACCGAGACGGGGAAGATGAAGCTGATCGCGGCAAGCGGCGCAGCCCCCAGCTGGCCGACGAAATAGGCATCGATGATCCCCACCGACATGATCGCGGCGACGCCGATGACCGCGGGCAGGGTCTGGCCGACCAGATGGCCCGGGATGCTGCCGGTGACCAGTTTGGCGGTGGAGGAAGGGGCAGCCGAAGACATTCTTGTGCGGGCCTAGCGGGGCCGCTCGCGGCTTGCAAAGCATTCCCTCGCCATGCGATAGCAGGGGCAAACGAAGACGGAAGAGGAACCGCGCCATGGCAACCCAGCTCAAGCCCACAATCGAGTGCAGCCCCGAGGAATGGCAGGCGCGCCTTGACCTTGCCGCCTGCTACCGGATCTTCGATCACCTCGGCTGGTCGGAATCGATCTACAACCACATCTCGCTGAAGGTGCCGGGGGAGACCGACACCTTCCTGATCAACCCCTTCGGGCTGCTCTACAGCGAGGTCACCGCGTCGAACCTCGTCAAGATCGATGTCGAGGGCAACAACGTGGGCGGCTCGCCCTACATGGTGAACAAGGCGGGCTTCACCCAGCACGCCTATTTCCACAAGCACTTGGGCGGCCGGGCGGATGCGATCTGCCACGTCCACACCACCGCGACCATGGCCGTTGCGAGCCATAAGGACGGCCTGCTGCCGATCAATTTCTACGCCTGCAATTTCCAGGGCCAGATCGGCTATCACGATTTCGAGGGCGTCACGGTGCGCCCCGAGGAAGGCGAGCGGCTGGTCAAGAACCTCGGCAACCACACCATCCTGATGCTGCGCAACCATGGCCCCGTGGTGATGGACCGCACAATCCAGGGGATGTTCGTCAAGATGTGGGCGCTCCAGCGCGCCTGCGAGATCCAGGTCGCGGCGCTCAGCATGGGCGATCCGATCCTCGTGCCGCAGGAGGTGGTCGACGTGCACCAGCGCGACCTTTCGGTGATGCAGGGTCAGGGCGGCGCGGGGCTGTTCGATTTCGAGGCGTGGAAGCGCCGGATCGACAAGATCGACGACAGCTGGCGCAGCTGACCCCGGAAGGGGGGAGGCGCTTGGAGCAACTGCCTGTTTCCTACACGCGGCGAAGCTGGCATGGACGAACCCATGACCCGTTTCGTCCTCCTTTTCCGTGCCTTTGACATGGCCCGTGCGGGGGGCGGTTTTCGCTCTCTGGACAGTGTCTCATGTGTCTCCAACAGCCGCGCTGAAGGGGCTCTGCGATGAGCCGCATGACCGTCAACGAGCGGCCGGTGCAGTTCGACCTCGATCCGCGCATGCCGCTGCTCTACGCGCTGCGCGAGGCGCTGAACCTCACCGGCACCAAGGCCTGCGGGGGTGGGACGGAGTGTTCGGGCGCGTGCATGGTGCTGGTCGACGGGGTGGCGCTGCGCTCCTGCGCGATCACGCTCGCAGAGGCCGAGGGGCGGCTGATCACCACGATCGAGGGGCTGAGCCGCGACCGCTCGCACCCCGTGCAGCAGGCCATGGTGGCGCAGCAGGCGATCCAGTGCGGCTATTGCACGCCGGGCATGGTGATCGCGCTCGCCGCGCTGCTCCAGCGGAACACCGCGCCGACGGCCGCGGACATCGAGGCGGGGGTGCCCAACCTGTGCCGCTGCGGGGTCTATCCGCGAATCGTCAAGGTGATCGAGCAGGCCGCGCGGGTGGCGGCGCGGCAGGAGCGGGTGAGCGCGGCGCCTCCGCCGGGCATCGCGCCCGAGGATGCGGCCAAGGCCGTCCCTGCGCTGCGAGTGCCGGAGGATGAGTGAAATGGCGAAGATGAAGGCGACGATCTGGCACAACCCGGCCTGCGGCACTTCGAGGAAGACGCTGGCGATCCTCGAGAGCCTCTCGGGGGTTGAACTGACGGTGGTCGAGTATCTGAAGGACCCGCCGACTGCCGCGAAGCTCGCCCAGCTCTACCGCGATGCCGGAATCACGCCGCAGCAGGGGTTGCGCCTGCGCGGCACCGATGCGGCGGAGCGGGGCTTGCCCGCGGCCGATGACGCGGCGGTGCTGGCGGCGATGGTCCCCGACCCGATCCTGATCGAACGGCCGCTGGTGGAGACCGAGAAGGGGGTGCGGCTGTGTCGCCCTCAGGATGTGGTGCTCGAGATCCTCTAGGTAGGAGACGACATCGGTTGCGCAGCAACCGCAAGGCCGACCGGCCGCCCGCAGGTGCCCGGAACGCAGCGCAGCGAAGTGGAGGAACACGCCCTCAAGTAGCGAAGCGGTAGGGCGACAAAGACTCACCGAGGACGGGAGCGCGGAGGCGCTCCCGAAATCAGGAACGCGTCAGGTCCCTGTCAGCTTGCAGGCTCACCCATCCATGCACCAGCACCACGGCGCACAGGGCAACGATAAGCCCGAAGCCGAGCCAGTCGGAGTGGCCGTAGAGCCACACGCCCAAGGCGGGGGCGTAGATGTAGGAGGCTCCGGCGAGGCTGGCGACGATCCCCGAGGCCTGCCCCTGCTCGGCGCGGGTCACGGCGAGCGAGGTGCCCGCGGTGGTGCCGGGGCGGAACAGGCCGAAGCCCAATGAGGCGATGGCATAGCCCAGCGCGATCAGGTGCAGGTCGCCCGCCACCGCGAGGATGACGGTTCCGATCGCGGCGGCAGCGATGCCCCACAGCGTGGCGGCGCGCGGGCCGAGGTCGAAGCGCGGGATCAGGCCCCACTGCGCGAGCAGGGTCGCGATCGCTCCGCTCATCAGGACGAGCCCGATGGGGCCCGCGCCCGCGTCCGGGGTCTCGCGCAGGCCGAGGCGGTCGAGGACGAGGAAGCCGGCGATGCCCTGCACCATCGCCTGCGCATGGCCGCCGACGAGGCCGGCGAAGACCCATGGCCTGAGGCGCGGGTCGCGCCAGGTGAGGCGGGGCGGGTCGGTGTCGGCGGCTGCGGCGGCGTCCTCGGCCTCGGTCGTCTCGCCGGGGTCGGCAGGCGCGCCCGAGGCGCTGGCGTAGGGGGCGGGCGTGCCGCGTGCGGCAAAGCGCGGCTCGTCATCGGGCAGGCGCAGCCGCAGCAGGACGAGCGCGACGACGCCGATGGCGGCGAAGCACAGGAACGGTCCCGTCAGCCCGAGGCCGAGGAACGGCACCACCATGAGCGGTGCCAGCGCCGGGCCGATGACGGTGCCGAGCCCGAAGCTCGAGGCGATCAGCGAGAGCGCCTGGGTGCGGGTGGCCCGCGGCGTCCTCGAGGCGACATAGGCCTGCACCGCCGGGGGCGCTGCGCTGCCGAAGCCGCCGTAGAGGCTGCGTGCGGCGGCGAACAGGATGAGCGTCCAGAAGGCGGTGATGAAGCCCGACAGCCCCGCCCACAAGGCAGCGCCGCACAGCACGAAGGAGGTGATGAAGCCCGCCAGCCCCAGCGCCATCATCGCCTTCCTGCCCCGCTTGTCCGACCGCCGCGCCCAGAACGGCGCGCACACCACCCACAGGAGCGCCGACCAGCTGTAGGCGAGGCTGATCCACACGTCCGCGACCTTCAGCGCGGTGCCGATCGAAGGCATCACCGACTGCATCGCGGTGTTGCCGGCGGCCGTTACCAGCATCACCATGAACAGCAGCGCCATGCGCGATGGCGGGATCGCGGCGGCCTCGTCCGGAGCAGCGGCGGCAGCGGCAGGCGGGGCCGAGCGCGCGAGGTCGGGATCGGTCCCGGCCATCGCGGGCGTCTACTCGAACTCGCTGGCGAGGGCTTCGGGCGATGCGCCGGCCAGCTGGCGATGGATCGCGACCGTCACGACCAGGATGATGACCGTGAAGAGCGCATTGACCAGGCCGCCCACCACATCCGTGCCGATGGTGGCGACCGGCTCCCCGAAGGCCGAGAGGATGAGCCCGAGCGTGCCCGTTACCAGCGCCATGATGATTCCGATGGTGAAGATCAGCAGGAACAGGAAGAGCAGGATCCGGAAGCTGTTGCCCTTGGTCAACTGCCACGAACGGGTGATCGCGGAGACCGGATTGCGCTCGCCCTCGATGGCGATAACCGGCGCGATCAGCGCGAACTTCATGAACACGTAGACGAGCACCACGACGCCTGCCAACAGCACGAGCACGGCGACGACGGGCGGGGCCAGCGCTGCGGCGAGACCGATCGGCAGACCGATCGAGATCCCTGCGCCGAGCGCGGTGAGCAGCTGGGCGGCGATATAGGTCGGGATACTGCGCAGCCCCATTCCCAGCGCCTCGCCCACGGTCGGGCGGCCGCGGTCGGTGAGCAGCGCGAAGAGGCTCATTGAACCCACGAACTGGACGATGCTGAGGCCCACCAGCAGCGGCCAGTTGTCGGCGTAGAGCGCGGTCATCTGGTCGGCCAGCGCCCGCATCGCCACGGCAGGGTCGGCGCCCGCGGGCCCGGAGGGCTGGGGCGGGTTGGCGAGCTCGGGCACCAGCAGCGCCGAGGCGAAGGACGGCAGGAAGAAGAACAGCCCGGCGATCGCGCTGATCGTGTCGCGATTGCTGCCGATGAGGGCCGTCGTCTGGGTCCAGGCCTTGCCCATGTCTAGCTTGCGGTTGGTCATTGGTGCGGTTCCGATCCCATGGAGTGCGCCGGGCGCCGCCCGCGGAGCGCGCCCGCGTGCAATCGCCTCTTGATCTCGCCGCTCAATGCCCCCACCGCTGCGCCATGGCAAGCATTGCTCCAGCCGCTGGCGGCGCATTTCCTATCGAGTGGCGGCGCGAGGTCGCGCAGGTGCCCTATGCCGCCGCGCTGGCCGAGATGGAGGCGCGGAACGCCGCGGTCTTCGAGGGCCGCGCGGCCGAGCTCGTCTGGCTGCTCGAACATCCCCCGGTCTACACCGCCGGCACCAGCGCGGACCCGGCCGAACTGGTCGATCCGCGCTTCGAGGTGGTCGAGGCGGGGCGCGGCGGGCGCTATACCTATCACGGGCCGGGCCAGCGCATCGGCTATCTCGTGCTTAACCTCGCGGAACGGGGCAAAGACGTGCGCTGCTTCGTCCACGCGATCGAGGGCTGGGTGATCGCCACGCTCAAGACCTTCGGCGTCGAGAGCTGGCGGGCCGAGGGCCGCGTCGGTATCTGGACCCGCGACATCGACGGCACCGAAGCCAAGATCGGCGCGATCGGCGTGCGCGTGCGGCGCTGGGTGACGATGCACGGCTTCTCGGTCAACCTCGACCCCGACCTGTCGCACTTCGGCGGGATCGTGCCTTGCGGCATCGCCGAATACGGCGTCACCAGCCTCGCGCGGCTGGGGCTGACGGTCTCGGCGGAGGAATGGGACGAGGCGCTGATCGCATGCGGCGCGGATTTCCTTGACGCCTTGGATGCCGCCGCCAAAAGGGCGTGCCGATGAAACGCGCTCTTCTCCTCGCACTGCCGCTTGCGCTCGCCGCCTGCGAGCAGCAGGCCACCGCCCCCGCCGAGCAGGGCGGCGCGGCCTCGGGCGAGGTGCTCCCCGGATCGATCTCGGACGCGATGATCCCGCTCGAACAACTTGATTCGCAAGCCCCCCTCGCCCCGCGACAGGTGCAGGCCGAGGGCGAGAACATCGATGCCGAGCAGCCCGAAGTCACCCCTATGGAAGGCATCGAGGGCGCACCTGCCCCGGCGGACGCTCCGGCCGCGCCTGCGGCACCGGCTCCGGCCGAATAGCTGTCCGAAATTGGGCGGGAAGCTGCCGCTTTTCGTCATCCCAGCGAAAGCTGGGACCTAGGGCGGCAGTCACCGCATCAAGAGGCCCGAGGCCCCAGCTTTCGCTGGGGTGACGGAGAAGGAAAGGCTGGGGCGATCACCGCACGGCGGCTCCTGGCCCGGCAGCGCCCGAAAGCGGACACTGCCGGGGTGCCAATTCACTCCGCCGCTTCGGCCTGTTCTTCCGCGAGCGTCGGGTAGTCGGTGTAGCCCTGCGGAATCGGGAAGTACCAGCTCTTGGGCACGTCCTTGTTGGGGTTCCAGTGGGCGCCCGCCGCGATGCGCTTGTCGAGATCGGGGTTGGAGATATAGGGCCGCCCGAAGCTCACCGCGTCGCACTTGCCGCTTTCGACGTCCGCGACCGCTTCCTCGGCGGTGTAGTCCGAATTGAGGATCAGCTTTCCGGTGTAGATCTGGCGGATCAGCGGGCTCTGCTTGGGCACGTCGGTCCGGCCGAAGGTGCCCTCTGGCCCGGGCTCGCGTAGTTCGACGAAAGCGAGGCCGAGTTCCTCGCACACCTTGGCCGCCGCGCCGAAGGTCGCAGCCGGGTTGCTGTCGTCGGTGCCTTGCGAATCGCCGTTGGGCGAGAGGCGGATGCCGACGCGATCCGCGCCCCACACGTCGATCAGCGCCTCGAGCACCTCGCGCATGAAGCGGGTGCGGTTCTCGGGCGAGCCGCCATATTCGTCGGTCCTGAGGTTGGTCTTGTCGCGCAGGAACTGGTCGACGAGATAGCCATTGGCGCCGTGGAGCTGCACCCCGTCAAAGCCTGCCTTCTTGGCGTTTTCGGCAGCGCGGCGGTAGTCGGCGATGGTGCGCTTGATGTCCTCGTGGGTCATCTCGCGGGCGACGGCATAGGGCTGCTTGCCGGTCGGCGTGTGGGCCTCGCCCGGAGCCTGCGTGGCGCTCGCCGAGAAGGGCGGCTGGCCGTCGAGGAACACCGGGTGGACGATGCGGCCCATGTGCCACAGCTGCATGACGATGAGGCCGCCTTCCTCGTGCACCGCCTTGGTGGTGGCCTTCCACGCCTCGGTCTGCTCGTCCGACCAGATGCCGGGCGCGCTCGGCCAGCCGAGGCCCTCGCGGCTGATGCCGGTCGCTTCGGTGAGGATCATGCCCGCGCCGGCGCGCTGGCGGTAATAGGTCGCCATGAGCTCATTGGGGACGAACATCGGCTCGGCCGCGCGCCCGCGGGTGAGCGGGGCCATGTGGATGCGGTTCTTGGCATGGAGCGCGCCCATCTGGAGCGGCTGGAACAGAGCGTCGTGCATGTGTGGGTAATCCTTTCGGACCAGTTGCGATTGGCTATCCACTTGGGGGCAGCGGGGCTAGGGCGCAAGCATGGAAAATGAGGATGGGCCCCAAGAAGAAGTTGCTGCGCATGCGCCGCCGCGCTGGCTCCTGCTCGCCGCGCTGCTCGGCGGCAATGTCGCACTCGCGATCGGGCCGTGGTTCGTGCGGGTGGCCGACACGGGGCCGGTCGCGGCGGGCTTCTGGCGGCTGTTCCTGGCGCTGCCTTTAATGGTGCTGCTCGCAAGGGCGAACCGTCAGCGGCTGACGGGTATCCCGACGGGGACGCTGGCGCTCGTGGCGCTGGGGGCGGTGACCTTCGCGTTGGACCTCGCCAGCTGGCACATCGGCATCGCGATGACGCGGATCGGCAATGCGACGTTGTTCGGCAATGCCGGGTCGATCGTGCTGCTGTTCTGGGGCTTCATCGTCCACCGCGTGGTGCCGGGGCGGCTGGAGGCGCTGGCGATTGTCTTTGCCCTCGGCGGCGCGGCGATCCTGATGGGGCGCAGCCTCGAAATCAGTCACGAGACGCTGGTGGGCGACCTGTTCAGCGTGGCGGCGGGTTTGCTCTACGCTGTCTATTTGCTGACGCTCCAGAACGCGCGCGGGGCCTTCGGGTCGTGGAGCCTCTTGGTGTGGGTGAGCATCTTCGGCGCGCCGGTGCTGCTGGTCATTGCCCTCGCGCTGGGCGAGCCGGTGTGGCCGCATGCGTGGGGGCCGATTGTCGGGCTGTTCGTGCTCAGCCAATTGCTGGGGCAGGGGTTGATGGTGTTCGCGCTCAAATATTTCCCGCCGCTGGTGGTGGGCCTCGCCCTGCTGACGCAGCCGGTGGTCGCCTCGATCTACGGCTGGGCGGTGTTCGGCGAGGTCTTGTCGGGGCTGGATATTGCCGGCATGGTGCTGGTCGGCGCGGCGCTGGCAGTGGCGCGGGCGAAGGGTTAGGCTATCGCGTACTCGGCCATCAAAGCATCTCTAAACCCTTTGTAGGCCTTGATGGACTTTACCCAATCGGCTCTCGAATAGTGCGACCACTCTTTGAAGGGGACGTCCGCTAAGTGCTCTTGATTCCTCTTATCCCAAAGCCAAACGAGTTGATCGTGAACCTTTTGATCAATTACTTGGAGTTCTAGATACCTAGCGACCCGGTTCTTGAATGAGGTTTTGCGCCCTAAACCCTGATGGTTTGGACGAAGCGATAAGCTTTCGCAGATGTTGCCCACAAGGCAGACGGCTTCCTTGATGAGCATCTCTTGTGCTTGCCCACTTAAGTCGGTGTGGACAAATAGCCATCGAAGCACATCATGCGTCATAAGCGCGTAGCTCAGATTGGCCTTAAGCGTTGCGTCCTCAATGAATGCCAATTTCTGACGGTGCTTCGCCGCTGTTGGAAGAAACCCTCGCGGAAATCGCAGCTTCAGAATGTCAGAATGCTGAGGGTTTGCCTTCACAAAATCATGTGACATCTGGATGAGGGTGCTCGCCTCGCGAACTGCGACCCGAAGCTGTTCGTCAGTTTCGATTGGCTCGTCAGATATCGCCATCTTTCAATCCCCGCTAAACCGCACCCTCCCCAAATCCCCCATGCCCACAGTCCCGCTCGCCATCTCGAGCATCCGGTCGAGGCTGCGCTTCGCCTTCAGGCGGATACCTTCTTCGATCTCCACCTGCGGCGACAAATCGCGCAGCGCCACGTAGAGCTTCTCCATCGTGTTCAGCGCCATGTAGGGGCAGATGTTGCACGAGCAGTTCCCGTCCGCCCCCGGCGCGCCGATGAAGGTCTTTTCGGGCAGCGCCTTCTGCATCTGGTGGATGATGTGCGGTTCGGTCGCGACGATCAGGGTGTCGCCGGGGAAGGTCTTGGCGAAGCTCAGGATGCCGCTGGTCGAGCCCACGTAATCCGCGTGGTCGATGATCGTCGGCGGGCATTCGGGGTGCGCAGCGATGGGCGCGCCGGGGTGTTGCTCCTTGAGCTTGAGCAGCTCGGTCTCGGAAAAGGCCTCGTGGACGATGCACACGCCGGGCCACAGCAGCATCTCGCGGTTGAACTTGCGGCTGAGATAGCCGCCGAGGTGCCGGTCGGGGCCGAAGATGATTTTTTGCTCGGGGGGGATTTGCGCGAGGATCGTCTCGGCGCTGGAGCTGGTCACGATCACGTCCGAGAGCGCCTTCACCTCGGTCGAACAGTTGATGTAGGTCAGCGCGATGTGATCGGGGTGGGCTTCGCGGAAGGCGCGGAACTTCTCGGGCGGGCAAGAGTCCTCGAGGCTGCACCCGGCGTCCATGTCGGGCAGGATCACGGTCTTCTGGGGCGAGAGGATCTTGGCGGTATCGGCCATGAATTTGACCCCGCAGAAGGCGATCACGTCCGCGTCCGTGGCGGCAGCCTTGCGCGACAATTCGAGGCTGTCGCCCACGAAGTCGGCGATGTCCTGGATGTCGGGCGTCTGGTAATAATGCGCGAGGATCACCGCGTTCTTCTCCTTGCGGAGGCGGTCGATCTCGGCGAGCAGGTCGGCGCCGGTGGGGTTGCGGGTCAGCAGGCTCATGGTCGGGTTCCCCGTAAACTCAAGAGCCGCCGATATAGGCGCTGGCGAGCGATTATCGAGCGAAAACCGTCAGCCGCCGAAGCCCGGCGGCAGGAAGGGCGCCATTGGCCGCTCGGCCCCCGCCGTGCCCGCGATCAGCCATTCGGTGAAGGCATAGCCGATGGGCGAATAGGCGAGCATCATCGAGACCGCGAAGACCCCGACATTGATTCCCATGCCCCACCAATAGGCCGGATGGACGCGGCCATGCGCGCGCCAGTCGGCCCACATCCCGATCAGCGGAAAAATCCATGTCACCGCGATCGAGATCGGCCAGGCATAGGGGATCAGCAGCGGCGCAGGGATGATCCGCCCGAGGCCCGGCCCCGTCAGGATGCTCATCGCCACCAGCATCAGCCGCCGGTGCCAGCCCTGATGCCGCCGCACCCTCAGCGCCCACAGGGCAAGCCCCCCGAAGCAATAGAGCCCCATCGCATTGCTGATCACGAATTCGTTGACCGCAAAGAAGAACGGCCCTCCGCGCGCCTGTGCCGAGTGTACCATCACCGCCGTGCCCGCGATCATCATCACCGGGATGAGGACATAGGCCGCGCGCCCCAGCTGGCGGTGCAGCGCGACATTGCCGCTCGCAATGCTGATCGCTTGCGCCGCATAGAGCCCGAGCCACGCCATGAAGATGATGCCGTGGGCATGGACCGTCACCGGCTCGGCAAAGCTCGACCGGCCGAGCGCGAGGTTGAGCACGAAGCCCGATACTGTCGCGGCGCACATGACGAGCGCCATGACCATGAAGAAGCGCGTATCGCCTGCCGGCGCGGCGCGCGGTGATGCTACCGTTGCCATGAAAGATCCCCCTCCCAAGCGTCCCCGGGGGCGGGTTTACCCACGGATCGCGCGGGCGCGCAAGCGGCGTTGCTAGACGACCCGCCAGACCTCGCCGTCGCAGGCCGCGAGGCCGCGCTTCTCGAGGTCGATCAGATGCGCGGTGACGCTCATCTCTGCCGCCCCGATCAGGCGCGTGTCGAGGCCCTTGTACATCTCGGGAATGAAGCCGCTTACGGGACGCGCGGCCTCGCCCAGCAGGCGCAGAATCTGCGCCTCGCGCTGGCGGCGATGGCCGATCATGCCGCGCACCAGTTGCTTCGGCTTCTCGATCGCCGCGCCATGGGCCGAGTGATAGCGCGCGTCATCGCGCGCCATCAGCTTCTCGAGGCTCGCCATGTAGTCGCCCATGTCGCCATCGGGCGGGATGACGACGCTGGTCGACCAGCCCATGACATGGTCGCCGGTGAAGAGGGCGCCGCTCTCTTCGAGCGCGAAGCACAGGTGGTTAGAGGTGTGCCCCGGCGTGGCGACGGCAGTGAGCGTCCAGCCGGTGCCGCGCATCCCCTCGCCATCCACAAGCACGCGGTCGGGGGCGTAGGTCGGGTCGAAGGCCTCGTCGGAGCGGGGGCCGGCGACTTGCAGCATCAGGGGCGCGCAGCCGACGATGGGCGCAGCCGTAAGCGCGGCGAGGGGCGCAGCGGCGGGCGAATGGTCGCGGTGGGTGTGGGTGCACATGATCGCGAGGATTTTTCGGGATCCCACCGCGGCAAGGATCGCGGCGATGTGCGCGGCCTCGTCCGGCCCCGGGTCGATCACCGCGCAGTCGGGGCCATCGGCCATCCCCACCACATAGGTCTGGGTGCCGGTGAAGGTATAGGGCGAGGGGTTGGGGGCGAGCACGCGCCTGACCAGCGGCTCGACGTCCTCGGCAAGGCCGGTGGGCCAGGGTTTTTCGGGGATGGTGACCATGAAGGACACATGGGCTTCCGGTGTGCGGAGAGCAAGGGACTTGCCCACCCCTGCCCCTCCCGCAAGCGGGAGGGGAGTTGTTTGCGCTACCGGCCCCCCTCCCGCTTGCGGGAGGGGTTAGGGGTGGGCCCGCGCGACATCTCGACTTCCCGCGCGTGCTCCGGCTAGGAAGCGGCAAACGGGAGAGCTTCATGTCCGATTACATCCTCGTGCTCGATGAAGGCACGACCTCCACCCGCGCGATGCTGTTCGCCTCCGATGGCGTGCTGGTCGCCAGCGCGCAGGAGCCGCTGACGCAGCACTACCCGCAGAGCGGCTGGGTCGAGCATGATCCGCGCGAGATCTGGGACAAGACACTCGCCTGTGCGCAGAACATCGTCCCCAAGGCGGGCGGGGCGGCGATGATCGCCGCCATCGGCATCACCAACCAGCGCGAGACCGTGGTGGCGTGGGACCGCTCCACCGGAGAGCCGCTCACCAACGCCATCGTCTGGCAGGACCGCCGCACCGAGCCCTTCTGTGCCACGCTGCGCGAGGCGGGCCACGAGGCCGGCGTGCAGGAGCGCACCGGGCTGCTGCTCGATCCCTATTTCTCGGGCACCAAGATGCGCTGGATGCTCGACAACGTGGCGCAAGTGCGCGCGGCGGCGGAGAAGGGCACGCTTGCCTTCGGGACGGTCGAGAGCTGGCTGGTCTACAAGCTCACCGGCGGCGCAGCGCACATCACCGATGCCTCCAACGCCAGCCGCACGCTCTTGATGGGGCTCGAGGACACGCAGTTCGACGAGGGGCTGTGCGATCTGTTCGGCGTGCCGCGCGCGGCGCTGCCGGGGGTGGTCGACACCTCGGGGCCGCTCGCGATGACCGATGCATCGCTGTTCGGCCGCGCGATCCCGATCACCGGCCTCGCGGGCGACCAGCAGGCCGCGACCGTGGGGCAGGGGTGCCTCGCGCCGGGCGAGACCAAGGCGACCTACGGCACCGGCGCCTTCGTGCTGACCTGTCAGGGGAGCCGCATCCCGCGCTCGACCAACCGTCTGCTCGGCACGGTGCTAACCCAGCTCGAGGGCCAGCGCACCTATGCCATCGAAGGATCGGTGTTCGTTGCGGGAAGCCTTGTCCAGTGGCTGCGCGATTCGCTCGGGATCGTCGAGGTCGCCTCCGAGACCGAGGCGCTGGCGCGCTCGATCCCCGACAGCGGGGGCGTGGTGATCGTGCCTGCGCTCGCCGGCCTCGGCGCGCCGCACTGGCGGGCCGAGGCGCGGGGCGTGATCGCGGGGCTCAGCTTCTCCAGCGGCAAGGCCGAGCTCGCCCGCGCTGCGCTCGAGGCGATGGCGCACCAGACGCACGACCTGTGCGCCGCCTTCACCGCCGACGGCGCGCCGTGGCACACCCTGCGGATCGACGGCGGCATGTCCGCCAACGACTGGATGGCGCAGGACCTTGCCGACATGCTGGGGGTGACGGTCGAGCGCCCCGGCTTCGTCGAGACGACGGCTTTGGGCGCAGCGATGCTGGCGGCGGCGGGGGCGGGGCTTTATCCCGATCTGAACGCGGCTGCCCAGGCGATGCGCGGGCGGCTTTCGACCTTCGAACCGGCGATGGCGGATGATGTGCGCGACGCGCGGCTGGCGGCGTGGCGCAAGGCCCTTGCGGCCTCGTAACCGCTTACCCGAAGCGACCCAGCTCGCGCCCGATCCGGTCCTGAAAGGCACGTGCGGGCGACGCCATCTCGAAGTGCCCGCGCCATGCCTCGTCGAGGCGGGCGATGCGCTGGTGGAGCTTCTCGGTGTCGGCGATCAATTCGCGGGTCTCGGGCTCGAGCAGCGCGAGCTGCGCCTCGTCCGACGCGCGGTCGGGCGGGAGCGCGCCGTGGAGGCGGACCTGGTTTTCCGAAAGCTCGCCCGAGAACAGCGCGCGCTGGTTGAGCAGCCAGGCGAGGATATGCATCATCCGCGTGGTGGTCTTGAGCCCCTCGGTCGAGAGCGCGAGACGCACCAAGGCGTCCTCCCCCGTCAGCGGCTCGCGTACGCCGGCGGCGAACACCGCGCGCACGTCATCGGCAAGGATCAGCGCCTCGGAGTAGAGCGCCTCGATGATCGGGCGCGAAAGGTTGGTGGTGCGAACCATGGGGCGGGACCCTACGCCTGTGCGGGCCAGCCCGCCATATTGGTATGGTTACTTTCCAAGCAATTTTCGCATCCGTCCCTTCCGGGAACAGATTTAACGGGTGGGTAAGGATGAGGTGTGTGTTTTGCGCGGCGGGATGCGGGGCGGGTGGTCTGCGTTGCGCGTGAGCGCGACTGCAAAACAAGCTACGCGATGATATCCGGCAGCAGCGTGTCCTCGATGATCGCGATCTGGTCCTTCAGACGCAGCTTGCGCTTCTTCAGCCGCGCGATCTGGAGCATGTCGGCCGAGGCCGAACCGCGCGCCGCATCGGTCAGCGCGGCGATCGCGGCGTCGAGATCGCGGTGCTCGGTCTTGAGCAATTCGAGCTTTTTCCTGAGCTCCTGCTCGGTCATGTAACGCCCCTGATCCCTTCCTGGCCCCGCGCGGTTTGTGTCCCGCGAAAATGCAGCGACGCGCTACGCGTTCCCGCAGGCTTTGGGTAGAGGCTTCGCACCGCCAGCCGCACTCGGCTCGTCGCACGCCGCCCCGTATGTGCCGCGTAAGGATTGGTCAGGACTTTGCAAGCTAGCCTTCCTGTGGTTCTTTCGAACCTGCGGCTCGGCCGCTTCGCATGCCGAGTCGCCTGCCCGGGGGCATCCCCCCGCTTCGACAGGAGAACGCCATATGGCATCGACCGCAGTGTCTTCGCACCTCACCGCCCTTCAGACCAAGCATGCCGGCCTCGAAGCCCGCATCCGCGACGAGATGGCCCGGCCCGCGCCCGACACCGCAACGATCCAGGCCCTGAAAAAGCAGAAGCTGCGATTGAAAGAGGAAATTGCCGGCGTCTGACGCGCGCAGGGGGGCGGCGTAGCGGAAAGGCGCGATAATCGGCAAAGCCCACTTTTGCATTTGCCGCGCGGGTCGCATACATCTTGACCCCGATGACCGCCGCTGCTGCCGCCCGCCAGATCCTGACCCGCCTGACCGAGGTGATGGCCTCGCGCCTGCACGCGCAGGGCAAGCTTGATCAGGTGGTCGAGATCATCGGCGAGTGCCTCTCGAGCGAAGTCTGCTCGATCTATCTGTTGCGCGAAGGGATGCTCGAACTCTTCGCGACGCGCGGGCTCAACCAGAGCGCGGTGCACGTCACTCGCATGGCGATCGGCGAAGGGCTGACCGGCGCGATCGCGCAGAAGGTCGAGACGCTGAACCTCGCGGAGGCCAAGGCGCACCCGGACTTCCAGTACCGCCCCGAAACCGGCGAGGAGAAGTTCCACTCCTTTGCCGGGGTTCCCATCGTCTACCGCGAGCGCGCGGTGGGGGTGCTGTGCGTCCAGCATGTCGAGCCGCGCCGCTACGAGGATATCGAGATCGAGGCGCTCCAGACCACCGCCATGGTGCTCTCGGAGATGATCGCCAATGCCGAACTGATCGACGAGGAACAGGCCCTCGGCCTCACCGCCGAACAATCCGGGCCGCAGCAGCTTTCCGGCCTGACGCTGGTCAAGGGGCTGGGCGCGGGGGTCGCCGTCTATCACCAGCCGCGCGTCGAGATCACCCAGGTGATGGCCGATGACATCGAGGCCGAGCGCCAGCGCGTCTACCGCGCCTTCGACCGGATGCGCGAGCAGATCGACAGTCTTGCAAGCCAGGCCGAATTCGGCGTGGGCGGCGAGCACGAGGAGGTGCTCGAGACCTACAAGATGTTCGCCTACGATGAAGGCTGGTCGCGGCGCATCAACGAGGCGATCGACAGCGGCCTCACCGCCGAAGCCGCGATCGAGCGCGTCCAGCAGCACACCCGCATGCGGATGCGCGAGATCGACGATCCGCTGCTCGCCGACCGCATGCACGATCTGGAGGATCTGGCGAACCGCCTGCTCCGGATCGTGGCGGGCCGGTTCGGCACTGCGGCCAGCCAAGGTCTGCGCAAGGATTCGATCCTGATCGCGAGGAACTTGGGCCCGGCCGAACTGCTCGAATACGACAAGCGGCGGCTGAAGGGCGTCATTCTGGAAGAGGGCTCGCTCACCGCCCACGTCGTGATCGTCGCGCGGGCGATGAACGTGCCCGTCATCGGACGCACGAAAGGCGTTCGCACCACCATCCGCGAAGGCGACGAGATCCTGCTCGATGCAACGGCAGGCAGTGCCACCGTCCGCCCCCTGCCTCAGGTCGCCGAAGCCTTCCACGCGCGTTTTGCCAAGAGCCGCGAGAAGCAGGCTGCCTATGCGTCCCTGCGCGATGTCGAGCCCTTCACCCGCTGCGGCACGCGCATCCAGGTGATGATGAACGCCGGCCTGCGCGATGACATGAGCGCGCTGGGCCTCACCGGCGCGGACGGCGTGGGGCTGTTCCGCACCGAGTTCCAGTTCCTCGTCTCGGCCACCCTCCCGCAGCGCGAGCGCCAGACCCGGCTCTACCGCGACGTCCTCGATGCGGCCGGAGACAAGCCGGTGATCTTCCGCACGGTCGATATCGGCGGCGACAAGTCGGTGCCCTATCTTGCGTCCGAGATCGCCGCGCAGGACGAGAACCCGGCGATGGGCTGGCGTGCGCTGCGGCTGGCACTGGAACGCGAAGGGTTGATGAAGATCCAGGCGCGCTCCTTGCTGGAAGCCGCTGCCGGCCGCTCGCTCTATGTGATGTTCCCGATGGTCTCCGAGCCGTGGGAGTTCGATGCCGCCAAGCAGGTGTTCGACGAACAGCTCGCCTTCCTGCGCGCACAAAAGAAGCTGCTGCCCGAGCGGATCAATTTCGGCGCGATGCTTGAAGTGCCCGCCTTGGCCGAGGTGCTCGACATGCTGCTGCCGCGCCTGTCCTTCCTGTCGATCGGCACGAATGACCTCACCCAGTTCCTGTTCGCCGCCGACCGCGCCAATCCCAAGCTCGCCGAACGCTACGACTGGCTCAGCCCCTCGATCCTCAGGTTCCTGCGCCGCGTCATGCAATCGAGCATCGGCAGCGGGGTCGATATCGGCGTGTGCGGCGAAATGGGCGGGCGGCGGCTCGAAGCGCTGGCGCTGCTCGGCATCGGCTATCGCCGCCTCTCGATCACGCCGGCCGCGGTCGGCCCGATCAAGGAGCTGGTGCGCAAGGTCGACCTCGCCGAGCTGACCGCGGCGATGAACGGCTGGCTCACCAGCCCGCAGCACTCCTTGCGCGAAGAGCTCGCCGCCTGGGCCGATGCGCGCGATATCGAGTATGATTAGGGCCTGATTGCGGAGAAGCGTGGCGGCGGCGCGGCAGCATGCTATGGCAGCGCTTGACAGGACGCGCCCGAGCGGGTGATTCCGGCCGCAAGCAACATCTCAACTCTCACGCAACGCCTCGGCAAGAAGGCGCGGGACCCGGGTCACATGGACAGCGAAGAATTCAGCAGCGCCCCCGACGCGCCCCAGCCCGTCATTTCAGGCCCGGGCGCCACGCTGCGCGCCGCCCGCGAGGCGAGGCGGCTGGAGCTGGCGCATATCGCCGCCGAAACCCGCATTCCCGTGCGCCATCTGGAAGCGATCGAGACGGACAGTTTCGAGAACCTTCCCTCGCGCACCTACGCCATCGGTTTTGCCCGCACCTATGCCAAGGCGGTCGGGCTCGACGACGCGGTGATCGCCGAGGCTGTGCGCGCCGAGCTCTCCGACGGGTCGATGCGCCGCACCGTGCCTGCGGACGCGATGGAGCCGGGCGATCCGGCGCGCTTGCCTTCGGCCGGGCTTGCCTGGGCAGCGGCGGGGGCGGTGCTGATCCTCGCGGTCGGGATCTTCGCCTTTGCCAGCAACTATTTCGGCGCGGGCACCGGACCGGGTTCGCTGCTGACGCCCGAGCCGGCGGCAACGGTGGCGGCCAAGCCCGCCGCACCTGCCGCCGCCGCACCCGCGCCGAGCGGTCCGGTGGTGCTGACCGCGCTCGAGGACGGGATCTGGGTGCGGCTCTACGAAGAGGGCGGCGAGCGGCTGACCGAGCGCACGCTGAAGCTCGGCGAGACGATCGAGGTGCCGGTGGCGGCGAAGGACCCGCGCATCAACACCGGGCGGCCCGATGCCCTTTCGGTGACGATTGGCGGGCAGCCGGTGGCCAAGCTCTCCGAGACGCCGGTGACGATTTCGGGCGTGCCGGTTTCGGCCGCGGCGTTGGCTGCGCGCGGCACGGCGACCCCGGCGCCGACCCCTGCCGCAACCGCCGCCAGTGCCGCCAGCGCGCCGCGACCGGCACGCCGCCGCCAGCCTGCCCCGTCGTCCGCCAGCAATCCACCCGCCGAGGCAGGCGAGAGCGCTGCCACTGCGCCTGCAAACGCGCCGGCACCGGCGGCTGAGCCCGCCGCGCCCGCCGGGCGTTAACCCTTTTCCCGTTGATTAGGGGCGGCGCAGTCTCGACTTGCGGCGCCGCGCGCGGCAAGATTCGGACAACGTTCATGTGCTCCCCGCCACCACGGGGAGCGACAAGCCAGGGAACCTGACGCGCCATGACCATCCGCACCCACACCCTCTCCTTGCGCCTCGCCGGAGCTGCGCTGATCGGTGCCTCGGCGGCGGGCGCGCTGGGCCTTGCTGCACTGCCTGCCGCCGCGCAGGAAAGCCCGGCCGCTGCCGAAGCCCGATTGAAGAAGATCGAGGCCGAGGTCCGCGCCCTCCAGCGCAAGGTCTTCCCCGGCGGGGACGGCAAGTTCTTCGAACCGCAGATCGCACCCGGAACGCAAGGCACCGCGCAGACCCCTGCGCCCACCACCACCGGCAGCGCTCCGGCGGCGGGGGCGGTGACCGACATCCTCGTGCGGATCGACACGCTCGAAGCCCAGCTCCAGCGCCTGACCGCGCGCACCGAGGAGCAGGCGAATGCGCTCGCCCAGCTCGAACTGCGGCTCGCCGCGCTCGAGACCGCCGCCAACACGCCGCTGCCTGAGACGCAACCTGCCACCGCCACCGGTCCGGCGA
>NZ_LSKQ01000076.1 GCF_001557115.1 Erythrobacter sp. CCH5-A1
GCTTGATTGGCAGAAGAGGACAGAAAGGACACGTTATGGATGGGACCTACCACGAACTGGGACACTGGACAGGGCATGCCTCACGGCTTGCGCGCGAATTCGGCAAGCGCTTCGGCGACAAGGCATACGCATTCGAAGAGTTGGTCGCGGAACAAATTTCAGCCAGAATCTGCTACGAGCTGGGGCTTCCCGCCGACCTTCATGAAAGCCATGCGAGCTACCTCTCCCACTGGCTCGACATCCTCAAATCCGACAAGACCGCGATCATCACCGCTGCGGCGAAAGCGGATCAAGCCTTCAACCTTCTTGCAGCCTTTTCAGGCTATGAGAGCGAGCCAGAGGAGTCAGGCCATGAAACGGCGCCACTTCCGGCTGCTGCTTGAGCCAGGGCTCGAAGGGGCGGTCAGGCTCGCACAGCTTCACCAATATGCGACCGACCTTGTCGACGGGCGCAGGATGCTGATTGCTCCAGCGCTCTCGGACCATATCGAAGGCCTTTTCCCTGCGCGCAAGCAGACGGCCGTCCTCGACGCGTTGGTCGGCACGGCTCCGATCGGATGGGAACTCGAGGCTGAGGGCACGCAGGCAGGCCAATGCATAGCGATCAGGTCACAGGGACCGGGTGTCGCAATTTCAGCGATCATGCGCATTCTTGAACAGATCGCTCCCGAAGCCCTTTCGGCACAGATGATCTACGAGCCGATGCACGAAAGCAAGACGGACGAGCGGGCACGCAGCCTCCATTGAGGGGAGGGGGAGGGGGCCATTGCGTCATGCAATGGAAAGGATGCCCTCATGTCCTGCGATATCGACTACCGCTACCGGCGCGCCCTGCAGCCCGATGGCCTCACGACTTTTGAGAACGCACTGAAGGCCGTCAACGAGGCCGTTGCAGATGTGCGCCTCGCCGGACGGGACGTGACGAGCTGCCCGGCGGTGCTGCTGCTGACGAGACACCTTCAGCGGATCGCCGAGGGCAGGCCGGCGGTCTGCGACGACGACCGCAGCTTACGCGATCAATGCATGGCCCGCCTCGGCGAACTGAAACACCAGCCCGCGATCATCGCGCTGGTCCGGAGAGGTTTGGACTACCGGCCCGAGGAGCTGCGGCACTATCAGCGCGAAGGTCACCGCACCTTGCGCCAGATCGCGGTCGGCATGGGCCTCGACCATAGTCGCTACCGGATCAGCTACCACACGCGGGAAAGTTCGCTTGCGGGCGAGCACGTGCTGGAAGGCCCCGGAGTATACCTGCGGATCTCGCCGGAACGGTTCGGTGAGCCGGGCGTCGCCTGGCGCAACCCGTTTTGGAAACCACCGGGTGCGGTAATGCGCAAGGCGCCCATCGGCGTCCTGGCGGATATCCCGGCACTCGCGAAGCGCATCGCACGCGAGCTCGGTCTGTCGCCCCAGGCGCAGGACCGCCTTTTCTGAAGCGAAAGGAACAGACATGGGATGGCTTTACATGCACCGATACGGGATGGGCGGCTTCGAGACCCCAAAGGCCTATCTCGACAACCAGTTGACATGGGAGCGCCGTGACGAGGCGAACGGAACGCTGGACGGATGCCGGGTGATCAAGAGCGTGTCGACCGGCAGGGCTTATTATGCCGCAGTCGAGCGATACGGAAACGACGACGCGGTTCGTTATGTCACTGCCGTCATCTGCCTAGTGCGCTGGAACCCCAACGCGGCGAGCGGCGAAATCTTCGGCTACAAGGACAGTGCGCCGTTGCGGCGCTGAAATGGAGTATCAGTGATGATGAGGTAAGTTGAGAATGCCTCTGCTCGCCGGACTAACCTCGGGCCTCACAAGGTCTGAAATCCCGAAAGGGACGGGGAACAATAGCATGTTCGGAAAAGGCCAGATGCGTCTTAGAGTCTGATTCAAAACTATCTCGTGTAATTTCATGCTCTTGCGATACGGCG
>NZ_LSKQ01000077.1 GCF_001557115.1 Erythrobacter sp. CCH5-A1
ACTGCCGCCAGTCGCTGTCATACGCCCGCACGGTGTTGGCGGCCTTGGAGCGCGCACGGTATGAGCGGGCAGCTTCAATCTCAGCCATGAGCTGAGGCGGGATGGCATTCCCCAAGGGCGCGAGCGCAGCCTCATCTGAGAGCCCCAAAGCCCTGCTGCTGTCATCATCCAAGGCGACACTCCTCCAGCTTCAATGCCGCTGCTGTGCCCTGCCCTGGCCTTCGGGTCGGGCGACGTATCAGGCGTCACCTCAAGGTTTGTTCGCCAGACAACGATTTCTCGGACATAAGCGGAACATGGGCTACGCTACACGCTTCAACCGCGCCATTGGCTCGTTGAGTGGGTGGAATTCACCTGCTGGAAGTCGCCTGGCCTGCTCCCAGAGGTAATCGCCGGTCAGACTGATGTGCGCCCAGCCCATCGGAGAAAGGTGCGCAAGCAGTGCCGCATCGAACGTCGTGCCGACAGCGTTGAGGTGCTGGGCGGCCCGGTCGAGATAGACCGTGTTCCAGTAGGAAATCGCCGCAATCAGCAGGTTCAGCCCAGATGCGCGAAATTCCTGATTTTCCAGCGAGCGATCGGTGAACCGGCCCTGCCGGTTGGTATAGATGGCGGCGGCAAGCGTGTGCCGCGCTTCGCCTTTGTTGAGACCGGCCTGACAGGCACGGCGCAGTTCCGGTTGTTCGAGCCAATCGAGCGTGAACAAAGTGCGCTCGATACGGCCCAGTTCAGCCAATGCAAAATCCAGCCTGTTCTGGCGTTTGTAGGCGGCAAGCTTTCGCAAGATTACTGACGGCGCCACCGTGCCATCCTTGATTGAGGCGACAATCCTGACGATGTCATCCCAATCAGCCTCGATCGCTGCGGTTTTGATGGTGCGGCCCATCAGGCTTTCGATGCCCTTGTATGTCGATGGCGCAGCGATCGAACCCAGTTTGCGGTCGGCAATATCGCGCAGTCGGGGCGCAAAGCGGAACCCGAGCAGGTGGCAGAGTGCGAAAACATGATCGGTCGCGCCGCCGGTATCGGTATAGTGCTCATGCAACGGAAGGTTGCCAGCGCCCAGGACAAGGCCGTCGAGCACGTAGGGCGCTTCACCTGCCGTCGCGGACATGATCCGTGATCCGAATGATGCGAAGTGATCGGAAAGGTGGGAATAGATTTTCACGCCAGGTTCGGTTCCATATTTGGCATTGACGTCCGCCGCCCCCGAACGGCTCCGCCCCGACCGGAAGAACTGGCCATCGGACGACGAACTGGTGCCAGCGCCCCAATGCCGCGCGAAGGGTAATTCGTGATGGGCTGAGATGATCATGGCCAGCGCGGCCTGATAGTTCTCGGGTGAAAGATACCAGTTGTGGGTCCATGCGAGTTGGGCATAGCTGACGCCTTCGCTGGCATTGGCCATCCGCTCCAGCCCGAGGTTGGTGCCATCAGCCAGAATTGCGGCGAGTACCGTGCTGGGGTTGTCGTGCTCCTTGCCTGAGCGCAGGTCACGGAATGCGTTCAAAAAACCAGTGCGTTCGGCGACTTCAAGCAGCAGCTCGGTGATGCGCACGCGGGGAAGCAGGGTATCGAGCTTGCGATCGAGGGCTTCAGCTTCCGGTGGGGTGACAGGCGGCATTTGCTGAAGCTTGAGCCGGTCTCGTTCGAGCGACACTCCCTCAAGCTTGTTTGTTTTCAACTGCTTGGCAAATCGGCGCAGCCGCCAGTCAAGATTTCGTGCCCGGTCAGCGAGGTAGGATGCAGCATTTGAATCGAACGGAAGCACATCCGCCACTTTGGCGGCGTCGCGCCGACCCAGCAAATAGGCATCGAAGCGCTGATAGTTGCGGGTTCCCTCGATCCATACATCACCGGCGCGCAAACGATCACGCAAGGTTGCCATGATCGCAATTTCATAACGTCGGCGGTCGATACGGCCGCTTTCGGTGATGAGACGCTTCCACTGCCGATTGGGGAATGGCAGTGGAACGCCATCGGGAAGGTCGCGCGACTTTCGTGTGTTCGCATCGCGAATGACATCGATGGCTTTGATCAGTGCCGTCCCTGTTCCAGACGCCTTGAAGGTGAAGGCGTCCAGAAATGCCGGGCTGAAACGCCGTAGCGTGGCGTAACGCTCGGTTGCCGTTACCAGTGCGTCCTCGCCGGCAAGATCAGCAAGGGCATCTACTTGGGCCTTTGCCGCAACAAGCCGGTGCCAGCCCACCGCTTCGTCAATCAATTCGAGCGGATCGCCGCCATTCTGGACAGCCTCATCAAGTGCTGTAATCGTGGCGCCAAACAGCCGCATGAGTTGCCCCACCGACTGAATACTATCTTGGTAGCGACGCTCGCGCCCACGCCGCGCGCGCGTGAACATGCCGCCGATAAGTCGGTCAAACATTTGGATCGCGGCATCGGCAAGTCTGGCCTCAAGGTCGATCACTGCGGCCGTCAACGTCGCCCGCCTGCGATTGACGCTGTAATCCGAAAGCAGGAATGCCGGTGCCACGCCGCCCTCGCGGACAAATTGGGCAAAGCGGAATTCCGGAATGGCGCCCCCAACTACCGGGTGGATACCTATGCCGCGAACATAGCGCAGGCGCTCAAGCAAGCCATTGATATTGGCCGCAGTCGGGGCTTCTTCGAAATTACGCAACCACGCCAGCGGTGTCATGCCGAAATCCGGGTTGTTGATTACGAGTTCGTCTAGCCGTGTCAGTTCAGCAGAGCTGAGGCCTTCGACGATTGCGGCTGCGGCAGCTTTGCGTGCGCGTGCCCGGCCAGCAAGACCGGCGCGTTCCAGTGTGTCGCCTGACGGAAGAATGAACCGCTCACCCTTCAGGCCAACCATGAGGGCGCGAACAATCGGTTCACCTCTGTCTGTATACTCGGCGGCTTGCGCGGCAAGATTCAGGGCAAGTGCCAGGTCGCCGCGTCGAAACGGGCGTATGCCAAGATAACGCGCCACGAGATCGGCATGATCGGTACGGGTTTGCGCGCGCTGACCATATGCAGAGAAGGAGGAAGGATCGACGAATAACTGTGCCGCGAGGTACTGAAGAATGACGTCGGGAAGCCCGATCTCGGGTTGCAGACCAAAGCCGGGATGTCGCATCAAAGCGATTTGTGCAGCCAGACCGAGGCGATTTGCTGGACCATAGCGGCGCCCAACCAATTCAACATCTTCCGCAGAAAGGGTATAATGCCCAATGATCGCGGTTTCTTGGACAGGAGGATCGAACAGGCGCCGGCGCTCGTCTCCGGTCAGAAGTCGGCGTCGTGCCATTTTGCTCTCCCGCTGAGGCGAATTACAAAATTGACACCAAAGCGGCTTGCACTGGAGGGAGGCCATTCGTTGCCGGTTGATCCCCGAGCAATCACCCGGCGCAGCAAGACAGTTTGGCGACATCCTTATCAAACGTTTGGGCCGCCAGTTTGAGGCCTTCCACAGTGGTCAGGTAAGGAAATATCGTTGCACCCAATTCCAGGGTGGTCATGCCGTGTTTGATCGCCAGCACCAGTGTCTGGATCGAATCCGCGCCTTCGGGTGCCATGATCTGGCCGCCCAGCAAACGGTCGTTCGCCTTGTCGGCAATCAGTTTGATGAGACCCCGCGTATCGCGTGCTGCCAGTGCCCTTGGCACAGCATCGAGCGGGAGCAGCGAAACCTTGATGTCCAGGCCTTGCGCCCGTGCTGTCGTTTCAGTGAGGCCGGCGCTGGCGACTTGCGGGTCGGTGAAGACGACGGATGGCATGGAGGAATTGTCGTAGCGGTATTGGTTGCCCGTCACCGCGTTGCGCGCGGCCAGTTTTGCGCCATAGGCGGCCATGTAGACGAACTGGTCCCGTCCCGTTACATCGCCCGCCGCGTAAATGCCTGGAACCGACGTTTCGAGGTGGTCATCGACGACGATTCCACCATTACGGGCAAGCACTATGCCGCGCTCCTCCAGCCCAAGCCCGTCGCTATTGGGTCGGCGTCCGGTGGCGATGAGCACCTGTTCCGCCGCGACGGTGTCACAATGCCCCTCGCAGGTCAATTCGACCCCGCTCTGTGTTTGGGCGATACGCTGATAGCCGACACCTGCGCAAACCCGCACGCCCTCGGCTTCCAAATAGTTTTTCAGCGCGGCACTCACTTCCGGGTCCATTTCGGGGAGCAGGCGGCTTCGGCAGCAGATGGTGACATCAACGCCCAGACGCGAAAACATCTGTCCCAGTTCTACCCCGATCACCCCGCCACCGATCACCAGCAGCGATTTGGGCAAGCGATCCAGCGCCAGCGCCGATGTGCTGGTTAGGTAGGGCACGCTGTCCATCCCCGGAATCGGCGGCACGGCGGCGTGCGCACCCATCGCCAATATGACCTTGCCGACCTTCATGGGCGCATCGCCGACAATCAGCGCACCATCGGCAAAGCGTGCCTTGCCCTCGATATAGCTCACACCTTCATAGGCGGGCAGCAGATCGACATATTTTTTTTGGCGCAGCGTCGTGACAAGATCGTCCTTCGACGCCGCCAATACGGACCAGTCATCCATCTGGACAGCGCCCCCAAGGCCGGGAAAGCGCGCGGCGGCAAGCCCACCATGCACCGCTTCGGCGGCGCGGATCAGCGTCTTGGAAGGAACGCAGCCAACATTGACACAGGTGCCGCCAATCGTGCCGTGACCGACGAGCGCCACTTTCGCGCCCAGATCGGCAGCGGCGATCGCGGCGGAGAACCCGGCAGAACCCGCGCCGATGACGGCAACGTCAAATCCTTCCTGCCCGGGGCGGTTGCAACAGTCGTTCATTGCTTATCGCTTTCTTGAGGCGCTGGCGGCGCCCCGCTCAGTTTTGAATAGCGCGCGCCGGATAACCCGCGTTGGTTGATGCAGCGGCAATCGCAGCAGCATTGGTGCGGCGCGGGTTATAGGTTGCGCGCGCGGTCTTGGCTGCGAAATCGACCGTGACCGCCGTTACCCCGGCGACGCCTTCCATCGCCTTCTTCACGGTGATCGGGCAGGTGGCGCAGGTCATGTTCTCTATGGCAAAGGTGGTTTGCTTCTGAGCGGTTGCGGTAGCCGCGGGGCGATCTTGCGCCGTGCCACTAACTGCATAGGCGACCCCGCCGCCAGCCATAGCCAGCACGGCCATAGCGATACATACTGTCTTTTTCATGGGTATTTCCTTTCAATAGAACCAGGGTGCCCACCAGTCGATGGTGAGCGCCAGGATGGCGACGGCAAGGCCCAGCCACAGCACCGCCTCGGTGGTCCAAGCCGATTGTGGACGAGCGCAGTAGGAACCGTCTTCACAGGGCGGTTTCGGCTTGAAATAGACATGCCAGAAGCCGTAGCCGAGCAGCGCGAGCGTTACGCCTGCGACATAGGGCTTGTAAGGTTCGAGCGCCGTCAGGTTGGCGATCCACGCGCCGGAAATTCCGAGCATAACCAACAGTAGCGGGACGACGCAGCAAGCCGAGGCGAGCCCCGCGCCGATCAATGCGCCCGCCGCAACCCAGTTTGCCTGCTTCGGCTCGTGGTTTTCGGTGAGGGCTGGCTGTCCCGCTTCCGGCGTTGAGACCATGGCTTGAATCCCTTGTTCCAACTGAGTGATTCGCAGTGTAGGCTCTGTAGCCACTACAGACTCAAGAGGTATTTTCATGGAGCAACAGGTCGGCATCTTGCGTGCCCAGCTTGCCCGGAAAACAGGCTGCAATCTCGAAACCATCCGCTATTACGAGAAGGTGGGATTGCTGCCGGGGCCGCCTCGCAGTTCCAACGGCTACCGCGTCTATTCGCCGGAACTGGTGCAAAGGTTGCAGTTCATCCTGCGCGCGCGCGACCTTGGCTATGCAATGGATGACATACGGTCATTGTTGTCGCTCACCGATACCGGTGCACAAACCTGCGCGGAGGTTATGGCGAGAACCGAACTCCACCTTGAAGATGTCCGCCGCCGCATTGCAGATTTGCAGAAGATAGAGGTGACGCTGGCGACCACGTTAGCCAGATGCACTGGAGATGACGTTGCCGAATGTCCCATCCTGGAAGCACTCCAGTTTTTACCCCATCAAGGCAATTGACGCCATCTTTGAGGGATTTGATTTTGTGATGTCAGCTTGGAGTATAGCCTAACCGGACGTCAGGGCGCTACCGCGGTTTCTGTCAGATTAGGGTACTAAACGGAATTTGTTGACGAATGTCGTTGCGTATCATAGATTTCAACCTGACATTTTGATGGAGAGAGTGCGCAGTGAAGGGGCAACGGATCGGCTATGTCCGGGTCAGCACGTTCGATCAGAATGTGGATCGCCAATTGGAAGGTCAGTCGCTCGATCGGACCTTCACCGACAAGGCATCGGGCAAGGACGTCAACCGCCCCCAGCTTGAGGCTCTGCTCACTTTCGCCCGCGAAGGCGATACCGTCGTCGTCCACAGCATGGATCGGTTGGCCCGCAATCTGGATGACCTGCGCAAGCTGGTCCAGGGCCTCACCAAGCGAGGTATCCGGATCGAGTTTGAGAAGGAAAGCCTGTCCTTCTCGGGGGGAGGACTCCCCGATGGCCAATCTGATACTCTCGGTCATGGGTGCGTTTGCTGAGTTCGAGCGCGCCCTGATCCGCGAACGGCAACGCGAAGGCATTGCGATCGCTCGGCAGCGCGGCGCCTATCGGGGGCGGAAACGGTCGCTCTCGGATGAGATGATTGCCGATCTGCACCGCCGCGTTGCCGCCGGTGAACGCAAGGCGACCATCGCGCGCGACATGGGCATCAGCCGCGAAACCCTCTACCAGTACCTTCGCGCCGCTGCCTGACACCAATGTTCACATTATGTCCGGAAAATCGTTGTTCAGCGTACAAAGCTTGAGGTGACGCCTCTTACGAAACGCAGGGTCATTAGCGCGAACCACTTCATCGTGTCCCAAGCCCTCCAGTATCCACCACTCGCTTCCTGGCGGTGCTGCCCGGTACATGGCTTCAATCTCAGCGGGAGGAGTGTATGCGTCGAGCTCTCCCCCAACCACCATGACCGGAACGCGAACCTTGTTCATGGCTGCGAGGGGAGACAATTTATCCGGTCCAACTCCATAGCGTGGAATGGACTGATAGCTCAGCATCGGTTCGATTGCCACTGCCGGCAGGGTCCCGACGGCGGCTTCGATGCGATTGAAAATGGCCGTGCGAATGTCAGGGTAGACCGACATCATCACAAGAGCGTCGACGTCGAGAGGGCCTCTGTCGCCAAGAACGCTGGCCGCACCGCCCAGAGAGAAACCGATTGCCCCCAGCTTGCTCGCGGGGTGCTGCTGCCTGAGCCACGCGAGTGCGGCATGGGCATCACGGGCTTCAAGATAGCCGAAACTTTTGCTTTGTGGACTGGATTGGCCATGTCCGCGCATATCGATGGACAGCACGGAATAGCCTTCGCCTGCCAACCACGTTGCCATATCGAGCATATCTCGCCGATTGCCGCCGTTGCCGTGCAACAAGAGAATGGCCGGGGCGGTGGAATCGTCAGCCTTCCAGTAACTCGCAGCGATCTCGACCTGATCCGATGTCGTCAACCGGATTTCGGTGGCGGGCGCGGGGGCAGGTTCAACCGACGCGTTGGTCGCGCCAGTCATTGCCGAACCAACAACCCAGATGCCGGTAAGTCCGGCAATCAAAGCCAGCATCCCCATACAGCCCAATCGTGTTCGCCACGTTAGGAATGATCGCCTTCTTGCCTTTGAGGACATTTCAACCTTCGCCAAGGCTGGAATTTTCGAGGGTCTATCACAATATAATTCAAAGCTATGTTAATGTGACCGCTTTTGGCTTGTGTCCGGAAAATCCGGTTCCGGGATGCCAATTGCAATAGCTGCGGTTAGGGTTTGGCAGGCTGCTGCCGCCAACAGAGCCGTCGTTCCCGGTCTCAGAACCAACCGTTGAAACCGGACATAGATTCACGCGGCGGATCATGGGTGAAACAGGGCCGGTTTCGGACCGTCCGGTCTGGGCTCTAAAACTAAAGAAAGCCGCCATTCCTCGATAGGGCAAGATGACGATCTTAGTCCCGTGGGCAGTCCCGCCTAAATGAGGCACCCGCCATCCGCGGCTGCTGACGCCATTGCTCGCAGAAAATCGTACCACGCGTCCATCCCTTCACCGGTGCGGGCGGAAACCAGCAAGACGCGCGCATTGGGGTTTACTGAGGAGATGTTTGAGCGGCATGCGGCCTCGTCGAATCCAACATGCGGGGCGAGGTCGATCTTGTTGATCAGCACCACCTCTGCTGCGCGGAACATGTGCGGATATTTGAGTGGCTTGTCCTCGCCCTCCGGGGTGGAGATAACGGCGACCTTCATCCGCTCACCCAGATCGAACATCGCCGGACAAACAAGATTGCCGACATTCTCGATCAGCAGCAACGAGCCGGATTTCGGTGCGAGTTCTTCAACAGCGCGGGCAACCATATCGGCTTCGAGGTGACAGCCGGCCCCTGTGTTGATCTGGATTGCACGGGCCCCCGCTTCGCGAATGCGCGTGGCATCATTGGCCGTCTGTTGATCACCTTCGATAACGGCAATCGGCAGACTTCCTTCCAGCGCCCGGATCGTGGTTTCGAGCAAGGTCGTCTTGCCAGCCCCAGGCGAACTGACGAGATTGAGCGCGACAACACCGCGCCCTTCGAACCAGCCCCGGTTGCGAGCCGCCTGGCGATCATTCCGGTCAAGCACGGCGGTTTCCAGCGATACACGCGCCGCTTGTTCACCGTGGTGGTGATGGTCATGCCCGTGATCATGATGATGGTGATGATGGTGCCCGTGTGAATGATCATGATCGTGTGAATGATTGTGATCGTGGGTGTGGTCATGATCGTGGGAATGGTCATCGCCGCCGCGAAGCAGCACTCGCTTTCCGGTTTCCGGGTCGATCATCGCGATCTCGTTGTCAGGATCGGTGCATCCGCAGGTGCCGCACATCAGGCCATTTCCTCCATATCGAAATCCTTGATGATGAACTGGTCGGTCTCGCCTTCCAGAAATTCGAGTGCAGCCTTCTCGAGCAGCGTACCTTCGCTCGCCACCTCGAATGAAAATCGGATCGCCTCGCGCTCTACGCAGGCATAGGGGCCGACTGCCAGGCGAACACGCGACACCCGCCGACCCTGCGCGTGATCACCAACAATGGCGACAATATTCCGGGCAAGAGACAGCTCGTGCATCAGGCCGCCCCCAACACGCCAGGCAGGTTGGCGTAGATCGTGTGCAATCCCAGGCCAAGTGCCAGCACAGCCAACGACAGATTCAGCGCTCGATGAAGTCGCAAGGCAACACGCTCTGCATAGCCAAGCGGCCAGGAGGCGACAAAGCTGAGCGCAGCCATTCCTGCAATTGAGCCAACTCCGAACAGCAGGACATAGATAACCGCCAGCAGAGGATCACCAACCGAAGCGACTGCCAGGGTAAGCAGGGCAGCCGATCCTGCCGCGCCATGCACCAGCCCGACAGCCAGCGCTTTCAAGGGAAATTTGTGGGGGTGAGAGTGTTCGTGGCGGCTCGCATCATGGGGCGCCCGTTCGCCAAGATGGCTGTGAGCATGAAAATGACGTTCGCCATCGGAATGATCGTGCAGATGGAAATGCACCCGTGCCTTGCGCATCCGCCAAAGTACATCGCCCCCCAGCAGAATCAGCATGAAGCCAACGGCGCTCTCCAGAAGGGCTGCCGTACGGCCTGTCAATGCCATGCCCAGCAGGATCACTGCAGAACAGATCGCGAGCAGGGTGAGCGTATGCCCTAGCCCCCACGCAGCACCCCGCAGCACCATCGACCGGCGCGAATTCCGTCCCGTGGCCATGGCACCGACTGCGGCGAGGTGATCGGGTTCGAGCGCATGGCCCATTCCGGCAAGGAAACCCAGGGCGATCAACGAGAGTTGCATGGCAGGTCTTCTCCCTCAGCAGATACGCGGCAGTTGCTCGCCGACCAGCATGTCGACGATCCGGCTTCCGCCGAACAGGCTATGCATGACCACGCGCGGGCTGCGCATCTCTGCCGCGCGCCCGATAATGGCTGCATCGCGCCCTGCCTCGGTTGAGCGCATGGCTGCCAGCGCAGCTTCCGCCTGCTCCTCTGGAACGAACAGCACCAGCGCCCCTTCATTGGCGAGATAGAGTGGATCAAGCCCGAGCAGTTCGCACACGCCCTTGACCTCGGCCCTCATTGGCAATCTGGCCTCGTCGATCTCGATCCCGATGGCCGAGGCTTGCGATATTTCGTTGAGTGCGCTGGCCAGGCCTCCTCTGGTGGCATCCCGCGCACAGCGCACACCCGGTGCGGCTTCGATCACCGCTTCCATCAGGTGATTGAGCGGGCGGCAATCCGAACGAATATCCGCCTCGAAAACCATGTCTCCGCGCGCGGCCAGAATGGCGGCGCCATGATCACCCAGTACGCCGTTGACCA
Organism: Erythrobacter sp. CCH5-A1; assembly: GCF_001557115.1. GTDB lineage: Bacteria > Pseudomonadota > Alphaproteobacteria > Sphingomonadales > Sphingomonadaceae > Erythrobacter. Next base: position 10,424 of record NZ_LSKQ01000077.1, read on the forward strand.
GCGCGACATCGCCCGCGCGAACTTTCTCCGCGGCAAGTTCGCGTCCCGCAGGGATGACTCCCACTCCGGAAGTGGTGACGAACAGCGTATCGGCGGCACCGCGCTCAACCACCTTGGTATCGCCGGTCACGATCCGCACACCGGCCTGGTCGGCCGCCCTACGCATGGCCGCTGCCACGCGGCGTAGCAAGGCGACTTCGGTGCCTTCCTCAATGATAAAGGCCGCCGACAGCCACAGCGGTTGCGCGCCGCCGACGGTAAGGTCGTTAACTGTGCCGCAAACCGCAATCTTGCCGATATCGCCACCGGGGAACTCGAGCGGCTGCACTACGAAACTGTCCGTGGTGAAGGCCAGCCGGGCACCCTCCACGGCCAACATTTCGTGGCTCAACCGCGCCTGGTCTTCCAACCCGTCGGGTTCGAAAACCGAGGTAAACACATCCTCGATCAGATCCCGCATGGCCTTGCCGCCACCGCCATGCGCCAGCGTGACCCGCTCCGCTCGCAGCCGTCCGTTGCCAGTGGGAGTTACAGCGTTCATTGCGCTGGCTCCGGCACCGCATCGATCCCGCCATACTGATAATAGGCGGCACATGCTCCTTCAGACGAAACCATCAGGGCACCCATCGGTGTTTCCGGTGTGCACGACCGACCGAACAGCTTGCACTGCCATGGCTTGATCGCGCCTTTCAGCACTTCGCCGCACTGGCAAGCCTTGGGATCCGGAATGCTAGGCGATGCAACGGCAAATTTTCGCTCAGCATCCCAGGCCGCATAGGCCTCGCGAATCTGGACGCCAGAATGGTCGATCGAGCCCAGCCCGCGCCATTCGAAGAATTCCCGCAGTTCGAATACTTCCGTAACCGCAGCCAGCGAAGCTTCATTGCCATAGCGTGGCACAATCCGGGCATACTGGTTTTCGATCTCCGCCCGGCCTTCGGCCATTTGCCGAAGCACCATCCAAACCGAATGCAATACGTCGAGCGGTTCGAAGCCGGCGACCACCAGCGGACGGTGATAGTCGCGTGCGATGAAGTCATAGGGATCAGTGCCGATGACCATCGAGACATGGCCCGGCCCGAGAAAGCCATCGATCCCCATATCGGGTGAATCGAGGATCGCCTTGATCGTGGGGATGATGGTGATGTGGTTGCAGAACAGCGAGAAATTGCCGATCCCTTCTGCCTGGGCCTGCAGGATTGTCAGGGCTGTGGAGGGCATCGTCGTCTCGAAGCCGAGGCCGAAGAAAACCACTTCGCGGTCCGGGTTCGCACGGGCCAGCGCGAGGGCATCGAGTGGTGAATAGACCATCCGCACATCGGCCCCTTCGGCCTTTGCGCCTAGCAGGCTGAGCCGCGATCCCGGCACGCGCATGGCATCGCCAAACGTAGTGAAGATCACCTCCGGCTTCATAGCCAGTTCCACGCAATCATCGACCCGGCCCATCGGCAACACGCAAACCGGACAGCCCGGCCCATGGGCAAACTCGATTTCCGGCGGAAGCATCTTCTCGATGCCGTATCGGAAGATCGAATGCGTGTGGCCGCCGCACACTTCCATGATGACGACTGGGCGATCGCGCCCGGCCATGATCTGTGCAGTCAGGGCCTCGATTTCCTTGAGCAGGACACCGGCGCGAACCGGATCGCGGAATTCGTCGACATACTTCATGCGCCTGCCTCCAGCGGTGCGGCCCGGTCATTGGCTAGCAGCGTGTGGGTCAGGTCCCAGAGGATGTGATAGGCCGCGAGGTGGCATTCCTGCACCCGGTGGATCGAGCCTGTTGGGACCACCAGCAGATGATCCAGTCCGGCGCGGGCCATCTCGCCCCCGTCACCACCCGCCAGGCCGATCGTGGCAATGCCCATCTCCCGTGCCTTGGCAAAAGCCCGGATGAGGTTTGCGGAATTGCCGCTGGTCGAAAAGCCGATCAGGCAATCACCGTGCCGCCCGTGGGCAATCAGCGGACGCACGAACACATGGTCCTGTCCGACATCATTACCGACTGCCGTCAGCATCGCGACATCGGCCGCGAGGTTGATCGCACCCAGCGCCGGCCTTCCGGCGGTCACTGGATGGAGAAACTCCACCGCGACATGCGCGGCATCACAGCTCGATCCGCCATTGCCCATGGCCAGCAGGCGCCCGCCCTGGCGATAGCTTGCGGCCAGCGTGGTCGCGGCGGCGACCAGCTCGTCTGCCTGTTCTGCAAAAAACTTGCCGAACACCTCAGTGTGGTCCCGAGCCTTGCTCTCAACCGAATGGCGCAGGCTTTGCGCCGAGGCACGGAGCTGTTCGCCACGTCTGCGCATATGCGGATAAAGCGCATTCAAGGCAGGGCCAGTGGTCACCACTGCGCGTCTCCCAACGCGCGATCGCCGTCGCGCATGGCTGCAAGTTCCTGCTGCGCCTCTCCCAGCTCGGTCAGGATGCGCAGTGTTTCGGCCGCCTGATCCTCGTCAATCTTGCTCATGGCAAATCCGACATGGATCAGCACCCATGTGCCGATCAGGTCTTCGACACTGCCTTCGCCAATAACGCAGGCGAGGTTGACCGGGCGCCGCACGCCCGAGACATTGGCCACGCCCAGCTTGCGCCCGGCATCGGTGATCTCCACGATCTGTCCCGGAATACCTAAGCACATACTTCTCTCCCATTTTCGGTTTCCGCGGTCGCTTCGTGCAAATGGGCCATGGCCACAGCGGCCTGCCCCAAAGCCAGACCGCCATCATTGGCGGGCACTCTCGAGTGGCTGAGGACGTTGAGCCCCAGTTGTTCCAATCCTTCATGGACCAGGCGGAACAGCGTGGCGTTCTGGAAACAGCCGCCAGACAGGGCCACAGTATCAGGGCCATCGTCTGCGGTCAGGCGCTGCGCCATGGCCACAACAGACCGTGCGAGGCCGCGATGGAACCGCGCGGACATCACCCCAACAGGCGTATTCAGCAGCAGGTCACCCAGCATCGCCCGCCACACGGCGAGCGGTTCAACATAGGGAAGCCCACGCCCGCCCAGCAACGGAATGGAAAAAGGATAGGCCAGATCGTCCGGCTCATTCAGCGCCGCCGGATCGATTGCTGCTTCCAGCAACATGGCTGCCTGCCCTTCATATTCCTGCCGATCCCAGGCGAGACCGCAGATCGCCGCAGCGGCATCGAACAACCGCCCGCATGAGGAAGAAAGTGGGCTATTGGTGCCGCTGGCGATCATCGCATCGATCGTGGATCGCGGCATGGCGGAAAGGCGGGCAAACAATGGCAGGTCAGCGAAATTCATCGCGAATTCGGCCCAGCCCATCTGCGCCATCAAATGGGCATAGGCATTGCGCCAGGGTTCGCGGATCGCCGCAGTCCCACCCGGTAGTGCGACCGGCTTGAGCATCCCGGCACGACGGTATCCGCGATAATCGCAGATCAGGAACTCACCGCCCCAGATCGTGCCGTCATCACCCAGACCCAGACCGTCAAGCGCGATTCCCAGTACAGGGGCGGCATCGAGCGAGCGGCCGTTTTCTGCCAGACAGGCGGCGATATGGGCGTGGTGATGCTGTACCGCGATCACCGGTCGTCCATCCGCGATTTCGCGCCCATGCTTGGTCGAAAGATATTCAGGATGCGCGTCCACCGCGATTGCCGCTGGCTGATGGTCGTAGAGCTGGGTATAAAGATCGAGGTTGCGGCGCACATCATCTTCGGTGGCCGCATCTTCCAGATCGCCCATGTGCTGGCTCAGCACAGCTTCGCCATCGCGCACCAGACAGAAGCTGTTCTTGAGCTCCGCGCCCATGGCCAGTATTGAAATGTCACGCGGAAAGCCGGTGGGCAGGTCGATAGCTCTGGGGGCATAGCCGCGTGCGCGGCGCAGCAGCCGGACCCGGCCCAGATCGACCCGCGCAACGCTGTCGTCGATCCGGTTGGCAATGTGCCGGTCGTGCATCAGCGCGAATTCGGCAATGCCTTCCAGTTCGGCGCGGGCCTGCTCGTTAGTCGTGCATTGCGGGCGGCCTGAGAGATTGCCTGAAGTCATCACCACCGGGCGCTTCATCCGCCGCAACAGCAGGTGATGTAGCGGGGTGTGCGGCAGCATGAAGCCGATACGGTCCAGCCCCGGCGCAACCGCTTCGGGCAGCGGTTCCCCCGATGCGCGCAGCAACACGATCGGCGCTTCAGGCGATGCCAGCAGTTCGGCTTCCTGTTCCGAGAATTCGGCATAACGGCAGATAACGTCCAGATCGCGCGCCATCAGGGCAAAGGCCTTGCCCCTGCGCCGTTTGCGCATACGCAGATCGGCCACCACCTCCGCGCGGGTGGCATCACAGGCGAGATGAAAGCCGCCAAGCCCCTTGATGGCGACGATATGCCCGTTCATCAGCATGCCGCCTGCGGCATCCACGTCGTCCATCATCGAAAAGGCTTCGTGATTAACAGTACCGGGGCCAAGGCGCTCGATCCATGCGCGTGGTCCGCAAACATGGCACGCGATAGGTTGGGCATGGAAGCGCCGGTCTGTCGGATCGGAATATTGCTCTCCGCATTCCGGGCACATCGCGAAACCCCTCATGGTCGTGCGGGCACGATCATAGGGGCCGGTCTCGATAATCGAGAAACGCGGCCCGCATTCGGTACAATTGGTAAAGGGGTAGCGATAGCGACGCTCGAAAGGGTCGCGCACTTCTTCAAGGCAGGCGGAGCAGATTGCCGCATCGGGCGTTACAGCCCCGCGCATGCCATCACCTTCCGATGCACCGATAACGAAGCTCTCGGGCCGCACAGCATCAATTGCCACGCGTTCTATCGCATCAATCCGCGCCAATGCAGGCAGAGCCGCGCGCAGTTCGCTTTCAAAGCGCGACACCGCTTCGCCCCAAAGGCGAATTTCAACCCCGCTGCTGGTGTTGCGCACATCACCGGTTAGCTCAAGCTCGCGTGCAACCCGCCATACAGTGGGCCGGAAGCCTACGCCCTGCACCTGGCCGCGTACCAGAAGGCGTTCGCCGGTCACCGCGCCAGATTCCACAAAAGGACGCGATTGTTGCCGCTATCGGCAACCGCCACCAGATCACCCAGCGCTGACAGGCCATAGGTGAGAACACCGGGAATAAAAGGGGCCACGGATCGGCCGGTAGCACCGGATTA
>NZ_LSKQ01000078.1 GCF_001557115.1 Erythrobacter sp. CCH5-A1
ATCACCCTCGCCGCCAGCGACACTCCCGCGAAGCGGGTTCGTGCTTCGACCCCATGTCAGACCTTCGGTTGCGACCTGCGACTTCCTGAAAGCGGCAGGGTGTTCATAGGACTTGGAACAGCTGAAATTGGGACGAAGCCGTCATTCCCGAGCGGCTGCTTCAGCGGCAGGTCGATTGCCAAAACCCGACATGCGACGAGCGCTCCACTGGGCAGGAATCGCGCCCATAACCGGGCCGGTTGATGTCAGGAGGCTGCCGATCACGCTGCTGCGAGAGCGGACATCGTCCAACGCGGCCCCTGAATGGGTCTATCAGGCCCCTAGCGTAAAGCGCTTTAAAGTTGGTGCGGATAGAAGGCGGAACCGCGTAACTCTCAGCTCAGCGTGATTGCTGCGATGAGAATGAACGCAACGATGCCAGCAACCACTACGGCGTGACTGCCCTTCGCCTCAATGCAGACAGGCTTGGTCGCCCAGGGGACCGGAATCTCGAACTTGATCGACGACTTTTCACGCATTGGGATGCTCCCTTCGCGCAAATATCTGATGCCACTTTTTATCGCGGTCCACGGGACAATGCTGCTGATCCAGGGCGCCGATCAACCCGTCCGGCCCGGCGTTCCGGACAAACGCTCCGGCACTTTACGTCGGAGAAAATGTCTGATGGCGAGTCCACCTAAGATGCGGCATGGTCAACTCGCGAAAGGACCAGATGCCGATGGCCAAACTCAGTGTCGCGAGCGCCGGCAATTCGGCCGCTCCCTCCAATCCGGCTGTATCGTCGGTGGCGGCGGCGATGACGCCGCCATCAAACAACATGGCCATCGCGACCGAGACTGTCAGCGCGCTAGTGACAGTTACCGGCATGATCGACATGGCCGGGGTCTGGCAAGGGCTGCTTATTGACACGGTCTTTCCCGAGACGTTCATCGAGCATGGCACTAATCGCGTCACTTTCCAGCGTCGGCTACTCAGTGAGCAAGCGATGCGCATTCTGATGATAGTGTGGAAAGACAGTGAGCATGTCTGCGATCATGCGATCGATGCGGCAGGGGTGAGCAGGGTCGGATCGGACTGCGCACCAATCAACTGCCATAATCTCGCCAAGCGCATGGCAGCGGATGCGAACGACGTCGATCGGCAGGAAAAGAAAATCCAGGGCATTATCAAAGCGGCGGAAGCCTATGGGCTCGTTGCCAAGGAGAAGTTCAAGAACACCCGGCAACAGGCGTTGCGCGGAACTGAACGGCTGCACAGGCTGATGCTCGACATCGACGGCGAGGTGCGTCCGATCTGCACGGAGATCGCGGCAAGCGGTCCGGGAGGTGTTTAGATGACCAACGACAAGCTGGACAACGCGCGTAGCCAAGGCGCGCGCGCACTTAAGATCCTCACTATCAAAGACAACCCCTCGGCGTTCGATGCGCTTGATGATGGGATCCGGGCGCGGCTGATGCATGTCGCCGTCGGCGTAATTGGCATGGGCGGTATCGGCAAGGTGGTGCGCATGCTGGTCGATCTGTCGGTGCATGTGTCGCTGAACGAGACTAAGCTGGTCGAGCAGGGCAACGTAGCTCATGGTGTGATTGTGCTGCATGGTGGAGCCGCGCAGGCGTCGGCTTATGATTGCGATGCGACGATCTGGGAGCGCGCGCATACGGTGGTGCCCAAGTGGTCGAATGTCGCCACGCATACGCATCTCAGCAAGGTGCTACGCACCGACTTTGATCCGACCGTGGTCGAGCCGATGACTTTGCGGCTATTGTTCGACGCGCAGACGAACTGTGGGGCTAGCCAGATGGCCGAGCAACTTTGCTCGCGCTTCTCCGCTTGGCATGCCGCGACCACCAGTCTTAAAGAAGCAATGGAGGCGATCCGCACGACGCTGATCATTCCCGCGGCCTATCCCTCCGCCTCGTGTGAGCGGATGATCTATCGGTCGGCATCAGTGTGCAAAGGCTGGCATGAGCGCATTATCGATCCGGCACATTTCCTGCACTCGGGCTTCGAGGATGACGCATGGCTGGAGCCTCGGCTCCCCGCGCCGATCGCTGCGCTTTGTAAGGAGCGAGTCGAAGCGGTTTGGCATGAGACTGCCAAGGCCTTTGTAGTGCCCGAGCCGCTGAGCGACGAAGCCGGTGACAGCGAGGACGGCGACAGCACCGACCTCGCCACCAGCAGCGATGCAGTCGATGACTTCGTGTGCGCCGATCGCATGGCGTCGCTCTGGTATGGTAATAAGCGACATCCACATCGCAGGCGTTGAACGGGCATCAAACTGCCCCAGTCAGCCCTACTTTTCGGGCGGATCGAGAATATCGTAGAGGCTGGGCTCGGTGGCATCACCGTAGGCTGGGTGGCTGCATTCTGCGGCCTCCTACTACCTGTGAAGCCGCCAGCGATCCTTATGTCTCGATGATATGGCCGAGGCCTTGGCTTCCCGAACCGCGCGTGTGGATGCAGGAAACGTGCACCAATCGTACCGACTGAACCGGACTAAAGGCTTGACCATCATTTCGAGGCGCTTCGACGTCTGATTTCAGTCGATCGGCGCCGGAACTTGAATGACCGAGATTGGGGCACTTTGCTGACCTTCTGCTTCGACCAACGCGAAGGACCGCTTTCGGATAACAACGACGCTCAACGCTACCGATGCAAGAGTCTGGGTTTGGGTCGGAAGTTGCCGCGGTCCTGATGTCGGCTTTGCCTCGATCGGCGCCCCACCATTTTCAAATATCAGGCCGACAGACATTCTTCTGGTGACCATTCTGGTCACTGGAGAAGGATCATGGAGATGCCTGAAACCGAAACGACTGCTATCAAGCGCCCGGTCTGGAACGCGGGAAGGAGTGTTGGCGCAAAGCGCGCGCTCAAGCCGAAGCAAATATGGGAGATCCGCTTTTTCCTCAACGAACGCCGCCGCTTGCGTGATCGCGCACTGTTTGACCTTGCCATCGATAGCAAGCTGCGCGGTTGCGACCTTGTTCGAATGAAGATCGGCGACATCGTCAACGGAGGGCAGATCCGAACGCGCGCAATCGTGATGCAGCAGAAAACAAGCCGTCCTGTTCAGTTCGAGATTTTGCCGGATGCCCGTGCCAGTCTGCTGGCCTGGCTTGGGCGCCGGGGTGGCACCGTGGACGATTATGTCTTCCCAAGCCGGGTCGATCGGAACAGGCACCTCAGCACCCGCCAATATGCCCGACTGGTTGACGAGTGGGTGACCGGGGACTGTAAGGAATTTTGTGCTTGGCCGTTATTTGTTAGGCCAATGGGAAGC
>NZ_LSKQ01000008.1 GCF_001557115.1 Erythrobacter sp. CCH5-A1
CGCCCCGGCCCCCGAGCCGGGGGCAGGCGGGAGGTGGACTTGGCTTACCGCCCCTTCCACTGCCCCTCGCGCTTTTCGATGAAGGCGGCCATGCCTTCGGCCTTGTCTTCGGAAGCGGTGAGGATCTGGAAGATCCGGCGCTCGACGATCAGGCCCTGGTCGAGCGTCATCTCGAAGGCCGAGTTGACCATCTCCTTGTTGGCGATGGTCGCCATCGGCGGCATGGCGGCGATGGTCGCGGCGGTCTTCAAGGTCTCGGCGATCAGTTCCTCATGCGGCACCACGCGCGCGACGAGATTGCTGCGCTCGGCCTCCTCGGCGCCCATCATCCGGCCGGTGAGGCACATTTCCATCGACTTCGACTTGCCGATCGCGCGGGTCAGCCGCTGCGAGCCGCCCATGCCGGGGGCGACGCCCAATTTGATCTCGGGCTGGCCGAATTTGGCCTTGTCGGAGGCGATGATGAAGTCCGCCATCATCGCCAGCTCGCACCCGCCGCCGAGCGCAAAGCCGTTGACCGCCGCGATCCAGGGCTTGCGCGTCTTCTTGACGATCTCGCTGGTCCAGGGGCTGAAGAAATCGTCGAGGTAGAAGTCAGCCGCGGCCTTCTCGCTCATTTCCTTGATGTCGGCGCCGGCCGCAAAGGCCTTGTCGCCGCTGCCGGTGAGGACCGCGCAGAGCTGGGTGCTGTCGGCCTGATAGGCGGCGAAGGCCTCGATCAGATCGGCCAGAACCTGCGAGTTCAGCGCGTTCAGCGCCTGCGGGCGGTTGAGGGTGATGAGCGTGACGCCCTTGGTGCCCCGGGCGTCGGTTTCGACGAGAATTGTTTCGTAGGTCATCAGGTTCTCCATCCCTCGTCGTTGCGAGGAGCGTCAGCGACGCGGCAATCCAGAGCCGTTTGGCGCGTTCCGCTCTGGATTGCTTCGCTGCGCTCGCAAAGACGATTGTTCAATTAACGAGCGGCGCCCACTCCTCGCCTGCGGGCAAGGGGGCGAAGATCGCGTCGAGCAGCTCGTCGGTGACCTCTTCGGGAGTGGCGGGGTTCCACTTGGGATCGCCGGTCTTGTCGACGATCACCGCGCGCACGCCCTCCGCAAAATCGGGGCGGGTCAGCACGCGGCTGGCGATGCGGTACTCCATCCGCATGTTGTCGGCAAAGTCGGTGAGCTTGGCGCTTTCGGCGAGCTGGCGCAGCGCGACCTTGCAGGTCTGCGGGCTCTTGGTGCCCAGCGTGTCGCGCTCGGTCGCGGCCCAATCGTCCCCCGTGGCGGCGGCGGCTTCGAGGCTGGCGAGGATGTCCTCGTAGCGGTCGGAATGGAAATGCTTGGCGATCCTGTCGGCATTGGCCTCGATCCGCGCCTTGGGCGGGGTGCCCACGGGTTCGGACAGGATGCCGGCAATGCGATCGGGATGATCGTGGATGCGCGCCTTCAGGTCCTCGAGCATGGCGTGCGGCACGTAGTGGGTCGCAAGGCCGGTCCACAGGCACTCCGACCCGTCGAGCCGCGCGCCCGTCAGCGCAAGGAACTGCCCCAGACGCTGGCCGAGGCGAGACAGGTGCCAGCCGCCGCCGACATCGGGGAACAGGCCGATCCCGGTCTCGGGCATGGCGAAGCGGGTGTTCTCGGTCGCGACCCGGAACTTCGCGGGCTGCGAGATGCCCACGCCCCCGCCCATCGTGATGCCGTCCATGAAGGCGACGATCGGCTTGGCATAGGTGAACATCTGGTGGTTGAGCTGGTACTCGTCGTGGAAGAACTTCCGCCCGCTCGCACCACCATCGTTCAGCGCCGAATCGCGCAGGAAGGCGATGTCGCCGCCTGCACAGAACCCGCGCCCCTCGGCATGGTCGAGGATCACCGCCTTGATCGCGTCATCCGCTGCCCATTCGCTCAGCGCCGCGCTCATCGCGTGGCACATCGGCAGGGTCAGCGCGTGGAGCGCCTTCGGGCGGTTGAGGCTGATATGGCCGATAGGACCATTCACCCGGATCAGAACGTCGTCAGTCATTGCCCCTGTTCTTTCGGTTCGATCAGGTCCCAGCGATTGCCGAAAGGGTCGCTGAACACCGCCACCGTGCCATAGCTTTCGTGGCGCGGTTGTTCATGGAAATTCACGCCGGCTTCGACGAGCCGTGCATGGGCCCCTGCGAAATCGTCGGTATGGGCGAAAAAGCCCACCCGCCCGCCGGTCTGGTTGCCGATGGCGGCGCTCTGCGCGTCATTGGCGGCCTTGGCAAGGAGTAGGCGGCCGCCATCCTTACCGCCGACCACGACCCAGCGCTTGCCGCCGCCCATGTCGCTGTCCTCGATCAGGTCGAGACCGAGCGCATCGACGCAGAAGGCGATGCCGGCGTCGTAATCGGGCACCACCAATGTCGTCAGGGCAAGCCTTGTGGCCATTACGCCGCCCGGTTCATTGGCGCAGCAGATCCCGGCCGACGATCATCCGCATCACCTGGTTGGTGCCCTCGAGGATCGAGTGCACGCGCAGGTCGCGCCAGAAGCGTTCGATCGGATAGTCGCGCAAGTAGCCGTAACCGCCGAAGAGTTGCAGCGCGTCGTTGACGATCTTCGATCCGCTGTCGGTCGCCAGCCGCTTGGCCATCGCCGAGAAGCGCGACTTGTCGGGCGCATTGTCGGTGACCTTAGCGGCAGCGAGATAGAGCAGCGCACGCGCCGCCTCCAGCTCGGTCGCCATGTCGGCGAGCATGAACTGGGTGTTCTGGAAATCGGCGACCGGCTGGTCGAACTGCTTGCGGTCCTTGGTGTAGGCGATCGCCTCGTCCAGGCACCGCTGCGCCCCGCCCAGCGAGCAGGCGCCGATGTTGAGCCGCCCGCCGTCCAAACCCATCATCGCGAAGCGGAAGCCCTCGCCCTCGTCGCCGACGCGGTTGGCGACGGGCACGCGGGCGTCCTCGAAGATCACCTGCGCGGTGGGCGAGGCGTTCCAGCCCAGCTTCTTCTCCGGCGCGCCGAAGCTGACGCCGGGGGTGTCCTTGTCGATCACGAGGCAGGTGATGCCCTTGGTCTTGTGGTCGCCGGTTCGCACCATGGTGACGTAGACATCGTTGACCCCGCCGCCCGAGATGAACTGCTTGGTGCCGTTCAGCACATAGTGGTCGCCGTCGAGCCGCGCGCTGGTTTTCAGCGCCGCCGCGTCCGATCCGCTGCCCGGCTCGGTCAGGGCGTAGCTGGCGATCTTCTCCATGGTGACGAGGTCGGGCAGATACTTCGCCTTGACCTCCGCCCCGCCGAACTGGTCGATCATCCACGCGGCCATGTTGTGGATCGAGATGAAGGCGGATGTCGCGGGGCAGCCATAGGCCATCGCCTCCATGATCAGCGCCGCCTCGAGCCGGCCCAGGCCGATTCCGCCCGATTCTTCCGAGACATAGATCGCCCCGAAGCCCAGCTCCGCGCTTTTGCGGATGGTGTCGCGCGGGAAGATGTGCTTCTCGTCCCACTCGGCCGCGAAGGGCGTGATGTTGTCCGCGGTAAAGCGCTGGGCAAGCTCGCGGATCGCGAGCTGGTCGTCGGTGAGTTGAAATTGTCCGTGCATGGCGAGTGCTCTAGCGGCCTTGGGCGCGGCGGAAAAGAGCGGGCGGCGCGCGCGGCGAGCGGAAAATTGCTAGGCGCGTTTGATGCAAATCACATCCCGCAGGCGCGTGCCCTCGTAATCAGGCGAATGGTCAGACAGATGCGCACGCTCATTTTCGTCTACAACGCCGACGGAGGCCTGCTTAACGCCGCGCGCGATGCGGTGCACAAGCTGGTGAGCCCGGCGACCTACCCCTGTTCGCTGTGCGCGCTGACCTATGGCGCGGTGGCGAAGCGGCCGGCGTGGAGTGCCTTTCTTGAGAATGTCGGGCTGCCAGCGCTGTTCCTCTACCGCGACGAGTTCCGCAGCACCCTAGATACCCGCGATCTGCCGCTGCCCGCCATCCTGATCGGCGGGACGGGACCGGTGCCCGAGGTGCTGGTGAGCGCCTCGGAGCTTGACGGGCTGGCGGACCTCGATGCGCTGATCGGGCTGCTGGAAGCGCGGGTGGCGCGGGTCAACCGCTGACCTTCTCGATCAGGCAGGCATCGCCCTTGCCCGCCTGCGCCGCGGCGGCATAGCGCGCGGCGTCGGGGGCGAGGCGGCGGATGAGGATCACGCCCTTGGCGCTAGGGCTGACGATCGCGCCCTCTTGCGCAGCGCTCCCCGGCGGGAGCAGGCGCACCGCGATCTGCCGCCCGGTGCCGCGCAAGGTCGCGAAATTGTCGGTACGTGCGTCGAAGAAGGACAGCGACTGGTAATCGGGCCAAGCGCCCATCCGCACCATCAGCCGCGCATCGGGATCGCTCAGATCATAGCGGCACAGGGCATAGTAGAGATCGGGCGAGGAGCGCACGACCTGCTGGGTCTGCGGGGTGACGCGCGGGGTCGCGGAAAAGGCGTGGACCGGCACGCCGCGCTCGGCGAGCGCTGCCATTGCCCTGTCCATGATGACAGCGGGCGTGAAGTGGAGCGTCAGCGCATGCGCGCCGAGGGCAGTGACGAGCAGGACCACGAGCGGGCCGAGCCAACGCTTCATTGTCCGCCCTCCCCGCATGAGAGACGCGCGATCCCCGGCGGCCTCAGCGCGGCGTTGGGCTGCGCCAGCAGCGTGGCTTCGGGCATGTAGAGCCGAAGGGTCAGATCGAAGGTCCCCGCACCCCGGCTCGAGATCCACAGCGCCCCGTCCGCGGGCCGTTTGGCGGCGATCACCGCCGACCATGCCCCGCCGCCCGCACGGCTCGCATCGATGCTGAGCGCGCCATCGGTGTTGGCGGGCAGCATGCTCTTGCCGTCATAGAGCGTCACCGACCACCAGCCCGCAGGCATCGCCCCGCCCGAGAGGCGGTAGGTGCACGCCTCGCGCAAGGGCGCGCCCGCGTCGTCGGTGGCGCGGGTGAAATAGACCGCTTCGGTCTTGGCGAGCGCCAGCAGGCCATGACGCGCGACGCGGGCGCGGGTGTAGGGGTCCGCAGCCTCGGACCCGGTCGCGAAATCGCTGCGCCAGCCGCCGACATCGACATTGCCGAAAGCCATGCTGCTGCGCGCGGGCCACAGCCCTGCAAGCCACAGCGCGCTGCCGAGGCCAAATGCGAGGCCCGTGACAACCGCGAAAAGATAGCCCACTGCGCGCCGCATCATTCCGGCAGCACCGCCTCGGCTTCGATCTCGACCCGCCACTCCGGGCGGCACAGCCATGCCACCCCCGCCATTGTCGCGGCGGGCCGCGCCGCGCCGAAGAAGCGTGCGTGAACCGCGCCGACCGCATCCTGATCGGCCGGGTCGGTGAGCAGCATCCGGGTGCGCACCACGTCCGCCGCAGAGCCGCCCAGTTCCTCGATCGCCGCGACGATGATCGTGCAGCAGCGCGCCGCCTGCTCGGCCGCCCCGCCCAGCGTGGTCGAGCCATCGGGTTCGACCGGACCGGTGCCCGCGACGATGATCCGATTGCCCTCGCGCACCGCGCGGGCGAAGCCGAAGGTCGCCTCGAAGGGCGAGCCGGACGTTGTCCTCAACCGCGCGCTCATCCGCAGGTGATGTCCGTGATTGTCATGGCGGCATCATAGCGCACGCCCACGCGGTCCTGCCGGTAGTCCATCGTCCACGCGCTGTTCGGCGGCCCCCAGCGCAGCGCGCGTGCGCCCGTGTCCTTGAGGATCGCCGAGCCCACCGCCTGGGTCGCGCTCTGCCCGACGTAGGACTGCGCCGGCTCGGCCCGGCAGGTCATCGCCGCGGGGGGCTCGGGCGAAGCTGACGCAAAATCGGGCGCGCTGCCGTTGGCGGCGCAGCCGGCAAGCCCGGTCACCCCGACAAGCGCGATTGCGATCTGTTTCATGCTGTCCTCCTCCGCCGTCCCGCGCCCTTCGTCGGCGTCTTGCGGCAAGGAGCCTATCAGCGCAGGGCGGGAATGAGAAGCGCTGCCTTGGCGCCTCAGGCGACCCGCAGCCGCGCCGGAGGGGGCGCAGGCTCAGCGCTGCCCCCGCCGGTCGCCGCCGCCAATGCAGCAAGATCCGCCGCCGCCAGCGGGCGCCCGACGAAATAGCCCTGCGCATAGTCGCAGCCGATCCGGGCGAGGAATTCGAGACAGGCACCCTCCTCGATCCCCTCGGCCACCACCTTGAGGCCGAGCTCGTGCGCGAGCTGCACGGTCGATCGGACCAGCATCGCATCGCCCTTGTCGACATGGGCCTGGGCCACGAACATGCGGTCGATCTTCAGCTCGGACAGGGGCAGCAGCTTGAGATAGTTGAGCGCCGACTGGCCGGTGCCGTAATCGTCCATCGAGATGCGCACGCCCGCCGCGCGGAAGCGCTCGAGCGCGGCGATGGCGAGGCCCGTGTCCTCGAACTGGGCGCTTTCGGTCACCTCGAAGGTGACCTGACAGTCGGACAGCCCCTCGCGCGCGATCAGCGCCAGTGCGCGCGCCTCGAAGCTGTCGGACGTCAGCAGCGCGGCCGAGATATTGACCGCCACCCCGATCCGCTGCCCCTGCGCGCGCCACTCTTTCGCGTCGGCCAGCGCCTGCGCGAGCACCGCAAGCGTCACATCGTCGAGCCGCCCGCGTTCCTCGAACAGCGGAATGAAGCAATCGGGCGGCAGCAGCCCGCGCTCCGGGTGGTTCCAGCGCACCAGCGCCTCGACTGCGTCGATCCGGCGGGTCACGAGGTTGAGCTTGGGCTGGTACAGCACCGCGATCCGGCGATTGCGGATCGCCTCGTCGAGCTCGCCCAGCAGCGAAAGCTCGGCGCTGATCGCCTCGCCCGCCTCGACCGTGTGCAGCCGCCAGAACTTGCCGGCGCGCTTGGCGAGGCTGGCGGCATGCGCGGCGTGACCGGCCGGATCGGCCATGTCGGCATCGGCAACCCCGAAGGTCAGCGAAACGCCAAGGCGCCGTCCGCCCAGTTCAAAGGGGCTGCGCATCAGCGCACGCAGGCCATCGAGCTGGGCTTCGAGCTCGTCGATCGGCAGTGGCGAGAGCCACACCAGGGTGCGGTCCTCGATCCGGAAGATCGCCTGGGCCCCGCTCGCGACCTTGAGCCGCTCGGCGATGCGGCGCAGCAGCGCGCCTATGCCATCGCCCTCGATTGCCAGCTTGAGCGCGTCGAAATCGTCGATCTGCGCGGCGATGACGAAACGGTCGGCGGCATGTGCGGCGCGCGCCTTGAGCGCGAGACGGTTGGGCAGGCCGGAATCGGAATCGACCCGCCGCCGCGCCTCCGCAAAGCGATAGGTGAGGACCGTGTAGCGCGCCGCGCCCGACAGAAGCACCAGCGTGACAGCGGGGACGATCTCGAACCACAGGTCGAAGCCGAACCGCATGCCCAGCCAGCCCGCAACCAGCATCAGCGCAACCACGCAAGCGCGCACCATCACCGCGCGGCGACGCCGGGACGTGAGGATGGCGAGCGCGAGCGTGGCGGCCAGCAGCAGCGGCAGCGACCACGAGCCGTAGACCGGCACCCCGCGGCGCAGCGTCTCGGCACCCAGCGCCTGAATGATGACGCCCGGGATCACCCCGTGATTCGGCACCGCATAGCGATCGCCCAGTTCGATGGCGGTCGCGCCGATGATCACGTCCTTGCCAGCGAGGCTACGCGGGATCATGCCGCGCTCGATGGCGATGAAGCTGTGGCGCGGGATCGTGTCCGGCTGGATCGCGAAGTCGACAGGGAAGTCGGCCCCGACCGTCCCGCTGCGCTCGGCGACGGTCGCTGCAAGCGAGGGGCGCGCGGTGTCGCTCGTGACCGTACCGAACGGCAAGCGGCGGACATAACCGTCGCTATCGGGAGCGACCGAGACCGAGGCGAGCTGGGCGTGTTCGCGCAGGGCCGGAATGGGCAGCGTATCGAGCTGGCGCTTGTCGCTGAAGCCGGCGGCCTGTGCGAAGGTCGGCAGCGCGACGGGCGCCCTTGCCGCAGCGATGGCGGCGGCGAAGGCGGCATCTCCGGCCGCATCGGCGCTGCTGGAAAAATCGAGGTCGAAGCTGATCGAGCGCACGCCGGCCGCATCGAGGTTGCGCACCACATTGGCAAAGCGGTCGCGCGGCCACGGCCAGCGGCGGATCGCGGCCATGCTGGCGGCGTCGAGCTCGACCACATGGACCTGACCGCTCGCCTCGTGGCTGAACAGGGCGAAGGTGAGTTCGTCGACACGGTTCTCGGCGTTGCGGAACATGCCACCCAGCGCGCCGACCGCGACCGCCAGCACCAGCGCGGCGATCATCAGCCCGCCAGTGCGCCAGCTATCCGATGTGAGCGCGTGACGGCATCGGGCGAGAATGTGGCGCTGCAAGCTCATGGCCTGAGGCAAGGCTCCGGTCAGCGCCGACCGGGGAGAGCGCCGGGGATGGGATCGACGACCGGCTCGCGCGGGCCGTTACCGCCATTGCCGTTGTCGGACCCGTTGCCGTTGTCGGACCCGCTGCCGTTGTCGGACCCCCTGCCGTTGTCGGACCCGTTCCCGTTGTCGGACCCGCTGCCGTTGCCGGACCCGCTGCCGGTGCAGGAGCCGCCCGCGCAAACCACGCCGTCATCCGGCATGGGATCCGGCCTGCCGTTCCCGCGTGCTCCGTCTGCTGCCGCGACCGCCGCGAGCACGATCACCTCGCCGCTGGCAAAGCCGTTCGACACCGCGCCGAGATCCTGCGGGGTGCTGACGATCGGATCGTCGATCCGCGCGCCTGCGCTGCGGTCATCCGCCGCGGGTTCGGCCGAGACTTGCGCCGGGGCAGGCGCCGCGCTCTCTGCAGCTCCCGAGGGTGCCGCAGGGACCGCGCCGCGCGCAGGAGAATCCATCACCTTGCGCCCCTCGCCCTCGATCACCATGCGCAGCGGATCGGCAGCCGCGATCATCGCCACCGCGCCCGGGCGAATCAGCTCGACCGCGCCGCCATCGAGCGTCGAGGTCTCCACCGCGCCCTCGGTAACCTGCAGGCTCGCGCCTTGCTCGCTCACGGTAATGACGAAGGTCGTGCCCTTCACCACCGCCGCGAGATAGGGCGTCTCGACCCCGAAATGCGGATTGGGCTGCTTGCCGATGTTGAACAGCGCGCTGCCATAGTCCTGGAGAATCTGGACGATCCCCCGCTCGCGCTGGGCCGGCGCAATCCGCAACTGCGCATTCTGGCGCATCGTCACGAATTCATTGCCCCGCACAAGCACCGCAGAGGCGCGCGCCGCGGTGCGCACCATCGCGCCCGGGGCGAGCTGCGTGCCCACCCTGGCGGGACGCTGGCCCTGCGCGTCGATCACGGTGACGGTCCCCTTCGCCTCCGATACGGTCCACGGCCCGCTCTGGGCGAGCGCGGGGGTACCGCTCAAGAGCAGCAGCAAAATCGGCAGAAACAGGCGTTGCAGAATGCGCATATTGGTTCTCCGGTTGT
Organism: Erythrobacter sp. CCH5-A1; assembly: GCF_001557115.1. GTDB lineage: Bacteria > Pseudomonadota > Alphaproteobacteria > Sphingomonadales > Sphingomonadaceae > Erythrobacter. The sequence continues at coordinate 9,422 of NZ_LSKQ01000008.1, forward strand.
GTGCGTTAATCCGGAACCTGCGCATTTCGCGTTGATGGAGATGGTTAAAAAATTGTGCGGCTGAGACTTGGTTAACCTTTGAAAGGTAGAGGAAAGGCTTCTTTCTAGGTGATGGGGATTTCGCAATCTTGCGATCGGTTAAACTCTGGGGCTGCGCCATCACGGCGCTGGCGGCTAACCCGCTGGCGGCGCAGGACGCGCTCGACCGGACCAATCCCCAGACCCAGGCGAACCGCGACGAACAGGCTCTGCCCGCTGCCGATCAGGTGCGAATCGAGGTGCTGCCGGTGCTCGACACGCCGCTCGCGGCAGCGGGAGGCCCGGTGCTCGATGTCGGCGCGATCGTCGTCGATGGCCTTGTCGCGATGCGCCAGTCCGATTTCTCGCCCGTGGTCGAACCCTTCGCCGGACGTCCGCTCGACCGCGCCGAACTCGGCCGCCTGACCGACGCCATCGCCGCCCGCGCGCGCGAAGCGGGCTATGTCCTTGCCACTGCATGGATCCCCGAACAGACGCTTGTCGGCGGCATGCTCAGGGTGCGGATCGACGAAGGGCGAATCGATGCGGTGCGAATCGAGGGCTCCGATGATCCCGTCATCCGTCGCCAGCTCGAACGGCTGGTGGGCAGCGGCCCCGTCACCCTCGCCGCGCTCCAGCGCGAAGTGCTGCTCGCCGACGACCTGCCGGGGGTGTGGATCCGCGCGACCCGCTTCGAGCGCGAGGGCGAGCGCCGCATCCTCGTGGTCGACGCCGGGCGCAACCGCTTCGGCGGCAGCGCGATCGTCACCACCGACGGCACCAAGCCGCTGGGTCCGATCCGGGAGCGGATCGATCTCGACGCAAACGGCCTCATCTCACCGCGCGACCGTGTCGACCTCAGCTTCTCGGCCACCCCGCTCGACCCGGACGAACTCGCCTTCTTCAGCGCGCGCTACAGCGTGGTGATCAACGATGCTGGCACCAGCGTGGGCGCCTTCGGATCCTATTCGCGCACCGAGCCCGGCGCCTACCTCGCCGCCCGCGAATTGCAGGGCGAATCATGGCAGGGCGGCATCCGCATCCGCCATCCGGTCCTTCGCACCCAGAAGAGCAGCTTATGGCTGGAGGCGAGCGCGGAATTGCAGAACCTGTCGCAAGACAGCTTCGGCCAGCTGGCCCGGCATGACCGGATCGCGCTGGCCCGGTTCGGCTTCTACGGGTTCGGCCGGTTGGCCGGCGGCAACTTCCAGGGCCGTGTGACAGTGAGCAAGGGTATCCCGACCTTCGGTGCCACCCCGACCGGCAGCACGCTCGCCTCGCGCATCGATGCCGAGCCCGATTTCACGACATGGAGCTGGTGGCTGAACTGGCGGCGCGGGATCGCCCCGCGGGTCAGTCTGCAGCTTGCCAGCATCGGCCAGATCTCCTCGGCGCCGCTGCTGATCGGCGAGACTTTCTCGCTGGGCGGCACGCAGTTCCTGCGCGGCTACGACTTCGCGCAGGCCGTGGGCGACGAGGGCGCGGCGGGCCTCGCCGAACTGCGCTACGATTTGCCGCGCGCGCTGGGCGCGGTGCGCAATGTCCAGCTCTATGCCTTCGCCGATGCGGGCACGGTCTCGAACCTCGCGGCCGGGCGCTCCGGCGCGACGCTGGCATCGAGCGGCGGCGGTTTCCGCGCCGACATCACCCGCGATCTCGACCTCGATTTTGAAATCGCCGTGCCGCTCAGCGAGGACCGCTACGACACCGGCGACAAGACCCCGCGCCTCAACGTCAGGGTCAGCCGGTCGTTCTGAGCTGGGCGCGTCAGCCCCTCACCTCAGCCCTTGTGCTTTTCCAGCTCGTCGCCGCTCACGGTCACGACATGCAGCAGATTGGTCGCCCCGGGCGTTCCGAAGGGCACGCCCGCGAGCACGATCAACTTGGCCCCGGCGCTCGCGAGGCTGTGGCGCAGCGCCATGCGCTTGCCCTTGCCGATCATCTCCTCGAAGCTGCCGATATCCTTGGTCGCCACCGCATGCGCGCCCCACAGGAGCGCGACCTTGCGCGCGGTGCGGATCGAGGGGGTGAGCACCAGCATCGGGGTCGCCGGCCGCTCGCGCGCCACGCGCCGCGCGGTCGAGCCGCTCGTGGTGAAGACCGTGATCGCGCTGATCGGCACGGTGTCGGCGATGGTCATGCAGGCATGCGCCAGCGCGTCCGAGGTGGTCGCATCGGGCGGCGTCTCGAGGAAGCGCACGCGCGCCTTGTAGCCCTCGTCGCGCTCCACCTGCACCGCGATCTTGTCCATCATCGCGACCGATTCTTCCGGCCACGCGCCCGCCGCGCTCTCGGCCGAGAGCATCACCGCGTCGGCCCCGTCATAGACCGCGTTGGCAACGTCCGACACTTCCGCGCGGGTCGGCGTCGGCGCCTCGATCATGCTCTCGAGCATCTGCGTCGCCACGATCACCGGCTTGCCCGCCCCGCGCGCCATGTTGACGATCTTCTTCTGGAGCGGCGGCACCTCGTAGGGTTCGAGCTCGACGCCCAGATCCCCGCGCGCGACCATGATGCCGTCGGCCAGTTCGATGATCGATTCCAGCCGGTCGACCGCCTTGGGCTTCTCGATCTTGGCGCAGATCGCGGTGCCGTGGGTGCCGATCAGCTTCCTCGCCTCGGCGATGTCCTCGGGGCGCTGCACGAAGGAGAGCGCGATCCAGTCCGCCCCCTGCTCGGTCGCGAAGGCGAGATCGCGGCGGTCCTTTTCGGTGAGCGCGGGGATCGGCACCTCGGCATCGGGGACGTTGACGCCTTTGCGGTCGGAGATCACCCCGCCGACTTCGGCGCTGCACAGGATGCGGCTTTCGTCAGCCTCGAGCACCTTGAGCCGGATCTTGCCGTCATTGATGAGCAGGCGCTGCCCGCGCTCCATAATCCCGAACAGTTCCGGATGCGGCAGGCACACGCGGTTGTGATCGCCCGGCGCGGGATCGCGGTCGAGCACGAAGTGGCCCGAATGGCGGATCACCGCCTGGCCTTCGGCAAAGGTGCCGACGCGCAGCTTGGGGCCCTGAAGATCGGCGAGGATCGCGATGGGGCGCGCGAACTGCTTTTCGAGCGCGCGGATCGCGGCGACCACGGGCTCGTGATCGGCATGGCTGCCGTGGCTCATGTTGAGGCGGAAGGCGTCCGCCCCGGCCTTCACCAGCCGCTCCAGCATCTCGGGCGAGCGGCTCGCCGGACCGATGGTGGCGAGAATCTTGACCTTGCGGCCGCGCGGGTCGATCCGTCGTGTCATTATAGCCTATCCCTCTTGCGGGCAGCCTATGGCACAGGCCCGTTTCAACTCAAGGAAAAGCCGCGATGAATAGCAATGCCGATCCGCTCGACGCGCTGGACGATGCTCAGGCCGCCGCCGCCTTCCGCCGGCTGGTGCGGCATTTGCGGCATCGCCACGATGCGCAGAACATCGACCTGATGGGGCTCGCGGGCTTCTGCCGCAACTGTCTGGCCGACTGGATCCGCGATGCAGGCTACCCCGGCGACAAGGAAGAGGCGCGCGAGGTCATCCACGGGATGCCGAGCGGCGAATGGAAGGCGACCCGCCAGAGCCCCGCCACCGAGGAGCAGCTCGCCCGCATGGAAGCGAGCGTGGCGAAGAACGCACAGGAATAATTTTCGCGGGCGGTTCAATCGTGCCCGGTGGCTGGCTATCGCAGCCACCAACCGATTCTCACATAAGATGGAGCCCCCCATGGCCGAAACCGCCGACGACCGCCTGCGCCTGCTGATCGAGCGCATCGAACGCCTCGAGGAAGAAAAAAAGGGCATCGCCGACGATATCCGCGACGTCTACATGGAAGCCAAGGCCGTGGGCTACGATCCCAAGATCATGCGCCAGATCGTGCGCCTCAGGAAGATGAAGCCCGACGATCGCAGCGAACAGGACATGCTGCTCGAAACCTACAAGGCCGCGCTCGGCATGGCCTAAGGCGTGGCGCGCGCAAGGCGGTCCGTCATTGAAACTTCACCCGGCCGTGTTATCTCGATAACACAGCCTTGCAAGGAGAGAGACCGATGGCATCCCCCTGGAAAGACGCGCGCGGCGTCATCGTCAGCACCACCCCGACCCTCGAGGGCCGACCGATCCAGGAATACATGGGCATCGTCACCGGCGAGGTGATCGTCGGCGCGAACCTGTTCCGTGACCTCTTCGCCAGCGTGCGCGACATTGTCGGCGGGCGTTCGGGCTCCTACGAACGCATCCTCGCCGACGCGCGCAACCAGGCGATCGAGGAACTCCAGGCCGAAGCCGCCGCGCGCGGGGCCAATGCGGTGGTCGGGATCGACCTCGATTACGAGGTGATCGGCGACACCGGCTCGATGCTGATGGTCTCGGCGAGCGGGACCGCGGTCCGGGTCTGAGCGCGTGGCGGCGCGGCCGTTCACGTGGATCGATAGCGATGATGTGCGGGGGGGCTATGTCGATCCCGTCCACAATCTGCGCCTGTTCGACAGAGGCGGGCCCGATTGGCAAGTGAACATCGTGGTCGCGCCGCCGCCGGACGCGCCGGACTTCGGCTATTTGTGGGAAAACCGCTTTTACTTCGTCGCGAAATTGACCGAATACGGCGTGCTGGACGTGGAGCGATTTACCATCGGATCGGCCTGCCTCAACCAGCATTTCAAGCGCGATTTTCCCGGACGCGCAGCCGAGTTTCTGGATTCGATCCTGCCGCTTCTCGACCCCCGCAACGGGCGGCTGTTACCGGGCAATTATCGCAACGCGGTGTTCGACATGCCGCCAATGCTGCGGGCGCGGCTGCTGGAAAGCGGGCGCTATTCCGCCGCTGATGAGCGAGACCAAGCCCAGTCTGGGTTGGCCCCATGAGCGAGACCCGGCGCCTCGTCCCCGGCGATGTCGCGGGCTTCCGGGCGATGAACGCGCTGTTCGCCGAAGTCTTCGAGGACCCTGACAGCTATGCTGCCGCCCCGCCCGACGCAGGATGGGCGGCGGAGTGGCTCGCCAACCCGAACCACATCGCGCTGCTGGCCGAGGCGGGCGGCGAGGTGATCGGCGCGCTTGCGGGCTATGTGCTGCCGAAGTTCGAGCAGGCCCGCAGCGAGATCTACATTTACGACCTCGCCGTGCTGGAAAGCGCCCGGCGGCAGGGCGTGGCGACCGCGCTGATCGACGCCCTGCGCGCCATCGCACGCGAGGTCGGCGCGTGGACGATCTTCGTCCAGGCCGACATCGTCCCCGAGGACGAACCGGCGCGCCGCCTTTACCGCAAGCTCGCCTGCGAGGAGATCACCGCGCTCCATTTCGATATCGCGCCCTAGGCAAGCAGGTATCCGCCCGCGAGCACCAGCCCGTTGTAACCCGCATGATAGGCCATCCCCGCCGCCAACCCCGCGCGGGTGCGGATGAAGGCGAGCAGCAGCCCGCCCAGCACCTGCGGCAGCACCACGGCGAGGCCCAGCGGGCTGGCAAAATCGGCGTAATTGCCGAGGTGGATCGCGCCGAACAGCAGCGCCTGTGCCCACACAATCACGCCGAAGTGGCGGATGAAGGCCGGCGGCACGGTGCAAGCATGCGCCCGCTCGCGGGTCAGGCCCCAGTGGAGGAGACCCGCCAGCGCCACCGCCGCTCCCGCCCATGCCAGCATCCGGCCGTGCTCGGGCAGCAGCGCTACCCCCGCCAGCATCAGCGCCATTGCCGCAAAGCCGCAAGCCGCAAAGCGCAGCGCCGCGACCCGCCCGGTGAGCCAGCCGCGGAAAACCAGTTCCTCGAGCAGAGGGGCAATCAGCAGGAAGGCGACGGGACTGGCCGCGAGGCTTCCCGCCTCGGCGTCGGGCGCAGGCAGCACCCCGGCGCTGCGGCTCGCCAGCCACAGCGGGCCAACCACGGCGGCAAGCAGCACGAGGTGCACGGCGCCCGCCGCCAGCAGCACGCGCGCCCGCTCGCCCGGCGATGCCACGGGCCGCGCGGCGTAGCTCGGGCGCAGCATGAAGCGTGCCGCCTCGGCCAGCCTTGCGCGAAAGGTCAGCGCGCGCGCCCTTGCGTCCCCCGCGCCTGCCGGAGTAAGGCCCGCCTCCGATCTTCCAACATTTCCGGTGAAGTCATCCAATGGCAGGCCATTCCAAGTTCAAGAACATCATGCATCGCAAGGGCGCGCAGGACAAGAAACGCGCGGCGATGTTCTCCAAGCTCAGCCGCGAGATCACCGTGGCAGCCAAGATGGGCATGCCCGACCCCGACATGAACCCGCGCCTGCGCCTCGCGGTCAACGCCGCCAAGGCGCAGTCGATGCCCAAGGACAATATCCAGCGCGCCATCGACAAGGCGAGCCAGGCGGGCGGCGAGGACTATGTCGAGATGCGCTACGAGGGCTATGGCCCGGGGGGCGTCGCGCTGATCGTCGAGGCGCTGACCGACAACCGCAACCGCACCGCGACCAATGTGCGCACCGCTTTTTCGAAGAATGGCGGGAACCTCGGCAGCGAGGGCTCGGTGAGCCACGGGTTCGAACGCCGCGGGCTGATCGAATATTCCGCCGCTGCGGGCGACGAGGAGAAGGTCCTCGAAGCCGCGATCGAAGCGGGCGCGGATGATGTCGAAAGCTCGGAGGACGGCCACACCATCTGGACCGCCGCCGATGCGCTTCACGGCGTGGCGGGCGAGCTCGAGAAGGTCCTCGGCCCGGCCGACAACGTCAAGCTGGCGTGGAAGCCGGTGCTCACGGTGGAAGCCGACGAAGCCACCGCCGCGACGCTGATGAAGCTGATCGACACGCTCGAAGACGATGACGACGTCCAGACCGTTTGGGGCAATTACGAGATCTCCGACGCGGTGATGGAGAAGCTGGGCTGATGCGACGGCTTGCAGCAGCCCTCGGCCTTGCCGTGCTTGCTGCGACCGTCCACGCAGCCGTGCCGAAACCGACGGTTCTCTTTGCGTGCCGCGACGACGATTGGAGCGTCGTGCTCCTCGGAACTGAGGATGGACGTCTGTTGCTTGAAACCCGCCCGAGCGGCGCAGGAATGGGCAATGTCAGTTCGAGCTGGGACGAGGTGCGCGAAGGCTACGTGGGTGGCCAGCAAGGCGGACACCAGCACCATATCCGCTTCTATGACGGGTTCCGCCAAATCATCCTGTTCGAAGGCGAGAACGGACAACTCACCGAAAATCCGGGGCACATCTACGCGGGCGCCCTGACCATTACGGAGCGCAATCCGCAGCAAGATTTCCGCATCGCCTGCGCCGCCGATGAAACCAATATCGGGCTCGTCGAAAACGTCAGGCGCTGGGCAGCAAGCAGCGGAGCCAAGGCCCCGCTACCCGAAGAGGTCGGCAGTCCCTTCAACGCCTGGTTCTGATGGTCATCCTCGGCCTCGACCCCTCGCTGTCCTCGACCGGCTGGGGCGTGATCCGGGCCGAGGGTTCGCGGATTACCCATGTCGCCAACGGGCAAGTGAAAACCGATCCGGCAGCGCCGATGGCAGAACGGCTGGTGGCCTTGCAGGCGGGGCTCGCCGCGGTGATCGCCGAGCACGCGCCCGAGCGCGCGGCGGCCGAGGAAATCTTCGTCAACAAGAACCCGCAATCGACCCTCAAGCTCGCCCAGGCGCGCGGTGCGGTGCTGGCGGCGTGCGGGGCGGCGGGCCTCGGCGTCAACGAACACGCCGCGCGGCTGGTCAAGAAGGCGGTCACCGGCACGGGCGCGGCGGAAAAGGTGCAGGTCGCCGCGATGGTCAAGGTGCTGCTTCCGGGCGTACAGATCGCCGGTAGCGACGCGGCCGATGCGCTCGCGGTGGCGATTGCCGACGCGCATCTGGCCCCGCGCTCTTGACCCTCCACTTCGTCATTGCGAGGAGCGCGAGCGACGAAGCAATCCAGCATCGGACCATGGATTTCCGCGCAGCCTTGCGGCTGCTCGCAATGACGAGACAGGCATGACGATCCACCTCTACGGCATCCCCAACTGCGACACCGTCAAGAAGGCACGGCTCTGGCTCGACGCGCAGGGCAAGGCCTACACCTTCCACGACTACAAGAAGGAAGGGGCCGATGCCGAAAGGCTCGCGGCGTGGATCGCGGCGGCGGGCCTCGATAGCGTGGTGAACCGCAAGGGCACCACCTTCCGCGCGCTAGATGACGCGGACAAGGCCCGCGCCGCCGACAGTCACACCGCTGTCGCATTGCTGGTCCAGCAGCCGAGCATCATCAAGCGGCCGATCGTGGAGCATCCCGGCGGCGTGCTGGTGGGCTTCAAGGAGGAAGAATGGTCCGCAGCCTTGCTCTGATCGCGCTTGCCGCGCTGACGCCGGTGGCCGCCGCCGCGCAGGACAGCGAGATGCTGATCATCGCCCACCGCGGGGCGAGCGCCGAGCGCCCCGAGCACACGCTCGCCGCCTATGAACGCGCGATCGATCAGGGTGCGGACTATATCGAGCCCGATCTGGTGGCGACCAAGGACCTCGTCCTCGTCGCGCGGCACGAGAACGAGCTGTCGGGCACCACCGATGTCGCCGCCCGCGAGGAATTCGAGGATCGCCGCCGCGAGAAGACCGTCGATGGCCAGAAGATCGCGGGCTGGTTCGCCGAGGACTTCACCCTCGCCGAATTGCGCACCCTGCGCGCCAAGGAGCGCATCCCCGCGCTGCGCCCCGCCAATACTCGCTTCGACGGGCTCTATCAGGTGGCAACGCTCGCCGACATCGTGAAGCTGGTCCGCGCCAAGGAGGCCGAGACCGGGCGGCGGATCGGGATCTATCCCGAATTGAAGCACCCCGGCTTCCTGCTCCAGAACGCCGGGATCGACCTCGTCGACCTGCTGCTGCGCGACTTCCGCGCGCTCGGCATCACGCCGGCCGATCCGGTGTTCATCCAGAGCTTCGAGGTCGCGCCCTTGCAGCGCCTGCGTGTCCGCGCGCCCGGCTTCAAGCAGGTGCTGCTGGTCGAGCCGCTCGGTGGCCCGGCGGACGAGCCGTCGCTGCGCTATGCCGAGATGGTCACCCCCACCGGGCTTGCCGAAGTGGCGAAATATGCCGACGCCATCGGCGCCTATGCCGGGATGGTGCTGAGCCCCGACGGCACGCCGACGACGCTGGTTGCCGACGCGAAGGCAGCGGGCCTCATGGTCCACGCCTGGACGATCCGCCCCGAAAACGAATTCCTCCCCCCGAACTTGCGCACCGGCGATGATCCCAAGGCCAAGGGCTGCGGCGATGTGAAGCTGGCCGCGATGCTCAAGGCGGCGGGCGTGGCGGGGGTGTTTTCCGACGGGCCGCTCAAGGGGCGCAACTGCCCGGCCGGATAGGCCGGCTGCTACGGTATCTTAATCAGGCCCGTCTATTAACCCTGCTGAATTTGCTTCAGGGGGTCGCACCATGAAACATGTCTTGCTGCCGCTTGCGCTCGTCAGCCTTTCCGGCTGCGGCGCGCTGATGGGCCCGCCCGCCACGCTCGAGGAAACGCTCGAGGATGCCGCGCGCTTCTTCAACCGGCGCGGGACGGTGTCGCTGCCGTCCGAATTCGGCAACGCTCGGGTCGAGGCCAAGGTCGAGGGCAAGGACACCATCACCGTCAGCATCGTCGACGCGCCGACCGGCTACGACACGCTCGATTCCAATGTCGCGCGCAAGCTGCTGCGCGGCAAGCTGTGCGATATCTCGAGCGTGCGCAACATCTTCACCCGCGGGGGCAAGATCCGGGTCGAGATCATCTCGAACATCGGGGTCGAGGCGACCTCGTTCCAGCTGGCGACCTGCTAGGCGCGCCGCGCTGACAGGATGTAGTTGAGCGCCATGTCGTCCGACAGGTGCAGCCCTTTGCCCGGCCGCCACGCGATCCCGCACCTGGCCGTCACCGTCAGGCCGACATCGGCCAGCATCGCCTCGAGTTCGTCGGGGGTGACGAAATCCTCCCAGTGGTGGGTGCCGCGCGGGACATAGCCGACCGCCTCCGCCGCGCCGACCAGCAGCACGCGGCTGGCGGCGGTGCGGTTGGGGGTCGACATGACAAGCAAGCCATCGGGCGCCAGCCGCGCGGCCACGTCGCGCAGGAAGGCGGGCTTGTCGGCGACGTGTTCGATCACTTCGACGCTGGTGACGAGGTCGAAGGTGCCGATATCGAGCCCCGCGACCTCGCCCGCCATGTAGCGGATGGGGAGCCCCACGCCTTCGGCATGGGCGCTCGCCGCCGCGATGTTCTCCGCCGCGGCATCGACACCCGTTACCGCCGCGCCCAACCGCGCCAGCGGCTCGCACAAAAGCCCCGCCCCGCAGCCGATATCGAGCGCGGCCTTGCCCGCCAGCGGTTTGGCGGCGTGGGCCGCCTCGGTCCAATGCGCGTCGATCGCGTCCCGCACAAAGGCGAGCCGCACCGGGTTCACCTGATGCAGGCTCGCCATCGGTCCCTTCGGATTCCACCAGTCGCGCGCCAGCTTTGCGAAAAAATCCGCCTCGTCGGGCCGGATGGTAACATTCGATACGTTTGCGTTTCCCATGAAGCCCTCCTAACAGCGCGCGCGGACACTCACCAGCGGGAGCAGGACCCCTTGGCACGGATCGTGATGAAATTCGGCGGCACCTCGATGGCCGGGACGGAGCGCATCCGCCGCGTCGCCAATATCGTGCGCGCGCAGGCCGCGCGCGGCGATTCCGTCGCGGTGGTCGTCAGCGCGATGGCAGGCGAGACCGACCGGCTGGTCAACTTCTGCCGCGAGGCCAATCCGCTCTATGACCCCGCCGAATACGACGTGGTCGTCGCAAGCGGCGAGCAGGTGACGAGCGGGCTCCTCGCGCTCACTCTGCAAGCGCTGGGCTGCAAGTCGCGCAGCTGGCTCGGCTGGCAGCTGCCGATCCACACCATCGAGGCCCATGCCAAGGCGCGGGTCGAATCGATCGATGCGGAGGCCCTGATCGCCAGCATGGAAGCGGGCGAGATCGCGGTGATACCGGGGTTTCAGGGGCTGTCGGCAGAGGGCCGCGTCACCACGCTGGGGCGCGGCGGATCGGACACCTCGGCGGTCGCGGTCGCCGCCGCGATCAAGGCGGACCGCTGCGACATCTACACCGATGTCGACGGCGTCTACACCACCGACCCGCGCATCGTCGCCAAGGCGAAGAAGCAGAAGGCGGTGACCTACGAGGAAATGCTCGAACTCGCCAGCGTCGGGGCCAAGGTGCTCCAGACCCGCAGCGTCGGCCTTGCCATGAAGGAAGGCGTGCGCGTGCAGGTGCTGTCGAGCTTCATCGGCGAAGGCGCGCCGCCTGCCGATGATCTGCCCGGGACAATGATCGTCTCGGACGAGGAAATGGACGAATTGGTGGAGAAGGGCCTGATGGAACGCCAGCTTGTGACCGGCATCGCGCATGACAAGAACGAGGCGAAGGTGATCCTCACCCGCGTGCCCGACCGACCGGGCGCGGTCGCTAATATCTTCGAGCCGCTCGCCGCGGCCAGCATCAATGTCGACATGATCATCCAGAACGTCGGCCGCGACAAGGGCGAGACCGACGTGACCTTCACCGTGCCCCAGTCCGACCTTGCCCGCGCGCAGGCGCTGCTCGAGGACCGGCGCGGCGAGATCGGCTTCAACCGCATCATCACCGACAGCAAGATCGCCAAGATCAGCGTGGTGGGCGTCGGCATGAAGAGCCACGCGGGCGTCGCCTCCTCGATGTTCCGCGCGCTTTCCGACCGGGGCATCAACATCCAGGCGATCTCGACCAGCGAGATCAAGATCAGCGTGATGATCGACGAGGACGAGACCGAACTCGCGGTGCGCGTGCTGCACACGGCTTACGGGCTGGACGCCAAGGACTGACAGCGCGAAGCGGTGCGGGGCGGAGGTTAGCTGAAAGATAGCCCGATACGTCCCGGTTAACCATTTTCGGTGACGTCGCCTTAATGTTTCTGACCAGAGTGTAACCGGGCTCATTCCCGAGCCCGGAGCCCCTGTGTCATGGCCATCAAGGCCCGTCTCGATTCCCAGCCTGCCGCCCCGCCCGAAGGCAACCTGCGCGGTGCCCCGCGCCGCGCTCTGTGGCTGGAGACCAGCGGCTTTCTTGCCGATGCCGGCCCCGACGGGCTGGAGGCCAACGTCACGATCCACAATATCTCGACCGCCGGGCTGCTGCTTGAGACCGCGCTGGTGCTGGCCGAGGGCGAGCAGCTTGCACTCGATCTGCCCGAAGCGGGCGCGGTGATCGCCACGGTGATGTGGCGTTCGGAGCATCTCTACGGCTGCGCCTTCGCCGCCCCGCTCACCGCCGCCGCGCTGGCGGCAGCGCAGCTTCAGGGCTTTGCGCCGGGCGTGCCGACGCGCCCGCACGCCCCGCCACACACTGGCGGCGGGGCGCTGGCGACCGGCGCTGCCAGCGGCGAAGGGCTCGGCCCCAGGCTCAACCGTCTCCGGCGCGAGGCGGGACTGACCCTCGCCGATGTCGCCGCTGCTTTGGGTGTCAGCAAGCCGACGGTGTGGGCCTGGGAGAAGGGCAAGGCCCGTCCGCTGCCCGAACGCCTCGATGCGATCGCGGGCGCTCTGGGCATCGACCCTGCACTGCTCGTCTCCGCTCCGGCCTCGCGCGAGATCGAGAGCGTGATCGCCGAATGCCGCGCGCGCATCGCCGAAGTCTGCGGCACCGCCCCGCAAGCGGTCAAAATCATGATAGAACTGTAATCCGGGCCGGGTTCCCGAAGCTAGAAGCCCCTACCTACTGCGCCAATACGTATTGGATGGGCTGCTCCAATGGAAAATTATGGTAAACGAAATCCGGAGGTGATTCGTTTTTTAGTCAAGTAAAGTTACTTAACTAACAAAACACATAGTAGTCTTCGGGAAAACAGGGGAATGTTTTCTTATAGTCGAACCTTGTTAGTTACCGAGTAATTCTGACTAGGAGCGAGTTGGCGAATCATTCGTTGGACCGCTGGGGCACTGTCGGCATGAAAATTGGTTTGAATGACGTCGAAGGTCATGTTCTGCATGGCCTGCTGGAAGAAACGTCCGGTGATATCGTGATCAGGCTCGACCGGCACGGTTTCATCGTCCACGCATCCGCGAACATCGCCGAACTGGGATCGGATCTCACCGCCGCGCTGTTGCCCCCGCACATCACCGATCTTGCCGCGCGCGATCACGCCGCTTTCCTTGGCGAACATGTCACGCGCGGGCTTGCCGGTTGCCAGCAGTTGGGATGGATCGAGTTTCCGGTGGTCGCCTGCGCCGATCGCGGCACGGTGCGCGAGGCGCATTTCCCGCGCTGGTATGCGCTCACGCTGAAGCCGATGTGCCTCCCCGACGGCACGCCCGACGGGGCGATGTGCCTGATGCGCTCGGTCCAGCAACTGCGCAGCCTCGAAGGCGAACTCCACGCGCGGGCGGTCACCGATCCGCTCACCGGCCTCGCCAACCGCACCGCCTTTTGCGCGAGCCTGAGGCGGCACCTGGCTTGCGGCGGCGGGCAGATGGTCGCGGTCTTCGCGGTCGACGCCATGCGCGCGCTGCTGCTGCAGTATGGCCAGCGCACCGCGGACGAGGTGCTGTGGGGGTTCGCCAAGTTCCTCGAGACCATGGCGCTCCCGGGCCACGAACTGGCGCAGCTCGACGGCGAGCGTTTCGCGGTTCTGCTTCCCGAAATGACCGCAAGGGCGGCGCGCGAATGGGCCGAGGATGTGATCGAAACCTTCGCCGGGCTCGCCGCCCCGGCCTCGGCCAAGGCGCCGCAACTGACCGCCAGCGCGGGGCTGGCGCGGGTCGAATGCACGGTCGACTGGACCCTGCGCGAGGCCGAACTGGGCCTCGTGCTGGCGCGCGCGGGCGGCGGCCGGCAGGTCGCCGTGGCCGGGCACAGACGCGCCGCTTGATTTGCGATCGCGCTAGCGCGCGATCGCAAATCAAGCGGCGCGTC
>NZ_LSKQ01000079.1 GCF_001557115.1 Erythrobacter sp. CCH5-A1
TGCACACCGAATGCGGCGCCCGCTTACCTAAAGTATCTTAAAATCAACAGCATATACCTCAATATGCATATATACCACCATATATCTCGCTTCAATCGCCCTAAGTCATTACTCTCGCTAGATAAAATCCCATATTCAGGTATATTGGATTTCCACTATCCTAACCGGGCTAACCGCGATATAATGCGAGCTCCTAAACCCCCACCATCCGCTCTCGAGTGGATGTGTGATGCAAAAGTCAAAACCACCTTTCATCGGCTTTCAGGTCTCGACTGCAGACCTCGCAAGCCTTGATGAAATCGCCGTAAAGAACGGCTGTTCGCGATCTGAAGCGGCCAGGAATGCACTCCGGCTTGGCTTGCCTCTGGCGCTCGCCGGGCACTCTCTGGATGTTCGCCGGCTCATTCTTCTGCTGGAATATACCCAAGCAGCAGTCGACCTGATCGTCCACCGAGAGCATAGCGATCTTGCTCCCGGCCTGGAGCAGATTGCCCACGAACGCATGGAGGAATTCCATGCGCCGCGATGACATCCGTTTCAGTGGCAAGGGTGCCACGATCCAGCATCATTCCGCACGCGGAAAGGTAACCCGAAATGCCGGCAATTTCACCCGAGGCTCACAGCTCGTCACACACGAATTCTGGATGTGGTTTGCTGGGATCAAGATCCCGCTCCTGATCTGGTTTCTGGTCTTCAGTCTGGCGCTTGCCACGACCATTAGCCTGTCGCTCAGCACGCCCGAGATTCATCTCGTTCTCATGCGCATGTATTCGGGTCTCTGGTCACTGATGCTTCTCGACCCATCGAAGGTCATTCACCTCACTCTTCCCAATGGGATGATCCGTCCCACGCTGATGGGGGCAGTGCCTTACGACCCCTACGTTGCCTCTGCATCGGCCAAGGCGCTTCGCTGCCTCCTTGGATCGGCTTTCATGGCCATCTTCATCGCTGCACCGCTCAGCATCTGGTTCATCGAGTTCTCCCGGAAACGCGGCAAATCGATCCTCGAAGAACGCCATGAGCGCGGTGCGATGCTGGTCGAGCGCGAAGTCTTGCGAGCCGAGGTCCGGGCCCATAACGGCAACCGTTTTGCCTATGAATGCTCGCGGCTCGATCCGCCTTGCAACCCCGAGGATATCCTCATTCTCAACCGCCAGCAGAAGCGGGCGCTCGGCGTTCATCAACCCTACGTCATCGCAGGCATTCCCTACCCGTGGCGGCTTGAGCAAAGCCACACCATGCTGATCGGCACAACGGGGGCTGGTAAGACCACCCAGCTGCGATCGTTGGTCCAACAGCTGCGGGAGCGCGGGCACAACGCGGTGATCTTCGATTTGACCGGCGCGTTTGTCGAAGCCTTCTACAACCCGGAGAGCGACACAATCCTCAATCCTATGGATCAGCGGTGCGTGCCCTGGACCATCTTCAACGACTGCGAACTCTATGCTGACTTTTTGACGGCAGCGACCGCTCTGATCCCGTCACACCCCGATGAGAAGGAGCCCTTCTGGCAGAACGCTGCGCGCACGCTGTTCGTTGAAATTTGCATGAAGCTCAAAGCCGACGGCGAGATGTCAAACGCCGCTATCGCGCATCACCTGATGACCGCCAACCTGAAGCAGATTCATGCCAAGTTGAAGGACACGGTCGCGGCTCCCCTGACTGCCGAAACTGCGGCCCGCATGGCGGAGTCGATCCGGTCGGTCTTCAACACCAACGCCAACGCCATCCGCTACATCCCAGACCCTTCGCATGAGAAGCCTGACAGCTTCTCGATCAAGGCATGGATCAAAGCATCAGAGCCAGGCTCGATCCTGTTCATCACGTCGAGCTATTCCGACATGAACTTCACCCGGATGCTGCTGACGCTATGGACCGACATGGCCGTCACAGCCCAGATGACGCTACCGCGCACGCGCGATCTTCGGACCTGGTTCCTGTTCGACGAGGTCAATGCTCTGCATGCCCTTCCTGCCATCGGCAATGGTCTCCAGACTGCCCGAAACTATGGCGGTGCCTTCGTTCTCGGCATCCACTCCTTTGCCAAGCTGGAGGAAACATACGGCGAGAAAGGCGCGACCAATCTGGCCGGGCTTGCGCGCACCAAGCTGATCCTCGCCACGGCCGATTACCAATCTGCTGAACGCTGCGCCGAATTCATCGGCAACCGCGAGGTTCGCCAGATGGATGAAGCCTACAGCTACGGGTACAACAACACCCGCGATGCGTCGACCCTGACGCCGCGCAAGGCAATCGAGCCGCTGGTCATTCCCGACGACATTACAAACCTCCCGTCGATGCACGGGTTCATCAAGTTTCCCGATGGGTTTCCGGCGGCGCGGATCAAGCTTCAGTGGAAGGATTACCCGGAGGTTGCCCCAGGATTCATGCGGGTCACCAGCATGGAGCCGACGCCCTACAGACCGCCCGAGACCAAACGGCCGGCTAGCCGGCCTGATAGCGCGGAAGGGGGGAGCGAGGGTGGTCCTGAAACCTTGCCGCCGACCGGGCGCGTGGAGGCTGAGGAAGCGGAGCGGGAGACAACCGAGGCGCTGGAAAAGGCGGACGGCGCGGAGAAAGCTGACGGGCGTTCGGAGGCCGAAAAGGCAGCCGATGCGATGTTCGGCGAGAGCGAGATTGTCAGGGCCGTTGCGCCCAGCAACGACAACCCTGCGGATGTCCCCGCAAAAGACGCGGATGCCGATGACGGTCAGCCGAGAACGGCGGGTCTCTCCGTCATGAAACAGCTCATAGCCATCAGTGGCGATCAGACCGAAATCAATCGCGAACAGGCCAAGGAAGCCCTGACCGAAAAAACGCTCGGGAAGCAGGATCGGGACCGGCCTGAGGAGCAGATCACGCGCGAGACCCGTGAGGGCGCCGGGACGGACCAGAAGGATCAGGGCCACGGCCACGACAGGGAAGCGTCACACGACACACCGGCGATCGACGACGACTTCGGGTTGGGAGACTGATCATGCTCTCGGTCGCATCGGT
>NZ_LSKQ01000080.1 GCF_001557115.1 Erythrobacter sp. CCH5-A1
CTAGAGTCTGTCCTGTTTAGACTGAATCGATGTGGGATTCCCAAGGGGTGCTGATTGTGATTCAAGCTGCTGGCTGGGCAGGAGGCCAGCAGCGATGGCACGAGCCTATTCTGACGATTTACGGGAGCGGGTGGCGGCTGCGGTTTTGTCCGGCCGCTCGGGTCGCGAAGTTGCAGCGACTTTTGGGGTGAGCGTTGCGAGCGCGTTGAAGTGGTCGCAGCGTCTGCGCGAGACCGGCAGTGCCGGTTCACGGCCGATGGGTGGCTACAGGCGGCGTGTTCTGGCGGATGAGCAGGACTGGATGCTGTTGCGCCTTGAGGAGTGCCCGCATCTGACTGTCCGGGGCTTGGCAGTCGAACTGGTCGAGCGCGGCTACCAGGTGAGCCCCAACACGGTGTGGTCGCTGCTGCGCAAAGCCGGTCACAGCTTCAAAAAAAAGCCTGTTCGCCAGCGAGCAGGATCGCCCGAAGATCGCGCGGCGGCGGGCGCAGTGGAAGAAGTATCAGGGGCGGCTTGATCCCAGGAAACTGGTCTTCATCGACGAGACTTGGGCCAAGACCAACATGACGCCGCTCCGGGGCTGGTCAAAGCGGGGCAGCAAGCTCGTCGCCAAGGCTCCGTTCGGCAAGTGGAAGACGCTGACCTTCGTGGCGGCACTGCGCTATGACCGGATCGATGCGCCTTGTGTGCTCGACGGACCGATCAACGGCCAGCTCTTCACCGCTTATGTCGAGCAGTTCCTCGTTCCTACCCTATCGCCCGGCGATATCGTCATCATGGACAACCTTGGCAGCCACAAGGGCCAGGCCGTGCGCAAGGCCATCCGCGCAGCCGGCGCCAAGCTCCTGTTCTTGCCGCCCTACAGTCCAGACCTCAATCCGATCGAGCAGGTGTTCGCCAAGCTCAAACTGCTTCTGCGCAAGGCCGCCGAACGCACCGTCGATGCCACATGGCAGCGCATCGGCACCTTGCTCGATGCCTTCCCGCCACACGAATGCGCCAACTACCTCAGAAACAGCGGCTATGCCTCAATCTAAACAGGACAGACTCTA
>NZ_LSKQ01000081.1 GCF_001557115.1 Erythrobacter sp. CCH5-A1
CTCCCCCACCACTCCCCCCTGCGAGGGGGAGGGGGCTTTCTGCGTCACCCCGCCGCCAGCAGGCTCGCGTTGCCCCCTGCCGCGGTAGTGTCGATGCAGGTCACGCGCTCGGTGGCGAAGCGGGCGAGGTAGTGCGGGCCTCCGGCCTTGGGCCCGGTGCCCGAGAGGCCCTCGCCGCCGAAGGGCTGGCTCTCGACCACCGCGCCGATCTGGTTGCGGTTGACGTAGAAATTGCCGACCCGCGCACGGCCCTGCACGAAACGCCGCGTCTCGGCGATGCGGCTGTGGAGGCCGAGGGTGAGGCCGAAGCCGGTGGCGTTGATGGCGTCCACCACTTGGCCGAGCTCCCCCGCCCTGAAGCGCACGACATGCAGCACGGGGCCGAAATTCTCGCGCTTGAGGTCGCGGATCGAGGGGATTTCGATGATCGTTGGGGCGACGAAGTGGCCATTGGCAGGGGTGCCGGGGAGGCGCTCGACGGGTAGGCCCTTCGCCATGCAATCGGCGACATGCGCCTCCAGCAGCGCCTGCGCATCGGCGTCGATCACCGGGCCGACATCGGTGGCGAGGTCGGCGGGGTCGCCCACGGTGAGGGCTGCAAAGCCGCCGCGGATCATCTCCAGCACGCCTTCCGCGATGTCCTCCTGAAGGTAGAGCACCCGCAGCGCCGAACACCGCTGCCCCGCGCTCTGGAAGCTGCTCGCCAGCACATCGCGGACCACCTGTTCGGGGAGCGCGGAGCTGTCGACGATCATCGCGTTCTGCCCGCCGGTCTCGGCGATCAGTGTGGCGATCGGGCCGTCGCGGTTCGCGAGCGCGCGGTTGATCGCGCGCGCGGTCTCGGTCGATCCGGTGAAGGCGACGCCCGCGAGGCGCGGGTCGGCGGTGATCAGCTGCCCGACCTCGCCTGCACCGGGGAGCAGTTGCAGCGCCTCGGGCGGGATGCCGGCCTCGTGGCACAGCTTCACCGCGAGCGCGGCGATCAGCGGCGTCTGTTCGGCGGGCTTGGCGATCACGGCGTTCCCCGCCGCCAGCGCCGCCGAGGCCATGCCGATGAAGATCGCCAGCGGGAAGTTCCACGGGCTGATCGTCGCGAAGACCCCGCGCCCGTGAAGGGTGAGGCTGTTCTCCTCCCCCGTCGGCCCCGGCAGGATGGTGGGCGCGCTGAATTGCCGCCGCGCCTCGGCGGCGTAGTAGCGCAGGAAATCGACCGCCTCGCGCAGTTCGAGCACGGAGTCGAGCAAGGTCTTGCCCGCCTCGCGCTGGCACAGGCTGAGGAATTCGGCGGTGTGCGCCTCGAACAGGTCGGCGGCGTTCTCCAGCAGCAGCGCCCGCGCCTCTCCGCCCAAGGCATCCCAGCCGGGTTGGATTTGCGCGGCGCGGGTGAACGCGGCCTCGACCTCCTGCGCCGTCGCATCGCGGCGAGTGCCGACGATTTGCGACGGGTCATGCGGCGAGGTGACGTTCACCACCGCGCCAGTGCCCCCGAAGGTCGGTTCGGCGGACCACTGGCGGGCCTCCAGCGCGCGCAGTTCCGCCAGCAGCGGCTCCCTCACCAGCGGATCGGACAAATCGACGCCCGCGCTGTTCTTGCGCGCGCCGAAAATCGCCCCCGGCAGCGGGATCGCCGGGTTGCGCCGCGGGCTGAGCGCCGCAAGCTCCGCCACCGGATCGCCGACCAGTTCCTCCGCCGGAATATCCGCAGCGCCCAAACGGTTCACAAAACTGGTGTTGGCCCCGTTCTCGAGCAGGCGGCGCACCAGATAGGCGAGCAGCTCCTTGTGCCCGCCGACGGGCGCATAGGTCCGCACCGGCGTGCGCTGGTTGCCCTCCAGAGCGTGGAGTGCGTCGTAGACCTCCTCGCCCATGCCATGCAGGCGCTGGAACTCGAACGGACGCCCCGCCGCCAAGTGCTTGATCGCGCCGATGGTGTAGGCGTTGTGCGTGGCGAAGGCCGGGCGGATCACATCGGCGTGCTCGAACAGCCGCGCGGCGCAGGCGAGGTAGCTCACATCGGTCGCCACCTTGCGGGTGAAGACGGGGTAGTCGGTGTAGCCGCCCACCTGCGACAACTTCACTTCGCTGTCCCAATAGGCGCCCTTGACCAGCCGCACGAACAGCTTGCGGCCATGCCTGCGCGCGAGCTTGCCCGCCCAGTCGCACACCCAGATCCCGCGCTTGGAATAGGCCTGGATCGCGAGGCCGAAACCCTCCCACCGGCTGCCATCGGGGCGGCGGAACAGGTCGTCGTCGGCGACCAGTTCCTCGATGATGTCCATGCTGAGTTCGAGCCGCTCGGCCTCCTCGGCGTCGATGGTGAAATGAATGTCGGCATCGCGCGCGCGCACCGCCAGATCGCGGATCACCGGCACCATCTCCGCCTTGGCTTCGTCGGCGTGGAAGAAATTGTACTTCGGATGCAGCGCCGAAAGCTTCACCGAAATCCCCGGCGAGCCCGCCACTCCGGCGCCCGCCTCGCGCGCCAGCCGCGCCAGCGCCGCCTCGTAGCTCAGCCGGTATTTCTCCGCATCAGCGAAGGTCATCGCCGCCTCGCCGAGCATGTCGAAGGAGTGGGTGATCCCCCGCGACCGCTCGGGCGCAGCGCGCTTCAGCGCCTCGTCGATGGTGCGGCCGAAGACGAACTGGCCGCCGAGGATCTTCATCGCCTGGCCCGTGGCGGTGCGGATCACCGGCTCGCCCAGCCGGTTCATCGCGCGGCGGAAGGCGCTCCCCAACCCCTTTTGCCGCGCATCGGGCGGATCGAGCACTTCGCCGGTCAGCATCAGCGAGAAGGTCGCGGCGTTGACGAA
This sequence comes from Erythrobacter sp. CCH5-A1, assembly GCF_001557115.1. Classification (GTDB taxonomy): domain Bacteria; phylum Pseudomonadota; class Alphaproteobacteria; order Sphingomonadales; family Sphingomonadaceae; genus Erythrobacter. Next base: position 2,811 of record NZ_LSKQ01000081.1, read on the forward strand.
GGTGGAACTGCTTTCGCCCAAGTGCTCGCCCCAGTCGATCTGGCCGATCTTGTCCTTGATCAGCGCGTCCGCCGTCGCCGCATCGGGCACGCGCAACAGGGCTTCGGCAAGGCACATGAGGGCGATGCCCTCCTCGGTGTCGAGGCCATATTGCTGCAAGAACGCGTCGATCCCGGAGGCCTTCTTGGCCCGCGCGCCCTCGATCAGCCGGACCGCGAGGCCCGCCGCCGCCGCGTGCACCTTCGCTGCCGGGGCGGCCTGCTCCAGCCGCTCGGCGATTGCCGCTTCCTCGTCCTGGCGATAGGCGCGGCGCAGGTCGGTGCGGTCGATTGCTGGGGCGGGGGCGTAGTCGGCCATCTGGTTTCACCTGAAACGATTCGCGGGAGCAAAGCGGCCCTCTGGACCCCGCAAGGCTGCGCTTCAAGCGCGGGTTTTGCAACGCTCCGCTTGCCCGCCGCGCGAGGGGCGTTTAGCCTTCGCTCTCGACTAACGGGGGCCGCTTTCGACCATGCGCATGTTCTGCTTCCATTGCCGCGACGGCGAAGACGGCGGGAGGCTGCGCGCGATCCATCGCCCGGCCCATCTCGAATTCATCCACGCCAATGCCGATCATTTCGTGATCGTCGGCCCGCTGAAACGCGCCGATGGCCTGATCATCGGCTCGCTGCTGATCGTGAAGGCCGAGGACGAGGCCGCCGCGCGCGCGATCCTCGCGGGCGATCCCTACCTCACCGGCGGGGTATGGCAGCTGATCCGGGTGGACGAGTTCACGCCGCTGCTGGGCGATTGGGCCTAGCGGAACGGATCGCCGTCGCTGTAGCGGCGGCTGATGAAGGCCGCGTTGCTCGAAAAGGCGTCGAGATCGTGCTGCGCCAGGTTGCGGGCGATCTCGTCGATCCGGGCCTTCATCGTGTCGAGGCTTTCCTCGAGGATGAAGCTCGCCGACTTGCCGGTCTTGCGGAAGATTTCCGCGCGGTGGGCGGCAGGGATGTCGATGTAGCTCTTGACCAGCTTGGGCAGGTGTTCGCCCTGCATCAGCTCGATCTCGGTGCGGCTGACGGCCTGCACCGCCTCGCGGTCCATCATCGTGCCCACTTCTTCGAGCGCGGCGAGGATGGCGTCGATCTTCTTGCGCGCGGAGGCGGGGACGCGCTCGTCGTCATAGTCGATGCCGTGCGCGCGCTCGGGCGAGGGCGGCGGCGCGGGGGGCGCTTCCGGTTCGGGCGCGGCGAACATCTTCCTGAGCGAATCGAACAGACCCACGAACTTCCCGTTTCGGCTTTCCGGCCATCACGACCGAGGGCCTGCTTTAGACCCTGTTTCAGCGGGGTGGAAGCGTGGGAATGCCTGCGCGCTCGCTCTCCAGCCGGTCGAGCGCGTCGTAGAGCCTGGCGAAGGCGGACTGGAGCGCCTCGGCCTTGTCACCTTCGGGCGGGCTTTCGTCGGTGATAAGGTTGCTTGCCGCACGGTTCAGCCCGGCGATCCGGTCGAGCACCAGATCGTGCCGCGCGATCATCCGCGCCGCCTCCATCGCGGTGCGCAGGACCATCAGCATGGTCGCGGTGGCCTGCTCGATCGCTTCGATCAGCTGGGCGTTGGTGCCGCTCACCAGCTCGCGCGCGGCGAGCGCCTGGGTGGTCACCGCGCGCGCCTCGGCGATGTCGCGCGCGCGGGTGCGCACGGTGTGGAGCGCGTCGGCGGTGAGACGGCGCGCCTTCATCGGCTCCTTCGCTTCGATCATCGCGGCGCGCGCTTCGAGCGTCGGCGCGACTTCCTCGGCGAACAGCGCATGCTCGGCGAGCGCTTCGACCAGTGGGCGCAGCGAGGCCTCCTCGGCCTCCAGCCCGACATTGGCGCGCAGCAAGGCGTCGCGCTCGCGGGTCAGCGATGTGAGCACGGCCGCGATCTCGCTCTCGGCGGCGGCATAGCGGCGGAAATAGGCGGCGGGGTCGGGCTTGGCGGCAAACAGGCCGAAGCGCTTGGCCGCCCCCGCAAGATTGCCCTCGCGCAAGGGTTCGAGCGCCCCGGCGATGCTGCGCAAGGCGGCCGTCGCCTGCGCGATTCCCCCTGTCGTGGGCGGGGCGACATGGGCGAGGCTTCCCGCGTGGCGCGCCGAGGCGGCGGCAATGGTGTCGCGCCCCAACGCCTCGATAGCCTCCAACTTGTGGTCGAAGGCCGGGCTCAGCGGCTCGATCAGCATGAGCTCGGCGACGAATTTCATCGCCTGCCCGGCAAGTTCCGCGTGGCGACGCTTGGTGATGGCGGACACGGCCAGCCTAGGCGACCCGTGTCGGCGCCTGCGGGCGGCCGGGACGTGCGCCGCGTGGCGCGTGGACCCTTGCGCGGTCGAGCACGCCCTGCGCCCAGCGCGCGTGGGTGGTGGGCTCCAGCATCGAGCCGCCATGCCCGAACACCGCGCGCGCCTCGGCGGCGAGGATCGCGCTGGCTTCCTCGACCTCGGACGGGGCGGGGCGCAGCACATCGTGGATGATCGGCACCTGGCTGGGGTGGATCGCGGTCTTGGTGAGGAGGCCGTGCTCGATATCGCGCGCGACTTCCTCGCGCAGCACATCGGTCAGCGCGTAGTGCTCGAAGACGGGGGCCGAGAGCGCGAGGCCTTCGGGGATAAACACGCTTGCCATGGTGCCGATGGCAAGGCCCAATGGGGTGTCATAGGCGGTCCGCTCGCGCGAGCGGCGCACGCCGAGCTGGTTCAGGATGTCGTTCCCGCCGATGCGCACCGCATGAACGCGGCTCCCCAGCGGCGCGAGGGCGCGCGCCATCTGCACCATCGCCGCGCGGTCGAAGGCCTCGGGGCTCTCGATGGTGGGCATGATGCCGTGCGCCGGACTGCCCAGCCGTTCCAGCCAGCCTGCGATATTGGCGGTCGTGATCTTGGGGAGCACGAAGCCCGCCAGCCGTTCGATCCCCGGCTGCGCGAGCATCCATTCCAGCATTGCCGGCCCGCGCGGGCGGGCATAGGCGATGAGGCTCGGCGGCACGGCATCGAGCTGGCGAAGCGTCGCACAGAACACCTCCTGTGCCGCGCCCACCTCGGTTTCGTGGAGCGAATCCTCGAGGCAGATCACCACCGAGCGCAGATCGGGATTGGCCCCCGCCAGCACCTCGGCAAGGCGCGGGTGCTGCACCGGAATGTAAAGCGTTGCGCCAAGCTCCACCGCTTTCGTCATTCAGCGTCTCCTGCCTTCGCAATCAGTGTTACGGCGCGGTAGTTGCCAAGTTCCCGCTGCTCGACCGGAACGCGCGATTGTGCGGCAAGGTGCAGCAAATGCGCCACTTCCGCGTCGCCCCGGTCGCGCACGAAGACGGCCTCAGGCAAGCGGCGCAGCACGGCGCGGGTGGCCTCGGCGATGCCGGGCTTGATGCGGTTCACATTGGTGACGGCGAATTCGGCCATCAGGCTTTCGACCAGCGCGGTTGAGGCTGCGCGGCTAGCGGCGGCGGCCTGCGGGCTCCAGCCGGGGTGGGAGGCATCGGAGGGCGCGGCAGCCTCGACCGCGGCGACGAAGGCGCGGCTGCGGTCGGCGTGGGCGTGTTCGGTGAGATGGCGGCAGGCGTGGAACTCGCCCTCGCCAACCAGTTCTGCGCTCAGCACCGAGCGGCTGACCAGCCCCGAGGCGATCGCGCCGAGGATGCCGGAGGGGATGAGGTAGTCCTCGGTGGTCGCGGCCAGCGAAGCGCAGCCCGCCGGATCGGCGACCACCGCGAGGAAGGGCGCGAAGCCGGTGCTGCCATCGGCCAGACTTTGTTCGAGCTCCTGCGTGATCGCGCCCTTGCCGGTCCAGCCGTCGACGAACACCGCGTCCGCCGTCCCGCGCGCGGCGGCGATTTGGGCGAGCGCGACGCGGTCGATCCCCCGCCCCCGGATGATGCTGACCGAATAATGCGCGACGTCGATCCCGCGCTCCGCCAGCGCCCGGCGCAGCAGCACCCCTATGGGCGTACCCGCGCGGGCGAGCGAGACGATGGTGCAGCTCTTGGCCGTTTCGGGGCGGGCGATGATCGCCTCGGCCAGCGCCGCGATATCGGCCTTCAATCGCCCCGCATTCCTCGCCAGCGCCGCCTCGTAGAGCGCGAGGTAGCGCGCATCGGGCAGGCGTTCCTCGGACAGCATCTCCGAATAGTGCCGCGCGCCCGACTGGATCAGCGCCTCCTTCTCCGCCACGTCGGTCAGCGCGACCGCGGCGGGCTTGAGGAGGAAGGTCACATCCTCGGGCGCGTAGGAGCCGTGGAAAGGCGTCATCCGTCGATCCAGTCGTGCCCGCGCGCGATGTGCTGCCACAGCTGCGCGGCGGTGGGGATCATCGCCATGTCCGTAAGATCGAGAAAGCCCGCGTCCGACCAGCTATCGCCGATGCCCACGACCAGCCGTCCGGGCGTCTCGGCGCGCACCGTCTCCAGGAAGTAGCGCACCGCGGCGCGCTTGCTCAGCCACGGGGGCAGGAAGGCGAGATTGTTGCCGTTGGCATGGATGCGCCAGCCTTGGGGGAGCCGCGCGCGCAGGGCTTCGGCGAGCGCGGTCAGCGCGGGGACGTCGCCCGTGTTGCTCTTGATGACGATGTAGAGATCGAGCCCGTCCTCGCTCACCAACCAGTGACGGTATTCCGCGCCGAGGCCTTCGGTCAGCGCGGGGTAGAGCGCCGCGGGAGCCTCGGACGCTTGCGCCTCGGCGGCGAGGCGGGCGTGCCAGACCGGATCGGGGGTGCCGTCCGCCGTCATGATGCAGCCGCCATTGGCGCAGATCGCGGGGGCCTGCGCGACGTCGACCCGGGCGAGCACGTCACGCGCGCGCGCGGTCACGGGCACCAGCTCGCCATGCGCCAGCCAGCCGAGCAGCGCCTGCTGCGGCGGGGTGGCATAGCCGCTGGGGCTGCCGTCGGCGAGGCGGCTCATCAGCCTGAGATCGCCCTCGGCCCAGTCGCCGCATTTGGGGGCGGTCTGGAACAGGCTGTCGTCGAGGTCGGCGAGGATCAGGGGGCGGGTCATGCGGGCCCGCCATAGCGGCACAACAGCGTCTCGACCATTACAGGAGACCCCGCTTCGGCGAGCCAGCCGCGCAGTTGGTCAGCCTGCCCGCCCGCGATCTCGGCGGCGATCACGATGCGGTCGGGACGGTGGGCGAGGAGGTTGTAGACATGGCACGTCGCCCCGGAGCCGTATGCGTCGCCAAGGGAAGTGACGCTCGCCATCGCATGGCCGAGCATGGCGGGGGTGCGAGTGATCGACTGGATCGCAGGAGCCGCCCCCTGTGCGGCGATCTCCTCGGCAACGCGCAGGGCTTCGTAGGCGTGTTCGCCGTCGCCGAGCACCAGCACCCGCTCGCCGGGGCGGGCCACGATGCGCGCGCGGGTGGCGGCTTCGGGTTCCAGCAAGCCGGTGCGGCTGCGCATGCCGGTCGCGGGCGCAGTGCCATGGCGGTTGGCGGTGGCGGCGAGGCTGGCGGCGGCCTGTCCGGCTCCGGGGGTCCAGTGGAGCGTCCCCGCGATGAGCGAATGCGCCGAGGCGGGGCGCGGCATCCGGGGGAGGAAGGCGCCCGCGCTCCAGTCGGTGAGGCTGGCGACCGCGATATGCTCGATCTGCGGCAGGGCGGCGACGAGCGCCTCGGCGGCCTCCACGAAGGTCGCGCCCGTGCTGCATTCGTCGTCGATGATGACGAGGCTGCGCACCTGGGGGAGCAGCGCCTCGATCTCGCCCGCCACCTGCACCATGTGGCTGGCGGCGTGGCTGTGGCCTTCCTCGAAGCGGCAAAGGACCCGCACATGCGCGACGGTCTGGCGGCTCGACTGGACATAGGCGCTGAGGCTGCCGGGATGCCGCGCGCGCCACGCCGCCCAGACGCTCTGGGCGAGGCCCGTGGCGGTCTCGGCCATGCCGCAGAACAGGACGGGCCCCGGCAGGGCGGGGAGTTTCGCCGCGAGCGCATCGGCGGCGGCGCGCAAGGCTTGCGGAGGCGTCGGCAGATGGCGGCCGAGCACCTTCGAGACGATCAGGAAGCCCCGCTTCGGGTTCGCCCGCGCGGCGAAATCGCACAGCGCGGCAACGCGTGCAGGCTCGACGCCTTCGAGCACCAGCGTCCCAGTCGGCAGGTCGACCGTCACCCTGTGCTGCGGCGCCTCGGGCGCCCGCGTGCGGTCAGGTTGTATCGACATTCAGATGATGAGGTGCCGAAAATGGTGCGCTTTCAGAACCCGGAGCGCAGCGGCCTTATGGGCCGTGAGCACCGGAAGTCTGGAAGCGGGCCATTTGCAGGCCCTCAGCGCTGAATGCCGATGCAACCTAGGCATGGATGATGATGCTGACCACTGCACTGCGCGCCCGGGCGACGACATTGCGACGCAGATTGTCGGTCGAGATCGCCAGCGGAGGCAGCTCGGCCCCGGCGGCGGCGGCCATTTCGTAGACCAGCGCGGCGCGGATGCCGAAATTGACGTTCTCCGAGATCGACCCGCGATTGCGCATGTTGTCATGCGCGAGGCTGGCCGAGGTGATGCCCACCAGATTGCCGAACTCGTCGATGATCGCCCCGCCCGAGGAGCCCGAACCGATGGGGGCCGAGAACTGGAAGCGCGCGACATCGCCCCCGCCCCCCGTGAGCCCCGAGACATTGCCGGTCGTCACCTTGAGGTCGGCGCCCAGCACGTCGATCAGAGGGAAGCCCGCGGCCATGATGTCCTCGCCCAGGAACAACGGCGAGCCGATCCGTAGCGGCAGCGGCGCGCCGTGGGTGCGGCAGCGCAGCAGCGCGAGATCGTGCCCGACATCGACCGCGATCACCGTGCCCGCATCGCGCGCCGGGCCGACTTCGAACTTCTGCCCGTCCTCGACCACGTGGGCGTTGGTGACGATCAGGTCGGGCGCGATCAGCACCCCGCTGCCCGAACCGATCAGCTGGCCCGGCATAGGCTTGGGCCGCCCCTGCCCCTCGCTGAACCCACGCCCGTCGGGGTGGGGAATCGGGCCATTGCCCGGGAGCGGCACGCCCGGGGAATTGCGATAGGGCACCTCGATCCCGCCCATGTTGCGCGCGCGCACATAGGCGTCGATCCCGAAGGTGAAGCCCTCGCTCGAGAGCTTCATCCGGCGCTCGCCGTTCTTGGTGTAGACCTCGGCAAGGATCACCGCGGCGAGCTGTTCGGTCGGCTGCGGCATCTGCCAGACCGTGCCGTCGACCTCGAATTCGATCGGAAAGGCGTGGTTGGTGAAGCCGCCGTGGCGGTCGTCCATGACATAGGCGACGATCTCGAAATCGCCTTCGAGCTCGGCCATGCCCTGCATGAACCACTGCGCCTGATCGATCCGGTCGAAGGCGAGCACGCGCCCGCCCGAGCCCATCGCCGCGACCGCGATGCGCGCGGCCTCGCTTCCGCGCAGATGGATGCGGCAGTCGGCCTTGGGGCTGATCTTGACGCGCTGTCCGGGCTGGGCGGGCTGCATGATGGTGGTGCGACCTGTGGCCGGATCAGCCGATATTGACGCCCATCGCGCCCGCCAGCCCCGCAAGGCCGCTGCGCCAGCCTTCGCCGATCGCCTTGACCTTGATGTCGCCAGCCGGGCCGCGATAGAGTTCGACGAAGATCATCGCGACATTCATCGAGGCGTCTTCGGAGAGGTCGTAGCGCGCCAGTTCCTTGCCGTCGGCCTGGTTGACCACGCGCGCGAAGGCGTTGGAGACCGAGCCGAAGTTCTGGCCGTTGATCTCGCCCTCGTGGATGGTGACCGCGATCACCACCTTCTTGGCCGCCGGGGTGAGCTTGGCGAAATCGATCAGGATCGTCTCGTCATCGCCCGCGCCCTCGCCGGTGCGGTTGTCGCCGCTGTAGACCACCGCGCCATCGGGCGAGGTCTTGTTGTTGTAGAACACGAAATTCGCGTCGGAGAGAACCTTGTCGTTCTCCCCCAGCACGAAGGCCGAGGCGTCGAGATCGAAGGCCGCGCCATCGGTCTTGCGCACGTCCCAGCCGAGCCCGACAATCACTGCATTGAGGCCCGGGGCCTCTTTCGAGAGCGACACATTGCCGCCCTTGCTGAGCGAAACCGCCATCTTTTTCGTATTCCCTGCTTGCGGAAGCGCGCGGCCGGCGAGCACGCCCCCGGCCGCGCCCCTCCCCGATTGTCAGATGTTGACGCCGTAGTGGCCGGCGAGCGGGCCGAGGCCGCCCTTGAAGCCCTGGCCGACCGCGCGGAACTTCCATTCGGCGCCGTGGCGATAGACTTCGCCGAGGATCATCGCGGTCTCGACCGAGGCGTCTTCCGACAGGTCGTAGCGCACGACTTCGTTGTTGTTGCTGGCATCGACGAGGCGGATGAAAGCGTTCGAGACCTGGCCGAAGGTCTGGCCCTTGGTGTCGCCTTCGTGGATGGTCACGACCACCGCGACCTTGTCGACATCGGCGGGGAGCCTGGAGAGCGTGATCTCGATCTGCTCGTCGTCGCCGTCACCCTCGCCGGTGCGGTTGTCGCCCTGGTGGACGACCGCGCCATCGGCGACCTTCATGTTGTTGTAGAAGCAGAAGTCCATGTCGGAGCGGACCTTGCCGTTCGCGCCGCACACGAAGGCCGAAGCGTCGAGGTCGAAATCCTGCCCATCGGTCGCACGCACGTCCCAGCCCATGCCGACCATGATGCGGTCAAGCCCGGGCGCTTCCTTGGACAGGCTGAGATTACCACCCTTCGACAGTGAGATAGCCATAAATCGTCTCCTTTACCCAAGTCTGGCGGCGCGAGGTGGCCGCCGGTGTTGAAAGCTTACGCGAGCGCATCCTCAGGCTCGCCGTCGGGGTTCGCCTTGTTCCACTGGACCGAGGACCAGAAGGCGAGCCCGATCAGCACCGCGCCGATCAGGCCGGTGATGACTTCGGAGATGTGCATGAAGGTGTTGAGGTACATGATCACCGCCAGCGCGAGGATGGCATAGAACGCCCCGTGCTCGAGGTAGCGGTACTCGCTCATCGTGCCCTTCTTGACGAGGAAGATGGTCATCGAACGCACGAACATCGCGCCGATGCCGAGGCCGATGGCGATGATGATGAGGTTATTCGTCAGTGCGAAGGCGCCGATCACCCCGTCGAACGAGAAGCTGGCATCAAGCACTTCGAGGTAAAGGAACGCGCCGAAGCCCGCCTTGGCGACGTCACCGGTGGACGGCGTGGGGGGTTCGAGCACGTGGTTGATCACCTCGACGCCGAGATAGGTCAGGAGACCGGCGATGGCGGCGGTGATGAAGGTCAGCGCCTCCTCGCCCGGCAGCACGGTCGAGACCGCCCAGGTGCCCGCGAGCACGAGGCCGATCGAGACCGCCTCGATATCCGCCACCTTGGCGAGCGGGCGTTCGATGGCGGCGATCCAGTCGACTTCCTTGTCGCTGTCGAAGAAGTAGTTGAGGCCGACCATCCCGAGGAAGGCCCCGCCGAAGCCCATCAGGCCGATATGCGCGCCTTCGACGATGCGCTGATATTCGCTCGGCGAATTCAGGGCGAGGTTGATCGCCTCGACGGGGCCGATCTGCGCGGCCACCATCACGATCACCAGCGGGAAGACGATCCGCATCCCGAACACCGCGATAGCGATACCCCAGGTCAGGAAGCGCTGCTGCCAGACCGGCGACATGTCCTTGAGCACGCTCGCATTGACCGCGGCGTTGTCGAACGACAGCGAGACTTCCAGCACCGCGAGCACTGCGCAGATCCACACTATCGACAGCACGCCGTCGATCGTGCCGGTCAGCGCCCAGCCGTAATAGCCGCCGAGCGCGAGGCCGACGGCGGTGAACAGCAGCGAGCCGCCAAAATGTTTGAACATCGAATATGATCCCCTTGGGCCGCGTGATACGGCGGTATGCTTGATTAGTCCTTACTGCCGCGCTGCCATTGCAGATAGACGCCAATGTCCTCGGCAAACGGCTTCTGGCTCTGGTAGAAGCGCATCAGGCGGCTCATCTTCAACTCCCCGCCGACATTGTCGATCAGCGCGATGCCGCACAGGCGCTCGCGGCTGCCCACCTCGTCCATGCGGACCTCGATCTCGGGCTGGCCCGGGATGTTGAGGCGCACGACGCCATCGGTCGAAGCCCAGTCGGGCGCACCTTCATAGATCAAAGCGAAGACGCCGATGCGGCGGATATAGTCGAAATACTGGCCGTTGACGCGGATCGTCTCGCCCGCGGCAACCGCGCCGGTGCGGTCGTCGCCCGACAGTTCGATGAAGGGCGGCTGGTGGTAGGCGCCGAAGCTCCTCCCCAGCGCCTGGATGCAGCCTGCGCCCATGCCGTCGGCGAGTTCGAAGATCACGCCGAGATCGAGGTCGAGCTGCTGCGAGCCGCCGAAGAAACCCTTCTTCTGGGTGCGCGCGGTCCAGTTGAGGTTGAGCACGATCTCGCCAAAGGAATTGCCCTGCTTCTTGAGGCTGACCGAGGAATTGCCCTTGTCGAGGCTGATCTTTTTGAGGCTGATCGGCGCGCTCGGGGGCGGGGGCGGCGGAGGAGGCG
>NZ_LSKQ01000082.1 GCF_001557115.1 Erythrobacter sp. CCH5-A1
CTTCACACCAACCAAGGAGTTGATCCCGATGACCGAAGACAGACTACCGCTTGCCGAGCTTTTGGCGAAGAGCGGAGATGGAGATTTTCTGCGCACCATTGCCGAGAGCGTATTGCAGATCATCATGGAGGCCGATGTTGAGGGCCTGGTCGGTGCCGGCCGGCACGAGCGTTCCGGCGAGCGCACGACTTGGCGCAACGGCTACCGCGACCGCAGCCTCGATACCCGGCTTGGCACGCTCAATCTGAAGATCCCCAAGCTGCGGACCGGTGCATACTTCCCGGGCTTCCTGGAGCCGCGAAAGACGGTGGAAAAGGCGCTGGTCGCCGTGATCCAGGAGGCATGGATCGCCGGGGTCAGCACCCGGCGCGTCGATGATCTGGTGCAGGCCATGGGCATGACCGGCATATCCAAGTCCTCAGTCTCGAAGCTGTGCAAGGACATCGACGAGCGCGTCCATGCCTTCCTCAAGCGCCCGCTAGCAGGCGACTGGCCCTACCTCTGGCTCGATGCCACTTACCTGAAGGTGCGCCAGG
>NZ_LSKQ01000083.1 GCF_001557115.1 Erythrobacter sp. CCH5-A1
TCATCGATGCGCTGATGCGTCATCGTTTTGGCCGCAAGTCTGAACAGCTCGATGCCGACCAGTTCGAGCTTGCGCTCGAGGAAGTTGAGGCCGCACTCTCACAGGCCGAGCTTGCCATGAACAAGGCAAGCAAGGCTCCGTGCGAACGCCCGCGCAAGACGAACCGCGGTGCGCTGCCCGCCCATCTCGAGCGGATCGAGCAGACCGTCGATATCGAGGAGAAGGCTTGCCCCTGCTGCGGCGGCGCGCTCCACCAGATCGGCGAGGATGTTGCCGAGCGCCTCGATGTCGTGCCTACCACCTTCCGCGTGCTGGTCACCCGGCGCCCGCGCTATGGCTGTCGCTCGTGCGAGAACGCGGTCGTGCAGGCACCGGCCCCGGCAAGGATCGTCGAAGGCGGCATCCCCACCGAGGCGCTGATCGCACAGGTGCTGGTATCCAAGTATGCCGACCACCTGCCGCTCTACCGACAGGCGCAGATCTATGCCCGGCAGGGCATTCAGCTGGACCGTTCCACCCTTGCCGACTGGGTCGGCAGGGCAGCCTGGTATTTGCGCCCCTTGCGCGATCATATCCTCGAGCGATTGCGACGATCCGAGCGGCTGTTCGCCGACGAGACCACCGCGCCAGTGCTCGAGCCGGGGCGCAGGAAGACCAAGACCGGTCAGATCTGGGCCTATGCCTGCGACGATCGGCCATGGGGCGGCAGTGCCCCGCCGATGGTCGCCTATGTCTACGCCGGCGATCGCAAGACCGAGCGACCCGAAGCGCATCTGCACGGCTTTGCCGGCATCCTGCAGGTCGACGGCTATGGTGCCTATGCGGCGCTGGGCCGGCGCCATCAGCAGATCCGTCTCGCGTTCTGCTGGGCGCATGTGCGCCGCAAGTTCTACGAGCTGGCCGAGAGCTCGCCGGTGGCCGCCGACGTGCTGCGCCGCATTGCCTCCCTCTACGCCATCGAGGACGAGATCCGCGGCCTATCTGCTGACGAGCGCCGCGACGTCCGTGACCAGCGCAGCCGGCCGATCGTCGACGACCTCTACAGGTTCCTCGAAGCACGCGGCCGGCAGGTCAGCGCCAAGAGCCGCCTCGGGGAGGCG
>NZ_LSKQ01000084.1 GCF_001557115.1 Erythrobacter sp. CCH5-A1
TCGTCAACGAGAAGGCGCTCGCCCGGGTTCTGCGCGCGTTGAAGGCCGTGCCATGCTGAGCCTGCCGCCGGGCACCAAGGTCTATCTCGCCAGCAAGCCGGTCGATATGCGCAAGGGCTTTGCGGGCCTGAGCGTGCTTGCCAGCGAAGTCTTCAGGCTCGACCCTTACAGTGGGCACGTTTTCCTGTTCCGCAGCAAGCGCGGCAACTACCTCAAGGCGCTAATCTGGGACGGCACCGGCCTGTGCCTTTTCGCCAAGCGGCTCGAGCGCCATCGCTTCGTGTGGCCGCCGCTGGTCGATGGGGGTGTGGTGCTGACACCGGCGCAGTTTTCGCTGCTTCTGGAGGCTATGGATTGGCGGCGGACGGTGGCGCCAAAGCCGCCCAAACGGCCTGTGCATATCTAACGAATCGGGCGCGGTTTTCCTGCCTTCGGCTTGGTCAAGATCGCCCATCATGTTATCCGCTGTTCGTGTCTCCCGCCGACCTTGATTTACCCTCCGATCCGGACGAACTTCGGGCCTTTGCCGAGGCAATGAAGGAGCGCCTTTCCGCTTCGGAACAGGCGCTTGCTGACGAGCGCAAAGCACACGATGCAACGCGAGACGAACTCGGTGCCGCACGCAACGCGATCAAGCTGACGACGCTTCAGATCGAGAAGCTCAAAGCCCAGCTTGCCAAGCTACGGCGGATGAAGTTCGGCCAGTCGTCCGAGCGCATGACGCAGCTTGCCGACCAACTTGAGCTGACGCTCGAGGATCTTGAAGCCCGGCAGGCCCATGCCGAGTGCGTCGTGCGCGGGCAGGTCGATCAGGACGAGACTGAAGAGCCGAAGCCCAGGCGCAAACCCAAGCGCGCGCCGCTGCCCGATCATCTGCCGCGCGATGTGATCACGCATCCGGCGCCCGGCGCGGATCGCTGCGCGGCGTGCGGCGGTAAGGCGAGCGTTCTAGGTGAGGACGTCACCGAAGTGCTGGAATATGTGCCCGCAAGCTTCCGCGTGGTGCGCCATGTCCGTCCCAAAGTCGCCTGCAAGTGCTGCGATACCATCGCCCAAGCACCAGCACCCGCTCTGCCGATCCCGCGCGGCCGTGCCGGTCCCGGGCTGCTGGCGCACATAATCGTTGCCAAGTTCGCCGATCACCTGCCGTTATACCGCCAGTCGCAGATCTATGCGCGCGAGGGCGTCGAACTTCCCCGCTCGACGATGGCTGACTGGCTCGGTCAAGTCAGCTGGCTGCTCGATCCACTGGTCGAGCGGCTTTGCTCACACGTCATGGCGAGCCCGAAGCTCCACGCCGACGACACGCCCGTCCCGGTGCTGGCTCCCGGAACGGGCAAGACATCGACCGGGCGATTATGGGTCTATCTGCGCGATAACCGTCGATGGAGCCCCAGCGACAAGCCCGCAGCCCTGTTCCGCTATAGCCCCGATCGCAAGGGCGAGCGACCGCGCGAGCATCTTGCGGCCTTTGCAGGCTTTCTGCAGGCCGATGCCTATGCGGGGTTCAACGCCCTCTATGACTCAGGCCGCGAGCCCGGCCCAATCACGCCCGTCGCCTGCTGGGCGCATGCGAGGCGCAAGCTGCATGACGTGCTTGTTGCTGACCGCGGCTCTGCCGCGCGCAAGGGGCTCGCCATGATTGCGCAACTCTACGAGATCGAACGGTTGGTTGGGGGTGAGCCTCTCATGGAGCGTCTGCGCCAGCGATCGGCATCACAGCTCATTGCGCTCGATTTCTTCGCATGGGCAGACAGCGTGCTCGGCCAGGCATCGGCGCGCTCACCGCTTGCCGAGGCGCTGCGCTATGCCGTCAAGCTGAAACCCGCGCTGCTCGCCTACACCCAGGACGGACGGCTCGAGATCGACAACAACCTTGCCGAGAACGCGCTGCGCGGCATCGCGGTCGGGCGCA
>NZ_LSKQ01000085.1 GCF_001557115.1 Erythrobacter sp. CCH5-A1
GCCCCCGACCTCGCCCATACGCCGAGGTTCCGCCCCTTCATGCTCGCCCACCCGCTCGAGGACGGGGTGGTCGACCTTGCCGACTACGCCGCCGAGTGGAAATGGGACGGGATCCGGGTGCAGCTTGTCAGGGCGGGCGGAGAAACGCGGGTCTATTCACGCTCGGGCGACGATATTTCCGCGACCTTCCCCGAGCTGCTGGACGTGCTGCCGATGGACGCGGTGCTCGATGGCGAATTGCTGGTGCGAGGGGTCACGCAGGGCGGCGAGGCCGGGGGTGCGGCCAGCTTCAACGCGCTCCAGCAGCGGCTCGGGCGCAAGACCGTCTCCAAGGCGATGCTGCGCGATTACCCTGCCTTCGTGCGGCTCTATGATGTGCTGCTGCTCGAAGGGCAGGACTGGCGCGAGGCCCCGTGGCAGTCGCGCCGCGCGACTCTTGAAGCGCTGATGCCGCGCCTCCCCACCAGCCATTTCGACCTCTCCCAGCTGGTCGAGGCCGAGGATTTCGAAGCCCTCGCACGCATCCGCGACACGGCGCGCGACGAGGCGATCGAGGGGCTGATGCTCAAGCACCGGACAAGCCCTTATGTCGCAGGCCGCAAGGTCGCCCTGTGGTACAAGTGGAAGCGCGATCCGCTGCTGATCGACTGCGTGGTGATGTATGCCCAGCGCGGGAGCGGCAAGCGTTCGAGCTTCTACAGCGACTACACCTTCGGCTGCTGGGACGGGGACCCCGATGCGGGCGCCGAGCTGCTCCCCGTCGGCAAGGCCTATTCGGGCTTCACCGACGAGGAGCTGAAAAAGCTCGACCGCTTCGTGCGGCAGAACACACTGAAAAAGTTCGGACCCGTCCGCGAGGTGAAGCGCGAGCTTGTGTTCGAGGTGGCCTTCGATTCGGTCCACGCCAGCAAGCGCCACAAGAGCGGCCTCGCGATGCGCTTCCCCCGCATCCACCGCATCCGCTGGGACAAGCCCGCGCACGAGGCGGATCGGATCTCGACGCTGCGGGGGCTGATCAAGGATTAGGCCTCCTTCGTCATTGCGAGCGAAGCGGAAGCGAAGCTGGCCAATTGGCCAACCAATCCATCGCCCGCCCTCGCACTTGGCGGAAAGGTCGGATCATGGGTTGCTTCGTCGCCTCCGGCTCCTCGCAATGACGAGATGGGGAGGCGTGGGGGATTGACGCAGCGCCGCGCATGGCGCAAATAGGTTGCAAATCGCAACCGGAGAGAGAAGCCATGTCCTACGCTACCGCCGCCCTTGCCACCTACGTCAACATGCTCGCCACGCTCGATCACATCGTCACCAAGGCGGAAGCCCACGAGAAGGGCGAGGCCCTGCTCCAGGCGCGGTTGGCCGAGGACATGTTCCCGCTCGCGACGCAGATCCGCTTCATTTGCAACATGCCGGGCGAGGCGCTTGCGCGGCTGACGGGCCTCGACTTCACGTCGAGCGACACCGACCCCTCCACCTTCGCCGAAGCCCACGAGCGGATCGCCGGCGCCAGGGCGCTGGTCGCGGCGAGCGATCCTGCCACCTGGCCCGCGGCGGGCGATCCCGTCGAATTCACCCTCCCCAACGGCATGACCTTCGCGATGCAGGCGCACGAATATTGCCGCGACTGGGCCATGCCGCAGTTCTATTTCCACATCACCGCCGCCTACGCGATCCTGCGCGCCGAGGGCCTTCCCCTCGGCAAGGCGGATTTTGTCGGCTACATGTTCAAATACATGAAGCAGCCGAACCCCGCCTGAGATGCACCGCTACGACCCCGCGCGCCAAGGCCTCGCCCTCGGGCTGGCTGCGCTTGCGGGGTTGGTGGATGCGACCGGCTTCGTGGTGGCGGGGGGCTATTTCACCTCCTTCATGTCGGGCAACACCACGCGGATGGGGGTGGAACTGGTGCATTCGCCCGCGTTGGCGCTCGCCCCGCTGTGGCTGATCGGCGCGTTCCTCGCCGGAGTGACCGGGGGCGCACTGGTCGGGCGGCGCTTTGCGGGGCGGCACAAGCGGGTGCTGCTCGGCCTCGTCGCCCTGCTGCTGAGCGGTGGCGCGGGATTGCTGGCGGCAGGGCTGGCGGTGCCCTTCCTCGGCCTCGCCGCGATGGCGATGGGGCTCGCCAACAATGTCTTCGTGCGCGATGGCGAGGTGACGGTCGGCGTCACCTACATGACCGGCGCGCTGGTGCGCTTCGGGCAGGGGATTGCCGCGAGGCTGGCAGGCGCGCCGCTCGAATCGACCCGCGGCTACGGCCTCCTGTGGAGCGCCCTCGCGCTGGGAGCGTCGGCGGGCGGCGGGCTGTGCCTGATCGCCCCGCTCTGGGCCGCTGCTCTCGCCGCGCTCGCCGCACTGGCGCTGTGGGGCTTTGCCTTCGCGGCCGAGCGCTAGAGCGCCACCGCCAGCAGCTTCTCGCGCGACGTCGCGCCGCGCAACAACCTCACCCGCGAGGGCGCCAGCCCGAGCGCCCGCGCCACCACCGCAAGCACCGCCTCGTTGGCAGCCCCCTTGTCGGCAGGCGCGCGAACCTTGACCAGCACCGCCGTCTCGGTGAGCGTCACGCTTTCCTCGCGCGCGCCCGGCGTCACCTTGACCGCGAGCCGCCCGTCGGCACTAGAGTCTGTCCTGTTTAGACTGAATCGATGTGGGATTCCCAAGGGGTGCTG
>NZ_LSKQ01000086.1 GCF_001557115.1 Erythrobacter sp. CCH5-A1
GGGGAGAGGGGGATGGGGGGATGTGATCCGGACAATGGGTTCGGACGCATCAGGAGAAGTCCCCATGAACATCGGTACCCTCAAGGCCAACGCCGAAGGCGTTCTCATCGGCCGCGTCAGCACCATGGCTTTCAGCGCGACGCTGGCGCTGCGTGCCTTCGAATCCACCAACGAACGCGCGCCCAAGTTCGATCTGATGGCGCTGTCGGTCGACCGCCGCAGCTGGGTCAAGGTCGGCGCGCTGTGGGAATACAGCTCGAACGAGACCGGCGAATGCTTCCTCTCCGGCACGATCGACGACCCCTCGCTGGTCGCCCCGATCCCGATCGCGCTGTTCCGGCAGAACGACGGCTCGATGAACGTCGCCTGGCGCCGGCCCAAGCAGAAGGCGAGCCTCGGCGGCTTCGCGGGCGAGAGCGAGAACATGCTCCCGCCGCTCGATGCCACCGGCGACGAGCCGACCGGCCCGGCCAACACCGGCGTTGACAGCACGCCGGCCTCGGGCGACGGTCTCGGCGAGAGCACCGCACCCGCCCCGAAGGGCAAGGCCAAGGTGCCCGAAACCGCGGGAGCCTGACGCCCAATCAGCCCCCGGCGATCGGCGACTGCGACCCGAACCGATCGCCAAAGGGAAGGCCCGCTCGCGCACAAGCGCGGGCGGGCCTTCTTCATTTGCCTGATGCTATTGAGACCGACCGAAAAGGGGAGGGGGTTGCTGTGTGCGGAGACTCCGGATTATACGGAGAGACAGGACACCCGATGAACACATGGCGACCATTCGGTCATCGCACATGGAGGAGTTCAAAGAGGCCGGTCCTTAGGAGAAAAACCATGTCGCAACCCTATCGTGAAACCGTCAGCACCACGACCTTCTCGAAGCGGGTCGGATACTATTACGACGAGGCCATCAGCCGCGCCGTCGGCCTCGAGCGCCACGGTGAGGTCCGCGTCGTCATGGTCCCTGCTGACGAATACCGCTCGCTCAGGAAACTCCTGGCGCGCGCCCTCAAGTCGGAGTCGCTGAAAGATGTCATCGAAGAACTCACCGCCGCGTCCGCGACTTACCACCCGGACGCCCCCGACAGCTACGAAGACGACGCCGGAGAACCCGTTGCTCCCAAAGCAGCGAAAAAGCGAAAGCAACCCGAAGCGGCAGGCACCTGAGGCCGGCAAGATCATCGATTACGGCTATCTCTGGCAACGCGAGGATGCCGCAGGTCAGGTCAACGCGTCAAAGGACCGGCCATGCCTCATCTGGGAGGTTCGCAAGATCGAAGCGCTGTTCATCGTGAGTGTTCTTCCGATCTCGACATCCTCGATGGGAGCGCGGGTGCCCATTCATCCACGAGAGCGCGCCGCACTCGGCCTGCCCGAAGACTGCAACGTCGTCATCGAGGAGATGAACATCTTCAATTGGCCAGGGCCCGACATCGTGCCTCAGGATGACCGCACAATGATGCGGCCAAACCCAGCATCGAGGAAACTGACCGACACGATCGCCGAAGCAATGGAGGGCAGAAGGGTCGCCAAAGTCTTTCGACCTGATTGACGCGATACCAACCGAACGGAATGGGACTATGCCAGAGATCGAGGATCACTCTCCATCGCCGCAGCAGGCGGCCACTCGCGAAAGCCTTGCGGTGTTCCTCTTTGCCATTTCGAAGGGCTGGGGCCGCGTCGAAACGGACGCCGGAAATACCATACCGAACCAGGTCTTCGCTTCGCACATGGCGGCCGCGCTGATCGGAGACGCAGTTGGAGCAGCTGCAGCGCAAAAGCTCCTCAGTCTTCCCGAAAGCCAGTATCGTATCATCGGAGATCCCGAGCCGCTCGATGAGATGATCGCCTATCTCGGGCTGAGCGAGGACGACATCACGCTCCTGGTCGACCACTACGGGCTGAACGGCAATCTCGAGATGATCCCCAAGCCCAGTGCAATCCGGGCGTTCGACGCGCTCTACGCGCGCACGCCCGGATACGGCCGCGACCTCACGAAAGCCTCGATCTTCACGAGAATTTACCGCGAGGTAGTAGATCACTGGGAACCTGTTACGATGGAACAGCTCACCAGGCTCCCGCGTGATGAGCTGATCCCGATCAACATCGCCTACGAGTTCGTGATGGGCGCGGGCGACCGGACTCAGGGAATGAGCTTTGTCAACCGCGCCGAACACCGCGAAGGCATCAGGATGCGCGAAGACAACGCCTTTGTGACTGTCGCAGAAACGCTTGCTCTGGTGCGAAAGATCAAGAGGGACACTGACCAGCGATCATGGATTCAGCGTCTCCGCGACCGGATCACGGCGCTGATCGAGACGATCGGAACACGCCGCCGATAGCTCCTTCAGTCCAGGCGAACGCCGGTAGCATCGATTTTCGCGCCGCGATGTCCGCAGCTGCACCGCAGGTGGCCCGCGACGATATCGAGCTTCATCGGTACCGACTTCGCAAAGCACTGATCACGAAGGCGAGCGGCCGGGACGATCACGACACGGCGGCATCTGCGGCACTCGACCTGCGCATTGAGCCCATGCCGAACCAGATCGGCGACCGTGTCGAGACGCTTCATTCCCATGCGCGCCCTAGAACATCATGAGAACATGACGAGTCAAGCAGGCACGTCGAATCGCCTCAGCGCATGAGCTCGATATGTCTCTGCGGCCACGAAGCCCTCATTTCTTCCAATAGTGACGGTTCGGGTTCAATCCCCCGTAACGCCATGTCGGCTCATAGAGATACAGCATGTCGACATCGAAATCAGCAGCTGCAAATGCCGTCAGACGATTCTGGTAATCGCTGAGCAGCAGCTCCTTGTCAGGCCGGTAAGCACGCCCGATCCACTCTGCGACGTCCTTCCTGGTCCAACGGCGGCTGTCCGACCAACCATCGGATCGCTCCACCAAGCCGAAGGTCTCAAGCAGGCCGATATACCCTGGCTCTCCGCCACAGTCTTCCGGGGGACACAGGCCCTTGGCCTCAAGCAGGACGCAGCCCTCGGGGTCAGACCACTCCGCCTGGACATATTCCAGCGTAACCGCATGGAGCCACCCATCCCCGAAGTCATATCTGTAGATCAGGCTGCCGCTGCCCCCGTCGATGAGCTGCCGGATACGCATATCTTCCGCCTTGGTCGACGTAATCTTATCTAGAGCGCTGGCGCCTTCGTCAAACCGTCCGATGAATTCCAGGTCCGGTATGTTCGGGACAGTGAAAGCGAAGAGATGGGCATTCTCCCACCCCATCGCGATCTGTATAACGCCGTGAAGCTGCTCGAGGTTGAGACCGGGCGGCACAAGGACATGCCGTGAAACGACCACCGGCACCCCCAGCAATTCGACACTGACGAGAACATGCTCCCGTGCTGACTTGCTGCGCTTCACACCAGGGAAAGTTTTGAGCCGGCGGCCTGATGCACGCTGTAGGGCGTTAAAATTCTCAAAGCCAGCTTCCGCGGCCAGCAAATTCAAAGCCTCGCTATGCTGCACGCCGGTTTTCTTGCCGAGAGCCTTCGCCCGGCGCTTCAGGTTTTCGATTGAAATTCGCGGTTGCACCAGTTCCATGCCGTGTCTCCGACCGGATATGTCACATCATCTGCCAAACGTGGATCCGGTAAGAACAGGACCGAAACTAGGACAATCTGTCGAACATGCTGCTTGCAGCTTCGGTGAAGGCAGATGCCTAGCCATGTTCTGTGGCTGCCTGTAGATTTGAACGTGAAGGTGCCGACTGTCAATCCACGGAGCAAACATGCAAACTATCGACCTGATACTGTCAGCCGAACGGGAAATCAGCTTCCGGCCTGAACAACTGGAAGCCCTGCGCATAAGCGCACCAGCCTTTCCGTTCAAACTCGACGACGCAAGCGCCAAGGCACTCCAAAACAGGCTGAAGGCCCTACGCAGAGCCACTACCGAAATCAGGTTCTCGATTGCGGGTCTGAGCTTCCACCAAATCCCCCCGTCTTCGTCAGTGGGGCAACCGAAATTGATCATGAGCCTTGACGGTGACGACAGTAACATCAGCTTCTCGCCCGATCGCGCCGACGTGCTACACGACATGATCATCGCCTCGAACAACAAGCAACGCGCAAGCAGCATACTGGAATGCCCGGTTTTTAGCCGCGTCTTGAATGAGGAGCGAAACGCTGCAAAGCAAGCGCTGTGGCTGCGGGAATCAACGCAAAGCAAGCATTCAGAGGTGGCTCCGCTTGAAGTGGAATTTCCAGACGAAGAGAAATGATTGAGTCTGCCGTCTCCCGGCCTGTGGCCGAAACCGCGCTCTATTCCGCTCGGCGCCGCGGCCCTGGCTCAGCAGATGCTTCGCCAGGGCTTCGCGTGCCTGCCTCACTCCACCGAGCCCCTGAAGGGTCTCGGCCCTTCGGGTGACGATCGCTGACGCATCTCACCGCCGCCGCCCTGCGGGCAGGTTCGGCGGTCCCGATCGCGTGTGCCTGCCGCGGCCCTGACGGTCCGCGCGCGCGGCACCCACGACCGTGAGCTTTACAGCCGTAGTTCGCGCAAATGCGCGAAAGCGCGGCATTCGGCAGCCTCCGGCCGGTCAAGGATCGGCTCAGGCTGTCGCTGCGCTTGCCTTCGCCGCCCGCGGAGCGGTGATGCCAGCTGCGCGGCATCATCCCTGACAGCCCGTCGCCTGCCGAGCAGCCACGCTGAACGGCTTCCAAGAATGGAGGTGTTCCCGCTGTTAACCCTTCGTCGGGCCGAAGGGGTGGTCCGGTGCGGCGCTCGCGCGCCTGACCGGCCCTGCCTTCGTCTCTCTTCCTCGGGGCGGGAACGTCTCTTCC
>NZ_LSKQ01000087.1 GCF_001557115.1 Erythrobacter sp. CCH5-A1
CTGATCAGAACACTTCAAAATCCCCCTTGCAGACGGGGCGGGCCATACGTTTTTTGAGCAGGCGGTTTTCGAGTGTCAGGTCGGCAACGCATTCCTTCAGGGCGCGGGCTTCGCGGCGCAGATCCTGCACCTCGCCGGTGGTCGCGGCGCGGGCGGTATCGCCCGCCAGGCGGCGCTTCCCGGCCTCCATGAACTCCTTCGACCAGGTGTAATACAGGCTCTGGGCGATGCCTTCCTTACGGCACAGCTCGGCAATGCTGTCTTCGCCGCGCAGCCCATCGAGCACGATGCGGATCTTGTCTTCAGCCGAAAAGTGCCGACGTGTCTGCCGCCGGATGTCCTTCACCACCCGCTCAGCAGGGGCCTTCGTCGGCGATTTTTTCAAGGAGGATTGGGGCTTCATCTTCGTTCCTTCGTCACTACGACGAAGCCCCAATCCTCCTTAATTCACAACCTTAAATCTGTGCCATTGGTGCTGACGGCGGACACCCTTCCATGACATGGACCAGCCCCTGGCCGGACGCGGGCAGGTCTACAACGCGCGCTCATGCGGACCGTGTTGCCGTTCCTTTGGAACGTCTGCCCGCACCACTCCTGTGAGCGGCGTTTCCCTCTCTGCCGATCGGTGCAGACCTGCCCGTGCCCGGCCTCATCGGGGCTCAGTCGAAGGGACAGTCCCTTGGACGAAGAAACAGCTTCGAAAGGTCATCGTCATGAAGAACACCGTCACCCTCGTCGGCTTTGCAGGCAACAACCCGGAAGTCCGCGAGACCCAGTCCGGCGCCAAGATCACCTCGCTCTCGCTGGCCACCTCGCGCAGCTACAAGGATGCGCAGGACAAGCGCCAGACCGAGACCGAATGGCACCGCATCACCTGCTTCAACGGCATTGGCAAGAGCGTTGCCGAACATGTGTCGATGCCGGATGTATTCTCCCCAAAAGTGCCGAACGAAAATTCCCCAGTTTGAGGTGAGCGCCAATTCGCTCCGGG
>NZ_LSKQ01000088.1 GCF_001557115.1 Erythrobacter sp. CCH5-A1
CGGGGCAGGGGGGATCGGGGCCTGCTGGTCGCCCGGGCCCTGACGCAGGAAGCCGCCGGGGCCGACCGAGACGATCTTGGGGAGGTTCTCTGCCGGAGCCGCGGGCGCAGCAGCGTCTGCCGCGGCCGGCTCGGCGCGCGGCACGGGCGCAGCAGCACGCGGCGCGGGACGCTCGGCCGCCTCGAGCGGAGCGGAGCGCTCGGGCGCCTCGGCGGGCGGGCGCGGCGCGGCGACAGGCGCAGAGGCGGCTGGCTTCTTGGCGACCGGCGCGGCGACGGGCTTCTTCTTCTCGTTCGCCTTCACCGGCGAGGGACGCGCCTTCAATCCGAGGCGGTGCGCCTTGCCGATCACCGCGTTGCGGCTGACGCCGCCCAGTTCGGTGGCGATCTCGCTGGCAGTCGCGCCGCCTTCCCACATCTTGCGGAGCGTTGCGATGCGCTCGTCTGTCCAGCTCATAGTGTTCTACCTGTTCCTTTGCCGCTCGGGGGCTTGTGCCAAAGGCCAATGCTTGTCAGCGGCGAGGGCGCAGCCTAGGCACCATGCCCATGGCTGACAACGCAACTGCAAACCCCTCCGGCAATGCCGCTCCCGTGACGGATGTGACGGCTGATGACAAGACCGGCGGGAGCATCCGGTTCACCCCGCGTGGCCAACCCGTGATCATCGGGGTCAATCGCGTGGGGCTTTCAGCCCTCTATATGAAGGAGGTGCGGCGTTTTCTCAAGGTCCAGACGCAGACGATCTGGGCGCCTGCCTTCACAACGCTGCTGTTTCTGGTGATTTTCACCGTCGCGCTGGGCCGCGAGGGTCGCGCGGTGCTGGGCGTGCCGTTTGCGAGCTTCGTTGCGCCGGGGCTGATCGTGATGGCGATGATGCAGAACGCCTTTGCCAATTCCTCCTTCTCGCTGCTTGGCGGCAAGATCCAGGGGACGATCATCGACTACCTCATGCCCCCGCTCTCGCCCGGCGAGGTCATGGCGGGCATCCTTGCCGCCGCGGTGACGCGGGCGGTGCTGGTGGGCTTTGCGGTGGCGCTCGCGATGGCGCTGTGGCCGGGCGTGTCGCTGGCGCCCGCGCATCCGTGGGCGATCGTGTGGTTCGGCCTGATGGGCGCGCTGCTGCTCGCCACCATCGGCCTTGCGACCTCGATCTGGGCCGAGAAGTTCGATCACAACGCGGCTGTCACCAACTTCATCATTGCCCCGCTCTCGCTGCTGTCGGGGACGTTCTACACGATCGAGAACCTCCACGGGGTGTTCCAGACGATCAGCCGGTTGAACCCGTTCTTCTATGTAATCTCGGGCTTCCGCTATGGCTTCCTCGGCGCGAGCGACATGGGGGATGGCGCGCATGTCGCGGCGGCGGGCCTCGGCCTGCTGGTGCTGAACGCGGTGCTCGCGGCAGGGGTCTACGCGCTCCTGCGTAGCGGTTGGAAGCTCAAGAGCTGAGCGCGGTAGCTGCTTCTGCCGACGGGAAGCCGGAGGCGAGCCGGTCGATCGCGGCGCCCGCCTCTGCGACGCCAGCGACGGGGCCGATGTCGAAATACTCGGTCTGCTTGTCGCCATCGCTGTCGCGCCCGATGCGGACAGCGAGCCTGAGCCAGCCCGAGCCGTCGGCCCGCTCGCGGCGCTGGGCCGGGCCGACGCGGTCGGCGGGGACGGTGTCGATGGCAAGATCGCTCCCGATCGCGAGCTTCAGCACCCGCCTTGCGGTGACGACATACAGCACCCGTCCGCGCTCCCACAGCGGCACGAAGGGGCGCGAAAGCATCCACGCGCCGACCGCGACGAAGGGCACGCCGAACAGCGGGAAAGCCCAGGCGACAAACCCGACATCCTCGGCCCCGCCGCTCGCGACGGCGGCTGTGGCGATGCCGGTCCAGGCGAGCGAGAACGCCGTCCACGGCACCGCGAAGACATAGGAAAGGAAATGCCTGGGATCGACCCGTGCCTGTTGCCAGCCGTGCCATTCGACCGTCTCGCCGGGGCCAAGCTCGCGTTCGAGCGCGTGGCGCAGCCGGGCCATCGCAGCGGTGTCGGAGGTGCCTGCGTCGCTCATCGCCCCGCTCATTAACAGGGCAAGGTTGTCAATGTGTAAGCGAGGCCCGCATCCGGTAGCGACCGTCCTTGAAGCTGTCGAACAGCTGGCGTACCGTCGGGTGGTCGACCGGTCCGCCTTCCGCATCGGCGACAAGATTGCCCTGGCTCACATAGGCGACGTAGGACGAATCCTCGTTCTCGGCGAGCAGGTGGTAGAAGGGCTGGTCGCGCCGCGGGCGGATGTCCTCGGGGATCGACTGGTACCACTCTTCCGAGTTGGCGAAGACCGGATCGATGTCGAAGACGACGCCGCGGAAGGCGAACAGGCGGTGGCGGACCACATCGCCGATCCCGAAGCGGGCGCGGGTCTGGCGGGGCGCGATGATGGTGCGTCCGGCCTGGCTCGAGAAGAACTCAGCACGTTCCATGTGCGGCAATATGGACCTTTGTCCGCGCAAAACAAGCGCGCTTGGCAGGCCTGCGCCAGATATGCCCGCATTTTGTGCGCCCGCCCCCCTTGGCAATCCGGAAACCTTGGGCTAACGGGCGCGCTTCCTGACGCCAGCCGCCTTTCGACCGGGCGGCCGCTTCACGCGCGCCAGGCCTCGCGGAGAGGTGGCAGAGTGGTCGAATGCGCCGCACTCGAAATGCGGTTTACCGGCAACGGTAACGTGGGTTCGAATCCCACCCTCTCCGCCAATTGGCCTTTTCTCGCTGTTTCTCCCTGCTTCGAAATCATTAAAAAACAACGGCTTTATGCGTCCGACGTGTTTCGGGCTATTGCATTCCGATGCGATCCGTTGCAACTTCGTGTGGGTAAGGGTGTGGGGAAGGAAAAATGGGCAATCTCACCGCCAACATGCTTCGGGGATCGCTTGAGCCGGGTCGCCATCATGACGGCGATGGGCTGTTCCTGAACGTCACCCCGACTGGTGCCCGTTCATGGATCTGCCGAGTCCAGAAAAATGGCCGCCGCAGGGATATAGGACTCGGCAGCGCGAAGAAAGTGAGTCTCGCCCAGGCACGGCAGCGGTCAGCCGAAGTCCGCTCGCAGGTGGAGGCAGGGATCGACCCCGTCCTTCAGAGGAAGAAGGCCGAAGGCATCCCGACCTTCCGCGAGGCTGCCGCTGCCGTCTATGCCGAGAACAAAAAGAGCTGGAAGAACAAGAAGCACCGGGGCCAGTGGCTGACCTCGCTTGAGGCCTATGCCTTCCCTAAGATCGGCGACATCGCGGTGAGCGACATCGAAAGCTCGCATGTCCGCGATGTGCTGATCGCAATATGGCTCGACAAGAATGAGACGGCGCGACGGGTGCGTCAGCGAATCGCGATGGTGATCGATTGGGCGATCGCCAAGAATTATCGCGCGCATCCCTTGCCGATGACGGCGCTCAACAAATCCCTGCCGAAGCTCCGCAAGCGTAAAAGCCATCACCGGGCGCTGCCCTATGCGCAGGTGCCGGGCTTCATGGCGATACTGCGCGAGCGCGAGAGCATTGGACGTCTCGCCTTCGAATTTCTGGTCCTGACAGCGGCGCGCTCAGGCGAGGTGCGCGGCGCGCTCTGGTCCGAGATCAACCTTGAGGAGCGCACCTGGACCATCCCGCCGGCACGCATGAAAGCCGATCAGGAGCATATCGTCCCCCTGTCCGATGCTGCGCTAACGGTGCTCAAGAAGGCCAAGGTCCACAAGCAGAAGGACAACGACCTCGTGTTCCCGGGCACGCGCCACGCCAAACCGATGTCGGACATGACCCTGACCAAGATTTGCCGCGATGCCGGGGTCGACGCTGTGCCCCATGGCTTCCGCAGCAGTTTTCGTGACTGGGTATCGGAAGAGACCGATTTCGACGGCGACATCGCCGAAATGGCCTTGGCGCATACAATCGCCAATCCGGTCGAAGCCGCCTACCGCCGTGGTAACCTCTTGCAAAAGCGTCGTAAGATGATGGATGAATGGGCTTCATATTGCAGGGTAGACGTACGCAGAGCAAAATGAAGCTGAGTCGTAAGGAAGAGGTAGGGCCTCGCGAATTGACCGCCATGCCGCAGCCGACGGATACTGCCGACCATCTTGAACCGATCGATACGGGCTTCGTAGCATTCTGCTATGCTGAACGCACTGAAACGCATTTGAACCTGCTGGGACAGGCTGTGATCGATCTCATCATGTCTGGCGTCGATCGCTCGAACATCCAGAAACCATTTAGAACGCGTGAAATGGCTGGCGTATCGTTGCTCCCAATAGCTGTATGCGCACCACCACTGCTTCCTGCGGGCATGGTAGCGAGTATGGCGCCGCTGCCTCTGGCAATGGTGGCAAGCTGGCTCCTTTCGCCTTTTGTCAGATCGGTGTGGACATGGTATCAAACGCCCGGCGAGGCGAAATACAGCGAACTTGCCAGCTGCGCGTCTGACGCCGGCCAAAGACGTTATGTTCGGGCTCTCGAAGAATACCGCGATTGGCTGTCTCAAACACCCGACCAACTCTTCATACGATCGTCCAACGGAGGTCTTCGGCCCATCACTAAGGAAGAGCACAGAGCCATCCAAGCAGACCACGGGCGTCAGCTGCTCCTCAGTAGCGATCGCAGCGGGTGGCCGAAGGTCCGCGGCCGCCCCCTACCAGGCGGTAAGCTCATGGCCTGCTTGCGCGGACGCAGGGCGAAGTCCCTCCTGTCAACACCGGGATAAAAACGGGCCAGGCACCGGTTTAAAAAGGGGCCAGTT
>NZ_LSKQ01000009.1 GCF_001557115.1 Erythrobacter sp. CCH5-A1
TTCACCGGTGTCGGCAAGCGTCGGGACTGGCCGCCGGAGGTGAAGGCCTCGATCGTCGCGGAGAGCTACTCGGGCACGGAGAGTGTGAGCGCGGTGGCGCGCCGCCATGGCATGTCGGTATCCCAGCTCTTCACTTGGCGCCGCCTGCTGCGCAAGGAGATGGAGGAGCGCGGTATCGCGCTGCCAGCCGCACCTCGCGCGGCACCTATGTTCGTGCCGGCGGTCCTCGAGGAGCAAGAGCCATCGCCGCCGACTGTGGCGAGCAAGCGGGCATCGCAACCCAGAAGCTCCAGAGCCAGCGCGATCGAGTTGGAGATAGGCGGCGCGCTGGTCAGGATTGGCCACGGCGCTGATCCCGATACGATCTCCGCCGTCATTACTGCTCTTCGAGGGTCGCGATGATCGGCCCGGCACCCG
>NZ_LSKQ01000089.1 GCF_001557115.1 Erythrobacter sp. CCH5-A1
CTCCCCGCGCGTCCCCCCGCCCGCATTGCCGCATCTCCCGATCCGTGATCCCGAGCTTGCGCCATGTCAGAACCGGAGCCGCTTCGCCTACCTCCCGGGATCGGGAGATTGACAAGGCGCGCGCACCATGTGGCGGCGCGTGACAAGCGCTGAGCTCACGGCTATTCTCGGCGGCGCTCAAGGCGCGAAGGGGGCGTGATGCAGCAGTGGATGGCCGATCTGATGCCGGTGCTGACTGCCAGCGATCCGAAGGCCGCGACTGCGCGTTTTCGGGAACAGGTGCTGGCGCGCGGGGCGAGTTATTTTCAGGCGCGCGCCTATTCCCGGCCCGTGGGACGCCTGACCTCGCAGCGCCACTATGCCGCAGGCGGCGTGATCGAGCGGCACGCTGTCCCCGGATGGGAAGGCAGCGCCTCGTTCAACTTCATCTGCTTTGACAAGAACCCCCTGCTGCGCCCGATCCGCGAAGGCCGTACGCGCTATCGCTTCAGCGACTTTGCCCCGCATCGCGACCGCCGCTTCGGCGACTATTGGGAGGCGCTGTCCGAAGCGCGCATCGGCGAGGCCCTGTGCGCGACCTCCTATGGTCCGGCGGGGCGGATCGCTTCGGTCCATATCGGGTTTGCGGAAGGCGCCCCCCCGCCCGATTGCGCGCGAGCGGTGCACCGCGCGGCCTTGTTGTTCACTGATCATCTGGTCGATCTGGCGCGCCCGGCACCCGAAACACCGCCCCCCGCGCTCACTCCGCGCGAGGCGGATTGCCTCGCCTATGTCGCGGAAGGCAAGACCGATTGGGAAATCGCGGTGATCCTCTCGCTGTCCGAGGCGACGGTGCGCTTCCATATCGACAATGCGCGCGCCAAGCTCGATGCCGCAACCCGTGCCCATGCGGTGGCCAAATGGGCTAGCCTGGGGCAGCTGTAAGCGGGGACAGCGGCCGATCACGGGCCGCGCCCGCTCTTGCCATTCGCGCCCTTGCCGCCTAGCCGCTCCGGCGAGTTCGACCCCGCAACCGGAGCCCTTCCATGGTCCCCCGCTACGCCCGCCCTGCCATGACCGCCCTGTGGGAGCCCGAGGCGAAATATCGCATCTGGTTCGAGATCGAGGCGCACGCGACGCAGAAGCTCGCCGATCTGGGCGTCGTGCCGCAGTCTGCCGCCAAGGCGCTGTGGGACTGGTGGGCGACCGATCCGAAGATCGACGTGGAGGCAATCGACGCCATCGAAGCGGTGACCAAGCATGACGTGATCGCCTTCCTCGACTGGGTGGCGCGCGAGGTGGGCGAGGAAGCGCGCTTCATGCATCAGGGCATGACCAGCTCCGACGTGCTCGACACGACGCTCTCGGTGCAGCTGGCGCGGGCGAGCGACATCCTGCTCGCCGATCTCGACGCGTTGCTCGCCGCGATCAGGACCCGCGCCGAGGAGCACAAATACACCCCCACCATCGGCCGCAGCCACGGCATCCATGCCGAGCCGGTGACCTTCGGGCTGAAGCTTGCCGAAGCCTATGCAGAATTCAGCCGCTGCCGCACCCGTCTGGTGGCGGCGCGCGCGGAGATCGCGACCTGCGCCATCTCGGGCGCGGTCGGCACCTTTGCGAACGTCGATCCGGCGGTCGAGGCCTATGTGGCCGAGCAGCTCGGCCTCGAAATCGAGCCCGTCTCCACCCAGGTTATCCCGCGCGATCGCCATGCGATGTATTTCGCCACCCTCGGCGTGATCGCCAGTTCGATCGAGCGGCTCGCCACCGAAATCCGCCACCTGCAGCGTACCGAGGTGCTCGAGGCCGAGGAGTATTTCTCCCCCGGCCAGAAGGGCTCCTCCGCCATGCCGCACAAACGCAACCCGGTGCTGACCGAGAACCTCACGGGATTGGCGCGCGTGGTCCGCTCCGCCGTCACCCCCGCGCTCGAGAATGTCGCGCTGTGGCACGAGCGGGACATCTCGCACTCCTCGGTCGAGCGCTACATCGGCCCGGATGCGACCATCACGCTGGATTTCGCCCTCGCGCGGCTGACCGGCGTGGTCGAGAAGCTGCTCGTCTACCCGGAGCGCATGGCGAAGAACATGAACCGCATGGGCGGCCTCATCCACTCGCAGCGCGTACTGCTGGCGCTGACGCAGGCGGGGCTGACGCGCGACGAGAGCTACCGCCTCGTCCAGCGCAACGCCATGAAGGTGTGGGAATCGGACGGCGCGCTCTCGCTGCTCGATCTGCTCAAGGCCGACCCCGATGTCACCGCCGCGCTCAGCCCTGCGCAGCTCGAAGAGAAGTTCGACCTCGGCTACCATTTCAAGCACGTCGACACGATCTTCGCCCGGGTGTTCGGATGAGGGCGCGGGTGCTGGACTTGGGAGCCGAATGGCTTAGGTTCGCACCCACCAGGGGCCACCGGGAGACACAACCTTCGTGAAAGTCCTTCGCACCATCATCTGGGTTCTGGCCGCGCTCGGCTTCCTGGTGTTCGCCATCTACAACTGGCAGCCGGTCGAACTGCGGCTGTGGCAGAACCTCGTGCTCGAGACCAAGGTGCCTATGCTGGCGCTGCTGGCCTTCACCGCCGGCTTCCTGCCGATGTGGGCGGTGCACCGCAGCGTGGTGTGGAGCCTGAACCGCCGCCTGCGCACGCTCGAAAATTCGCTGAAGAACAGCGTGATGCCGCACCGCGCCGACACGAGCGCAGGACCGGTCACCCCGCCGCTGGCGGACAGCCCTGTGGACAAGCCCGGGAAAAGTGGGGGAGAAGAAGGCGACGCTTTCGACATTTCCGATAGCGGCAGCGATAGCGGCGCCACGGGCAGCGACGGGGGGAGCGCGGGCGAATGAGCAATCCGGTCTATCTGGCGCTGGACGTGCCCCAGCTCGAACCGGCCAAGGCGCTGGTCGAGAAGGTCAAGGCCCATATCGGCGGGGTCAAGCTCGGCCTCGAGTTCTTCTGCGCCCACGGCGCGCACGGGGTCCACGAAATCGCCCATTGCGGGCTGCCGATCTTCCTCGACCTCAAGTTCCACGACATCCCCAACACCGTCGCCGCCGCGATGCAGGCGATCCATGTCTATGAACCCGCGATCGTCACCGTCCATGCGAGCGGCGGGCGCGCGATGATGGAGGATGCGAAGGCGGCTGCGGCCGCGGGCACCAAGGTGGTCGCGGTGACGATGCTTACCAGCCTCGATGCGAACGACCTGACCGCCACCGGCGTCTATGGCAGCGCCGAGACGCAGGTCATGCGCCTCGCCGAGCTCGCCCACGCGGCGGGCCTCGACGGGATCGTGTGCTCCGGGCAGGAGGTCGGCATGGTGAAGAAGGCGTGGAAGGACGGCTTCTTCGTCGTCCCCGGCCTGCGTCCTGCCGGGAACGGCACCGGCGACCAGAAGCGCGTCGTCACCCCCCGCGCCGCGCGTGACAACGGCGCGAGCGTCCTCGTCATCGGCCGCCCGATCAGCCGCGCGGAGGACCCGGCCGCCGCAGCTCGGGCGATCGAGGCGACGCTCTAGGCGAACAGGCATGGCGGACGAGGCCACCCCCAACCTGCCCTCCCGCGATTTCGCCGCAACCGCCGCCTACTACGCCAAGCTCGGGTTCGAAGAGGACTACCGCTCCGACGGCTGGATGATCCTCTCACGCGGGGATCTGAAGCTCGAATTCTTCCCCTACCCCGATCTCGATCCCTTCCAGTCGTCCTTCAGCTGCTGCCTCAGGCTCGACGATCTCTCCGCGATGATGGCGCTGGTCGAGGCCAGCGGGGTGCCCGATGCGCGCCGCGGCATCCCGCGCTATCACCCCGCCGCGCCCGATCCGAGCGGGCTCACCATCGCCTATCTGATCGACCCCGACGGAACGCTGCTGCGACTGATTCAGAACGACTGAGCATGACCGACACCGTCGCGATCACCGCCGCCTCCCCTGCCGACGCGCCCGCGCTGAAAGACCTGCTCGAAGCCGCCTATCGCGGCGATTCGGCGCGTCAGGGGTGGAACCACGAGGCCGACATCCTCGACGACGAGCGCATCGGGCGCGAGGAGCTCGTTGCACTGCTCGCCGATCCGGCGGTGACGATCCTCACAGCACGCGACGCGGGCGCGCTGGTCGGCTGCGTCGCGGTAACGCGCAAGGACGAGGCGCTCGGCTATCTCGGGATGCTGTGCGTGCTTCCCACGCTGCAATCCTCCGGCCTTGGCCGCAAGCTGCTCGATGCGGCGGAGGACCACGGGCGCGCGCTCGGGCTTGCGACGATGGAAATGACCGTGATCGACAGCAGGGAGAGCCTGATCGCCTGGTATGTCCGGCGCGGCTATGGCTTCACCGGCGAGACCCGCCCCTTCCACGAACTGCGCCCCGCCGATGCCGAGACCGGCCCGCAGATCACCTTCGTGGTGCTGGAAAAGCATCTCGGCCCCGCGTAAGGCCCGGCGCATGGCTGGCACTCTTGTGAAAATCTGCGGGATTTCGACCCTCGAGACCCTCGCCGCAACGGTGGGCGCCGGGGCGAGCCATGTCGGCTTCGTCCATTTCGCCAAGAGCCCGCGCCACCTCAGCCTCGCCGATGCCGCGATGCTGCGGCGGCAGGTGCCCGATCACGTCAAGGCGGTGCTGCTGCTGGTGAACCCCGATCCGGCCCTGCTGGCCGAGGCGGTGCGCACCATTGCCCCCGACGTCGTCCAGTTCCACGGGGCCGAGCCCCCCGAAACCCTCGCCCGCTTCCGCGCCGAGACGGGGATCGAAGCCTGGCGCGCCATGGCCGTCCGGGATGCCGAGAGCCTCGCCAAGGTCGCCGCCTTCCGCGGTGCGGCCGACCGCGTGCTGCTCGATGCGCCCGCCACCGCGCTCCCCGGCGGCAATGGCACGGCCTTCGACTGGAGCCTGCTTGCGGGCTGGCAGGCCCCGCTCGCCTGGGGGCTGGCGGGAGGCCTCACCCCCGCCAATGTCGCCGATGCTATCCGCCTGACCGGCGCGCCGCTGGTCGACACTTCCTCCGGGGTCGAGCGCGGCCCCGGCATCAAGGACGTGGACAAGATCGCCGCCTTCTGCAAAGCCGCGCGGCTATGAACACTGTCCCCAATTCCTTTCGCAACATGCCGGACGAGCGCGGCCATTTCGGCCAGTTCGGCGGGCGCTATGTCGCCGAGACGCTGATGCCGCTGGTGCTCGATCTCGAGCGCGAATACAGGAAGGCGCAGCAAGACCCCGCGTTCCAGGCCGAGTTCGACGACCTGCTCGAACATTACGTCGGCCGCCCCTCGCCGCTCTACTTCGCGCCGCGCCTGACGGAGGAGCTCGGCGGCGCGCAGGTGTGGTTCAAGCGCGACGAATTGAATCACACCGGCGCGCACAAGATCAACAACTGCATCGGCCAGATCCTGCTCGCCATCCGCATGGGCAAGACCCGCATCATCGCCGAGACCGGCGCGGGCCAGCACGGCGTCGCGACCGCCACCGTCTGCGCGCGCTTCGGCCTGCCTTGCGTGATCTACATGGGCGCCGAGGATGTGAAGCGCCAGTCGCCCAACGTGTTCCGCATGAAGCTGCTGGGGGCCGAAGTGGTCCCCGTCACCAGCGGCGGCGCGACCCTGAAAGACGCGATGAACGAGGGCCTCAGGGACTGGGTCGCCAACGTCCACGACACCTTCTACATCATCGGCACCGCGGCAGGCCCGCACCCCTATCCCGAGATGGTCCGCAACTTCCAGAGCGTGATCGGCAAGGAAGCCCGCGCCCAGATGCTCGCCCGCACCGGCCGCCTGCCCGACCTGCTGGTCGCGGCGATCGGCGGCGGGTCTAACGCGCTGGGGCTGTTCCACCCCTTCCTCGATGACCCTTCGGTGAAGATGCTCGGCGTCGAAGCGGCGGGCCATGGCCTCGACGGCGACGAGCACGCGGCGAGCCTGCTCGGCGGCTCGCCCGGCGTGCTCCACGGCAACCGCACCTATCTGCTGCAGGACGAGGACGGCCAGATCACCGAGGGCCACTCGATCAGCGCAGGGCTTGACTACCCCGGCATCGGCCCGGAGCACGCGTGGCTCAAGGAGAGCGGCCGGGTCGATTACACCGCCGTCACCGACGAGGAGGCCTTGGACGCCTTCCAGCTGCTCTGCGCGACCGAGGGGATCATTCCGGCCCTCGAACCCTCGCACGCCATCGCGGCAGTGAAGAAGGTCGCGCCGACGATGCCCAAGGACAGCATCATCCTCGCCAACCTGTGCGGGCGCGGCGACAAAGACATCTTCACGGTGGCCGAGAGGCTGGGGGTGGAGCTTTGAACAACGATTACGCGAGAGCGCTAGGCATCGGCCTGCTCCTCGCCGCCATTCCTCCCATCGCAGCCATTCTTGCGAGCTCTTTCGGCTTCGAGAGCACGAAGGCTGCTGAAGAGGTTGTGCTCGCCTCCGCTCTCTTTTTCGTCATGGGTTCACTCATGAAGCTCAAAACTCGGTTGCTCGGATGACCCGCCTCACCACCACCTTCGCCCAGCCCCGCCCCGCGCTCGTCTGCTTCATCACCGCGGGCGACGGCGACACGGCAGCCAATCTCGATGCGCTGGTGGAAGCCGGGGCGGATGTGATCGAGCTCGGCATGCCCTTCACCGATCCGATGGCCGATGGCCCCGCGATCCAGAGCGCCAATCTGCGCTCGCTCGGCGCGGGCACGACTACCGCGGACGTGCTGCGTTACTCAACCGAATTCCGCGCGCGCCACCCGCACGTGCCGCTGGTGCTGATGGGCTATGCCAACCCGATGGTCCGCCGCGGGCCCGAGTGGTTCGCCGGGGCTGCCGCAGCTGCGGGCGTTGACGGCGTCATTTGCGTCGACATTCCGCCCGAGGAGGACGACGCGCTCGGCCCGGCCCTGCGCGCGAAGGGCATCGCCCCGATCCGGCTCGCCACCCCGACAACCGACGCCGCGCGCCTGCCGCAGGTGCTCGAGGGTTCGGAGGGCTTCCTCTACTACGTCTCAGTCGCCGGGATCACCGGCAAGCAGCAGGCGCAGATCGCCAGCATCGAGGCGAACGTCGCGCGCATCAAGCAGTCGACCGACATTCCCGTAGCGGTCGGCTTCGGGGTGCGCACGCCCGAGCAGGCGGCGGAAATCGCCAAGGTTGCTGACGGCGTCGTGGTCGGCAGCGCGCTGGTCGAAATCTGCGGCCAGTATGGCGCCGAGGCTCCGCAGCACCTCAAGACCCTGACCAAGGCGCTCGCCGAGGCCGTGCACTCGGCCCGCTGAGGGAACTGCAACGCCACCCTGTGGATTGCTCCCATGCCCGCCCATCTCGCCATGACGGGGAAACCCGGCTAAGGACTTGCCCATGAACTGGTTCACCCGCGTCCGCAATTCGCTCGGCTTTGCCTCGGAGAAGAAGACAACCGAGAAGGATCTGTGGATCAAGTGCCCCTCGTGCCAGGAGATGCTGTTCGTCGCCGATTACGAGGCGAACCTCAGCGTCTGCCCCAAGTGCGAGCATCACGGCCGCATCGGGGCGGACGCGCGGCTCGCGCTGCTGCTCGACGAAGGTTTCGAGGTGCTGCCCCTCCCCAAGGTCACCGAGGACCCGCTCCAGTTCAAGGACACCAAGAAATACACCGACCGCCTGAAGGCCGCGCGCGCTGCCAACCCGCATGAGGATGCCTTCGTGGTCGGATCGGGCTTCATCGACGCGCAGCCGGCGGTGGTCGGCGTGCAGGATTTCAGCTTCATGGGCGGCTCGATGGGCATGGCCGTGGGACAGGCCTTCTGCAACGGGGCGCAGAAGGCATTGGATCGCAAGTGCGCCTATGTCGTGGTGACCGCGGCGGGCGGCGCGCGGATGCAGGAGGGGATTCTCAGCCTCATGCAGATGCCGCGCGCGACGGTGATGACGCGGCGGCTGAAGCAGGCTGGCCTGCCCTATATCGTGGTGCTCTCCGACCCGACCACCGGCGGCGTGACCGCGAGCTACGCCATGCTCGGCGACATCCACATTGCCGAGCCCGGCGCCCTTATCGGCTTTGCGGGCCAGCGCGTGATCCAGGACACGATCCGCGAGCAGCTGCCCGAAGGCTTCCAGCGCGCCGAGTACCTCCACAAGCACGGCATGGTCGACATGGTCGTGCCCCGCCACGAGCTGAAAGCAACGCTGGCGCAGGTGCTCGACTATCTGGCGCCCGTGAAGGCGGCGTAAGTCCTCCCCTCCCGCCTGCGGGAGGGGCCGGGGGTGGGCATGAGAGACTTCGGCAAATCCGACGATCCGCGCGTTCAGGCACAGCTTGATCGCCTCGCCGCGCTGAGCCTGCCGCAGGGACGGCTCGGGCTGGACACGATCCGCGCCCTCATGGAACGCCTCGGCAATCCTCACCGCAAGCTGCCGCCGGTGTTCCACGTCGCGGGCACCAACGGCAAGGGCTCCACCTGCGCCTTCCTGCGCGCGATGCTGGAGGCCGAGGGCTACAAGGTCCACGTCACCACCTCCCCCCACCTCGTCCGTTACAACGAGCGTATCCGCCTCGCCGGAGAGCTGATCTCCGACGCCATGCTGGCGGACGTCCTCAAGGAGGTGCTGGACGCGGGAGAGGACCTCGGCCCGAGCTTCTTCGAAGTCACCATCGCCGCCGCCTTCCTCGCCTTCAGCCGCGTCCCCGCTGACGCCTGCGTGGTCGAAGTTGGCATGGGCGGGCGGTTCGACGCGACCAATGTACTCGAACCCGAAGTGCTCGCCGCCTGCGGGATCGCCGCGCTCGGCCTCGATCACGAACGCTTCCTGCTGGCGCCCGAGGAAGGCGTGCCCAAGGAGCCGATGGCGCGGATCGCCTTCGAGAAGGCGGGGATCGCCAAGCGCGGCGTGCCGCTGGTGACGATGGGCGATCACCACCTGCCGCAATCGAAGGCCGCGATCGAAGGCGTTGCCGCGAGCGCCGGCGCGCCGATCTTCCCTTGCGGCCTCTATGGCGCATGGGCCGCCAAGCCGACCGGGAACAACAGAGTGCTGGTCTATGGCGAGGGGCAGGCGTGCTACTTCCACGCCCGGCTGGGCCTGAACGGGCGGCATCAGGTCCACAATGCCGGGCTCGCCGTCGCCATGCTGCGGTTTCAGGACAAGGTGCAGGTCAGCGAGGCAGCGATGAAGGCGGGGCTCGCCGCCGCACGCTGGCCCGCACGAATGCAGCACCTCTCCCCCGGCCCCCTAACCGGTAGCCGCGAGGTCTGGCTCGACGGCGGGCACAACCCCGATGCCGGGCAGGCCATCGCCCGCATGTTTGGCGCAGGCGTGCCCGATCCTGCCAACCCGCTGCGCCGCCTCCACCTTGTGATCGGCATGATCGAGGGCAAGGACCCCGCCTCGCTGATCGGCCCGCTCGCCCCCGCCATCGCCAGCATCACCGCCGTGCCGGTGCCGGGCCACGAATGGCACCCCGCGAGCGCCTTCGGCCCCGATGCGCGCCCGGCCCCTAATGTGCCGAGCGCGCTGGCGATGATCCCTGACGACGGCCTGCCGATCCTGATCGCCGGCTCGCTCTACCTCGCGGGCG
The DNA here is from genome assembly GCF_001557115.1 of Erythrobacter sp. CCH5-A1. Classification (GTDB taxonomy): domain Bacteria; phylum Pseudomonadota; class Alphaproteobacteria; order Sphingomonadales; family Sphingomonadaceae; genus Erythrobacter. The sequence continues at coordinate 9,504 of NZ_LSKQ01000089.1, forward strand.
AGGTACTGCGGCTCAATGACGAGCTGCCCGACTGATACCGTCCGTCTCCTGTTGGAGACACATGAGACACTGTCCAGGAACCGAAAACCGCTTCCTCTGCTGGCCACATCAACGCGCGCAGAATCAGGGTCAGGCATCTCATGCGGGCAAGAATGACCCGTCTTTTCCAAGTAGGAAAGCGCTTTAGATCTCCGGATCGGGCGGCGGGGCATTCTCCGCCCGTCCCGACCGTGCCTGCCGCATCCATTCGATCACGCACAGCACTACGGCGATCCCGCCGATCAATGTCGTCAGGATAAAGACATAGTTATAGCCGCGCTGCTCGATCATTTGCCCGAGCGCTCCGCGTCCCAAGGTGCCGATCAGCAGCGTCAGCGAAGCGAGCAGCGCGAACTGCACTGCCGCATAGCGTTTGGCGACGATGCTCGAAAGCCAGGCGATATAGGCCGCACCAGCGATGCCAATCGCAAGGTTTTCCCAAAAGATCGTGAAGGCCAGCTTTGCCAGCCCAGGCGAGGGCGGCGCGGCGACGAAGAACAGGGGCGAAAGGCCCTGTGCCATCGAATTTACCAGCCAGGTGAAGCCGATAGCGTCGCTCGCCGCCTGCATCGCCGCACCGCCGACGGCAAGGTTGGCGTATAGCAAGTTGGTCGCCGCCGCCACTACTGCGCCGATGGTAAGCATGAACATTCGCCCCAACACCGTGATCAGCCAGCCACCTAGGGCAAGGCCGATCAGCACGGCGAAAATGCCAAGAATCTTCGAGGCGAAGGCGACATCCTCGCCGGTATAGCCAAGCTCCTTGAGGTAGAACGGATAGGCAAACACCCCCCAGACCGAATCCGTGATCCGGTAGGTCAGCACCAGCGCGAGCACCAGCATCAGCGACCAGCCCATGCGGCTGACGAACTCGACCAGCGGTAGCACCAGCGCGCGGTAGAGGTGATCGGCAAAGGTGACCTCGCGCACCATGCCTTCCGGCAATTCAGCGGCGATGACATTCACGCCCTGGCGTTGCTGCTTGACCACCCAGGCCGCGATGAAGGCCGGAAGCACGATTGTCGCCAGCACGATGAGCGGGCCATAAGTGGTGGTGAATAGCGCGACGTCGGGTCGGGTCTCGGGACTCTCGGTCATCGAGCGGACCATGAACACCACGACCGTTCCGATTGCCCAAGCCCACAGCAGGCCGACAGCCAGCAGCGCGCGGCTGCGCACCTCCGGCGTCACCTCTCCCACAGCATAAAGCTCGGCCACCTCGCTGCGGTTGAAGGCGGCGTTGGCAGCGCGGTCCTCGCTCACCTCGGCATCGGGCGCGAACAGCCCGGCGATGCCGATTGCCAGCATGAAGGCGCCGAACATCACGTAGACGAAGGGCCAGCCATAACGGTCGGCCATGATCAGCCCGATGGCGCCGCCGACCAGCGAGGCGAGACGGAAACCCATCTGAGTTATGGTCGAGAGGATGTCGATGGTCGCCACTTCGTCGGCGACATCGATACGCCAGGCGTTGATGGCGATGTCCTGTGTCGCGCTGGCGAAGGCGCCGACCGCCGCAAGCAGGCTGAACCACGCGAGGGCCGAGCGCGGGTCGAGCCCGCTCATCACCACCAGCGCGATGCCGATGACGAGCTGCATCGGCGCGATCCACTGCTTGCGCTTGCCGAGCTTGCGCAGCCCCGGAATGTCGACCTTGTCGAGCAGCGGCGACCACAGGAACTGGAAGGCATAAGCAAGGCCCACCAGCGAGAACACGCCCATCGTCTCGAGATCGACTTCAGCCTCTGAAAGCCAGGCGTAGAGCGTGCCGAGGAATAGCGCGGGCGGAAGGCCCTGTGCGAAGCCGAACAGCACCATGAAGCCGCTTTTCGGATTGCGCAGCGAACGCAGGAGTGTGCCCCAGCCCGGTTTGCCTGTTGCTGCCGATGCTTCGGCCATGCTGCTCACGTCCTTCCCGTTGGCGCGGATTTCTGCGACACTAGCCGCTCAGGAGAGGAATGGGGAAGAGAACATGAACCCAGTCGGCACAGCTGTCCCCACATTGCGTCCCACCCCCGGACAATTGGCCCTCGCCGAAGCGATCCGCGAAGGGCGCGCGAAGGTGGCGGGCGGGATCCAGACCGTGCCGGCAACGAACTACACCTGCCCCGATCACTTCGCGCGCGAGAAGGCGGCGCTGTTCGAGCGGCTGCCGCAAGTGATCTGCCCGAGCGCGCTGCTGCCCGAGCCCGGCATGGCCGTGCCGCACGACGCGACGGGCCGCCCGCTGCTGATCACCCGCGACGCACAGGGCAAGGCGCACGTCTTCCTCAACGTCTGCCGCCACCGCGGGACGCGGCTGGTGGAGGGCAGCGAAGTCCAGTGCGCCAAGCGGCTTGTGTGCCCCTATCACGCATGGACCTACCGGCTCGACGGCGGGCTGATGGCCCTCCCCCGGCCCGAGACCTTCCCGGGGCTCGACAAGGGCGACTTCGGGCTGGTCGAGCTGCCCAGTCTCGAGGCAGGCGGGTTGATCTGGTTTTCGCCGGCCGAGGGTGCGGACTTCAGCGCTGCACAGGAATTGGGCAGCGACTTCGACGCCTTCGGCCTCAGGAGCGCGCACCTGTTCCGGCGCAAGCTCCACACGGTGAAGGGCAACTGGAAGCTGATCATGGATGCCTTCCTCGAGAGCTACCATGTCACCCGGCTCCATGCCGCGACCATCGGCCCGTTCTTCAAGGACGGGATCACCGCCGGCGACCAGATCGGCCCGCACCAGCGCTCTGCCGTCGGGCGGCTGGAGGAGATGGAGGGCGTAGACCTCACCGACATGGCGAGCCTGCGCCGGGTGGTGACCTTCGCCTACCAGCTACTCCCCGCAACGGTGATCGTGCCGAGCCCCGATTACGTCAACGTGATGGTGCTCATGCCGCAGGCAGCCGATCTGACGCTGGTCGAGGACTTCATGCTCATTCCCGAGGCACCCGCCACCGAGAAGGCGCTGGCGCATTGGGAGAAGAGCTGGAACCTGCTCGACGGCGGGGTTTTTGCCAGCGAGGATTTCCGGGCGGCGGAGCTCGGCCAGCAGGGGCTTTCGAGCGGCGCTGTCGATCACATCACCCTCGGCACCCTCGAAGGCGGGATCGCGCGGTTCGACCAGATCGTGAGCGAAGCCTTGCGGGCGGCCCCGTGAGGGCCTAGGCGCCGCCCCCATGCCCACCCAG
>NZ_LSKQ01000090.1 GCF_001557115.1 Erythrobacter sp. CCH5-A1
GCAAGGCCGACCGGCCGCCCGCAGCGACGCGACCTTCAGGTCGCATGAGCGAGGAACGCCAAACAAGGTGACGCGGGATGGAGCAGCCCGGTAGCTCGTCAGGCTCATAACCTGAAGGTCGTTGGTTCAAATCCAACTCCCGCAACCATCTTTAACATACAAACGCCGCTGACCTTCGGGTCGGCGGCGTTTGTGCGTTCTGGGGCTGCGAAGCCCAGGATGGTCGCCAGTTCGCCATGAAGGACCAGGTCGACGCCGCGCCGGTCATCGGCTCGGGGTGCCACTTCGATGAAGTCGACCAGACTGTCGAGCAATGGCCGCGCCAGCTTCATGGCCTCGCGATCGCCGGCGACAATCTGCGCCATGCTGTCGACCTGGCGGCGATAGTCCTGAATGATGGCCGGATGCGCGACCATCGGTTCGATTTCAGGAAAGTCTTCCTGGTCGGCCAGCAGAGCTTCGCGGCGCGCGGCCAGTTCATCGGCGCGCGCCTTCAGCTTGTCGGGCGCAATGCCTGCGATGATCGCATCGGCGATGCGTTCTTCGGCCTGGTCGATTTCGGCCAGTTGCCGATCGATGGCGGCGCGGCCTGCGATCAGGCGGCGGCGTTCATCGGCCCATGCCAGACGGAATTCGTCGAGATAGGCTGCGATGACATCGGGATGCAAAAGGTCGCGCTTGATCGCCGCCCAGATCCTGCGCTGAAGGACCGCGTCGGTCACGGTCGCGCCGTTGCTGCAGGTTCCTGCCTGGCGGTAGGCGCTGCAGCCCCAGCGGTCGGTCGACACGATGATGACCGGCCCGCCGCAAGAGGCGCAGCGCAGCTTGCCAGAGAACAGGCGGGTCTGCCGCTTGCGCTGGGGATGGTCGCCGCCGGCATCATCCAGGCGCTGCTGGACCTTCGCCCAGGTCGCGGGGGCGATGATCTGCAGTTCGGGAACCGCCTGGCTGACCTGGTCGCCGGCGGCATTGATGCGGGAAACCCGCTTCCTGCTGTCGGGGTCTTTCCTGAAGGTCTGCCGATTATAGACGATTTCGCCCAGATATAGGCGGTTGTGCAAGATGCCGTTCCCGCGCTTGCGGTTGCCGACGATGGTGTTCGCGCGCCATTGCCCGCCGCGGGGCGCGGCGACGCCTTCAGCGTTCAGGCGCTTCGCGATCGCGGTCGCGCTCTCGCCCGCGGCATAGTCAGCGAAGATGCGGCGGATGATCGCCGCCTGGTCTTCGTCGATTTCCCTAAGCCCGCGTTCGGGCTCGCCATCGGCGGCGAAGGCGAAGATCTTGCGATAGCCATAGGACAGCCCGCCAGGGATGCGCCCAGCGCTGACCCTGCCGACATGGCCGCGCCTGACCTTGTCGGCCAGCTGTTCGAGAAACAGCGCCGACATCGTCCCGCCCAGCCCGATATGCATCGACCCGACTTCGCCTTCTGACAGGGTGACGATGCGCGCGCCGGCGAAGCGGATGCGCTTGAAGATGCCGGCAAGGTCTTCCTGGTCGCGCGAAATGCGGTCCAGGCTCTCGGCCAGCAGAATGGCGGCAGCGCCGCTGTCGATGGCATCGATCGCGGCCTGCAGGCCTGGGCGGTCGCGGATGGTTCCGCTGACCGCGGGGTCGGCCTGTTCGCCGATGACCCGCCAGCCTTCCCGATCGGCGCGCTGGCGTAGCAGGCGCAGCTGGTCTTCGACCGAATCCTTCGACTGAAGGGCGGTCGAATAGCGCGCATAGAGGATCGCGGCGGTCATTTGCGGGGCGGCGAATCGGTCATCAGTGCGGCCATCATGGCGCGCGCCCGCGCTCTTGCCAAATTGCGGGCGAAGGCGATCGCTTCCGGCCTGGCGGGTGCCAGGCCAGCGGCGTCGCAATCGACCAGGGCAAGGGCTGGGCGATCGGTCACGCCGGCGGCAGCCCTTCGATCGCTTCGCCGATGCGCTGGACAGCGGCGGCGAACCAGCGCGGGTCGCGCTCGATGCCGAAGAACCGCTTGCCAGCCTGGACCGCGGCGACGCCGGTCGAGCCCGTTCCCATGAAGCTGTCGCAGACCGTTTCGCCGGCGACGTTGCGCATGATCTTCGCCATGACCGCCGGCGGCTTGATGGTTGGATGACCGAAGCGGATCTTCAGCCCGCGATCGGGTGACGCGGTGATCGACCGCGCCTTGTCGGCCAGGTCGCCCTGGGGATGATAGCCGCGGTTCCAGGCGTGAATGAAAAATTCGCGGTCGGGGCGATAGTGCTTGTTCGCGACAGGCTGGGGCGCGGCCTTCGTCCAGTCGAGCAGGGCGAAGCGGTGGAACTGGCCGGCCATCAGCGGCAGCAGCTGGGGCAGCTGGTCATTGTGGCAAAAGCAAACGACAGCGCCGGCCAGCGCGGGGTCGATGATCGAATGATCGAAGCCCTGGTCAATGCCCAGCGCGGCGACTTCATCCATCGCCTTTCGCGCCTTGCGATAGCGCCCGCCGCCGCTGGTCGCGATGACGAAGGGCGGGTCCATGACATCGGCATCCATGAAGCCCAGGCCTGGCCGGATGGTGTAGGCGTCGCCGCAAAAGAGGGTCGCGAGGACTCGAGTCCCGCGGCCGATCTGGACGACATGAATGCTGTCGCCGCGGGCGCGGTCGACGCCGATGATGCGAACCGCGGCGGTCATTCTTCGCCGTATCCCATGCCGGTCAGCGCCTTGCTGACCAGGTGCCAGACATGAAGCGCCAGCCTGCGATGACCCAGAACGCGGGTTTCGCGGGTGACGCCGCCTGCGGTCATGGCTTTGTCGAGCCCTTCGGCTGACCGCCCGCGAAAGGTGCGCGCGCGGTAGTTTCCGCGCTTCAGATCGCCGCCGATGTTGTCGATCATCATGCGCGCCAGTTCGGTCTTCTGGCCAGTGATCGCCGAATGCAGTTCGACCTTCACGATGATCATCGGGCGGTCCTTTCCAGTTCGACCAGGTCGCTGGTCAGGTTCGTCGGCAGCCGGAACCGCATCTGCAGCAAGCGGCGACGCATCGCGGCGTTGTTCGGGATGACCGGCCCAGCGTCGCCATCAATGCGGCCTGGCCGCGGCGCGATCGCCAAGGGCTCGACATCTTCGCAGCGGACAGGGAAGCGCGCCCAGCGCCGCCGGTCATCTTCGTCGCGCTTTTCATAGTAGCCAGGCGCTTCCTGCAGCTGGTCCAGGGTGTATTTGCCCGCCCAGGTCAGCGGCCAGGCATAGCCAGCAGCGCGCGGGCGCCAGAGCGTGACGTAGGGGTCGCCCAGCCAGGCCCGCCGGATGTCGACGATGAAAAAAAGCTGTTCGGTCATTGGCCCGCCCTTTCCAGTTCGACCAGCGCGGCGATCGCCAGCGCCGCGGTCAGTTCCAGCCTGGCGCGGCATTCGCCGATCGGGGTGTCGGGGCTGCCGATGGCGAACAGGGCATCCAGGGCGCAGTTCGCCGCTTCGCCGGTCAGGCGCAGGGCGGCTTCTTCGCCGGCGACGATGCGATCGATGTTGCGGTCGAACAGCTTTTCGCGGGCGGTGACGATGCCCAGGATGGCGGAATAATCGCCGACCCTGACCGCGATGTTCGTCACTTCGGGCGCGCCTGGCAGCCGGCCAGGGCGGGGCTCGCCGAAGGTGGCAAGGGGATGGG
>NZ_LSKQ01000091.1 GCF_001557115.1 Erythrobacter sp. CCH5-A1
CCTCCCGCAAGCGGGAGGGGAGCGAGACTTGGCGGCTTTGCCGCCTAGTCGCAGCCGGGTGGGCATTCCCCGACCGTCATGCCGAGGATCAATCCTCCTTCTTGCGCCGCGCCTTCTTCCGCTCGTGCGGGCACAGGATCGCCTTCCTCAGGCGGATCGACTGGGGGGTGACCTCGACCATTTCGTCATCGTCGATATAGGCGATCGCCTGTTCGAGGCTCATGCGGCGCGGCGGGGTGAGGCGGATCGCGTCGTCCTTGCCCGAAGAGCGGATGTTGGTGAGCTGCTTGGCCTTCAGGGGGTTGACCTCGAGGTCCTCGGGCTTGGCGTTCTCGCCGATCACCATGCCCTCGTATACCTTCATCTGCGGGCCGATGAACAGGGTGCCGCGTTCCTCCAGCGAATTGAGCGCATAGGCCACCGCCTCGCCGTCGCCGTTCGAGATCAGGACGCCGTTGAGGCGGCCTTCGATCGGGCCCTTGTAGGGGCCGTACTTCTCGAACAGGCGGTTCATGATCCCGGTGCCGCGCGTGTCGGACAGGAATTCGCCGTGATAGCCGATGAGCCCGCGCGAGGGGGCCGAGAAGGTGATGCGGGTCTTGCCGAGGCCCGAGGGGCGCATTTCGCTGAGGTCGGCCTTGCGGCGCTGCATCTTCTCGACCACCGTGCCCGAGTGCTCGTCATCGACGTCGATGACGACGGTTTCGTAGGGCTCCATGCGCTTGCCGTCTTCCTCGCGGAACAGCACGCGCGGGCGGCTGATGCCGAGCTCGAAGCCTTCGCGGCGCATCGTTTCGATGAGGACGCCGAGCTGCAATTCGCCGCGGCCGGCGACTTCGAAGCTGTCCTTGTCCTCGCTCTCGGTGACGCGGATCGCCACGTTGGTTTCGGCCTCGCGCAGCAGGCGGTCGCGGATCATGCGGCTGGTGACCTTGCTGCCTTCGCGGCCCGCAAGGGGGGAGTCGTTGACCGAAAAGCGCATCGCCAGCGTCGGCGGGTCGATCGGCTGGGCGGCGATGGGATCGCTGACCGAAGGATCGCAGATGGTGTTGGCGACGGTCGCCTTCTCGAGGCCGGCGAGCGCGATGATGTCGCCCGCGCGCGCGATCTCGACCGGCACGCGCTCGAGACCATCGAAGCTCATCAGCTTGGTCGCGCGGCCGGTTTCGATCACCTTGCCGTCCATGTCGATGGCGTGGATCGGATCATTGACGCGGATCGTGCCCGATTGCACGCGGCCGGTGAGCACGCGGCCCATGAAGTTGTCGCGGTCGAGCAGGGTGCACAGGAAAGCAAACTTGGCGTCGGGGTCGAGGCCGGGGGCCGGGACGTGCTCGATCACCTTGTTGAACAGCGGCGCGAGCGTGCCGCTGCGCGCTTCGGCGTCCTCGCTCGCATAGCCTTCGCGGCCCGAGGCATAGAGCACCGGGAAATCGAGCTGCTCATCATTGGCATCGAGGCTGACGAAGAGATCGAACACCTCGTCGAGCACTTCCTGCGGGCGCCCGTCGGGACGGTCGATCTTGTTGACGACGACGATGGGCTTGAGGCCCAGCGCGAGCGCCTTGCCGGTGACGAACTTGGTCTGCGGCATCGCGCCCTCCGCGCTGTCGACCAGCAGGATCACGCCGTCGACCATCGAGAGGATGCGCTCGACTTCCGCCCCGAAGTCGGCGTGGCCGGGGGTGTCGACGATGTTGATGCGGGTGGTTTCTCCGCCCTGTTCCCACTCGACACTGGTGCACTTGGCGAGAATGGTGATCCCGCGTTCCTTTTCGAGATCGCCCGAATCCATCGCGCGTTCCTCGACCCGCTGGTTCTCGCGGAAAGTGCCCGATTGGCGGAAGAGCTGGTCGACCAGCGTGGTCTTGCCGTGGTCAACGTGGGCGATGATCGCGATATTTCTGAGGGCGGACGACATTTTTGCGAAAACTTCCGGTGAAAGCCGGATGGCAGCGCACATCCGGGGCAGGAAACGGGTCGGGGCACCTGGGGCAGCCCGGTTAGGCAGGGTTTGTGGCGGGTTAGCGACAGCGCCGGACGCTACGGCATGCGCCGAAGCTGCAATCTGGTGCTGCGTTGCAACATTGCGGGCGCGCCTAGCAGGGGTCTGCCCGAGGGGCAAGCGCCGGGGCATTGCGGGCCGGCTGCACGGGGGGATGCACTGTGACTCTTGCGCAACATTCTTGTGACTTGCCCCTCAAAATAGCCAGCCAGCCGCTTGTTCCGGACGCGGTGCTGGCTTATCACCGCCGCCACACGACTTCGGGAGAGAGCGCGCTGGGACGGCGCGTGCCCGACAAAGGGCGCCGGGGTCGCGGGATTTTTGGAGAGGAGCTTCCATGCGTTCGACCTTCACCGGCACTGCCGGCGCATACCGATTCACCCTGCTTGCAGGTGTGGCCTGCCTTGCCATGCCCGGCGCGGCGCTGGCGCAGGACGCCGACGAGCCGACGGTGGATGATCCGGAAAGCAGCAACGTCATCATCGTCACCGCCTCCAAGCGCGAGCAGACCCTGCAGGAGACCCCGATCTCGGTGTCGGTGACCAGCGGCGAAGTGCTCGAGCAGGCGCAGATCCGCGACGTGCTCGACCTCCAGACCGTCACCCCCTCGCTGCGCGTCAGCCAGCTGCAAAGCGCCTCGGCGACCACCTTCATCATCCGCGGCTTCGGCAACGGCGACAACAACTTCGGGATCGAGCCTTCGGTCGGCGTGTTCATCGACGGCGTGTTCCGCTCGCGCTCGGCCGCGGCCCTGTCCGACCTCAACATGGTCCAGCGCATCGAAGTGCTGAACGGGCCGCAATCGACCCTGTTCGGCAAGAACGCTTCGGCCGGTGTGATCTCGGTCGTCACCAAGGAGCCGCAGTACGAATTCGGCGGCCAGGCCGAAGTCAGCTACGGCAACTACAACGCGCTCGTGGTGCGCGGCGAAGTGACCGGCCCGATCGCCGAGAACATCGCCTTCTCGCTGGATGGCTCGTACAACCGTCGTGACGGCTATGCCCGGATCGTCAACCTCAACACCGACGTGTCGGACCGCAACCGCTGGTCGGCGCGCGGCCAGCTGCTGATCGAGCCGACCCCGGACTTCAAGATCCGCGCGATCGCCGATTACACCAAGATCGACGAGACCTGCTGCCTCGTCTCGACCCTCGTCGCCGGACCGACCGCTCCGGCGATCGGCGCGGTGGGCGGCCAGCTCGACACCAACTTCTTCAGCTACAACACCTTCCTCAGCCAAAAGCCGCTCAACACCGTCGACAACTACGGCGGCTCGATCCAGGCTGACTGGAGCACCGGTCCGCTGACCTTCACCTCGATCACCGCCTATCGCGAACTGAAGAACTTCCTCGATCAGGACGTCGACTTCACCAGCGCGAACATCGTGAGCGAAGTGCGTGACCAGGAAGTGCAGACCTTCACCCAGGAACTGCGCCTGACCTCGGACTTCGACGGCCCGATCAATTTCCTGCTCGGCGGGTTCTATTTCGACGAATCCATCAGACAGGACAGCCGTCTGACCACGGGTGACGATGCGCGCACCTTCTTCGCGCTGCTCACCGGCAACCCGGCCACCTTCAACGGTGTGGAAGCCAACTTCGGCCTGCCGCAGGGCTCGATCTTCAGCGCCGGCCCGCTGACCGCCGAGCAGTACTCGATGGACAACACCGCCTGGTCGGTCTTCGGCACGGTCGATTTCGAGCCGGTTGACGGCCTTGTGATCACCGGCGGGTTCAACTACACCGACGACAAGAAGGACTTCGCGCTGGCGGGTCAGGCCTTCGACGAGCTGGCCAACATCAACCTCGTCGATGCCTTCATCACCGGTGCGACGGTGGCAAACCCGGCGCTCCCCGATGTCTTCAACCGGGCGCAGTTCCAGGCTCTCCCGGGCGCGGTGCAGCAGCAGCTGCTCGCCGCTGCGACCAACCCTGCGACCAACCCGCTGCTCGGCCTTTCGCCGTTCCAGTTCCAGCCGCCGTTCCTCGCCATTCCGAACGCGGTGGAGCCGGGCCAGACCCGCGACGACAAGCTGACCTACCTCGGCCGCATCGCCTATCAGGTGTCGAACGAAGTCAACGTCTATGCGAGCTACGCGACCGGCTTCAAGGCGAGCTCGGTCAACCTCTCGCGCGATAGCCGTCCGGCCTTCGGCGACTACATCCCGGGTCCGGGCCGTTCGAGCTTTGCCGCACCCGCCTCGCCGATCACCAATGCCGGCCTCGGGGTTGTCAACCTCGGCACCGGCTCGCGCTTTGCCGGCCCGGAAAATGCCGAGGTCTACGAAGTCGGCCTGAAGGCGCAGTGGCCCGGCTTCGGCTTCAACCTGGCGGTGTTCGACCAGACCATCAAGGGCTTCCAGAGCTTCCTGTTCACCGGCACCGGCTTCCAGCTGAACAACGCCGGTCAGCAGTCGGTCCGCGGCTTCGAACTCGACAGCACGATCCGGCCGAGCGACAATCTGGTCTTCACCTTCGCGATGACCCACCTCGATCCGACCTTCGACAGCTTCACCGAAAGTCCGGTCGGCAATCTCACCGGGTTCCGCCCCGGCGGCATCCCTGCCTGGAGCATCGCGACCTCGGCGACCCACACGCTCGAGATCGGCGACAACAAGCTGATCACGCGTATCGATTACGCCCATGAAAGCAATGTCGACATCAACAACGGCCTGCCGACCTTCAACGGCCCGGTCAACGCCCGCCGCGACCAGCGCATCTTCTCGCGCGAAACCAACCTCGTGAACGCTTCGATGATCTTCCAGCTCTCGAACGGCCTCGAAGTCGGTGCCTGGGCGCGCAACCTGCTTGACGACCAGTACATCATCACGGTGTTCGACGGCGTCGCGCAGGCCGGCACGGTGTCGGGCTACCCGAGCCAGCCGCGCACCTATGGCGGCCTCGTGCGCTTCAAGTTCTGATCCGCCCCTTCAAGGGCAACAGCAAAGGGCCTCGCACCAGCCGGTGCGGGGCCTTTTTGCTTGCGCGGGAGCACCGCGCGCGGGGGCTTGCGCAAGGCTGCACGGCAAAGGAATGAAGGGCCATGTTCGACAGCCTCGTCCTGCCCCTGCGCCGCACCCTCGACTTTCGCGGCCGCGCGACCCGCAGCGAGTACTGGGGCTTCATCCTGTGGCAGATCGGCTTCCTCGCCGCGGCGCTCAATTGCCTGACGCTCCTTCCTCAAGGGCCGCTGCGCGAGAACCTGCTGCTCGCCGTGTTCGGGATCTATCTGCTGGCCTTCGGCCTGCCGACGCTCGCGCTGCAGATCCGCCGGGTGCACGATCACGACACCTCGGGCTGGACGCTGCTCGTCACGTTCCTGCCCTATGTCGGGGTGGGCTGGCTGCTGTGGCTGATGCTGGCCGGCGGCACGCCCGGACCCAACCGCTATGGCGAGAACCCGCGCGCGATCACTCTTGACGCCGCGCTGTTCGAGTAGTCCTGTGCGGCCCTGCCGCTTTTTCCGTTTGCATCAGGCGCTTGTCCCATGCATCCTCCAACTTGCGGCAAGGGGATGACCGCAAGGGGACAATCATGATCGATATCGGACGCGTGTTTGCGACGGGCTGGGCGATGATGCGGCAGCGATTCTGGCTGCTGCTCGGCATGTTCGCGGTGTTTTTTGCGCTCCAGATGGTGGGCTCGATCGTGCTCGGCATCGTGATGGCGGTGATGGGCGCGGCGGGGGCGGCGAGCCTCGGCGCGGGGCTCGATGACCCGGCTGCCATCACCGGGATGAGCGCCGGGCTGATCATCTTCCTGGTGCTGTTCTACGGCGCCTATATCGTGCTGGCGCTGGCACAGCAGGCGGCGATGGTGACGCTCGCCTCGCCGCTCGAGGAGCCTTCCTTCGGCGGGGCGATGGCCCGCGGGTTCAAGAGCGCGCTGCCGTTCTTCGGGATCGCGGTCATCCTCTTGATCGCCTATGTGGCGTTGTCGGCGCTGGTGGCTGGCGTGGTCGGGGTCGCCGGCTTGGGCGGCACCGCCGCAGGGGGCGCGGTGGGCGGCGTGATGTTGCTGCTGATCCTCCCGGTGATCGTCTATCTCGGCTGCCGCTTCGCGGTGCTGGTCCCGGTGGTCGCTGTCGATCAGGTGTTCAATCCGATTGCCGCAATCCGGCGCAGCTGGGAGGTGACACGCGGGCGGGTGCTCGGCATCTTCCTTGCGACGCTGGCCTTGGGTGTCTTGACGCTGGTGGCCCTCGGCCTGCCCTTCCTGCTGATCTTCGGCAGCATGCTGGGGAGCCAGAGCGAGCCGAGCGCGGCCGCCGTCGGGGGAATGCTGCTCGGCATGCTGGCCTTTATCCCGCTGTTCGTCGTCTACACGATGTTCGCCTCCGCATACACGGCGGCGCTGCACAACGAAGTGACCGGCGGCGGGTCCGAGCGGCTCGAAGAGGTCTTCGCCTAAAGTTCTCTCAGAGCGCGCGCCGGTTTCGCTGCCAGCAAGGGCAGCGAACCGGCGAGCGCGAAGCCGAGCACCAGCGCGGTGCCGAGGCCGAGCACGCCCAGCACCTCGCCCCAATCGGGCAGCCAGTCGAACTCGAACAGCTGGGTGATCACCACCCAGGCGAGCCCGCCGCCAAGCCCCAGCGCGACGAGCGCGAGGAGGCCTGCCAGCAGCCCGTATTCGGCCAGCTGCAACAGCAGGATCTGCCGCCGGCTCGCGCCCAGCACGCGCAGCATCACCGTGTCATAGGTGCGCGCCGCGCGCGCCGCGGCAATCGCGCCCATCAGCACGGCAAGGCCCGCCAGCACCGTCACCGCGGCGGCGGCGAGGGTGGCGAGGCTCACCTGTTCGAGCAGCTTCCTTGCCTCGACCAGAATCCCGCCGACCTCGATCACCGAGGACGAGGGCATCTCCTTCACCAGCGCCCGCAGCAACCGGCCGCGCGCGGCAGGATCGGCGCCGTCGGGCAGGTCGATCGTGGCCGAAAGGTTGTGCGGCGCGTCGGCAATGGCGTTGCGACTGAACACCAGCACGAAGTTGAAGCCCATGCTCTCCCAGTCGATCTCGCGGATATTGGCGATGCGCGCGGTGCGCTCGGTCCCGAGGATGCCGATGGTGAGATAGTCGCCGACCTTGAGGCCCACGGCCTTGGCGAAATCGGCATCGATGGAAACCAACGGCTCGCCGCGGTGGAATGGGCTCCACCACGCGCCTTCGACGATGCGGTTGCCCTGCGGCAGGTTGTCGGCATAGGTCAGCGCACGCTCGCCGCGCAGGGCCCAGGCACCCTCGGGGATTTCCTCCAGATCGGCGACGCGGGTGAGCTTGTCCCTGGGCCCGTAGGCGAGCACCGCGCCGCGCAAGGTGGGGACCGTTCGCAGCCCGGCCTTCGGGAACTCGCGCTGGACCAGCGCGAAGAAGCGCGGTTCCTTGGCGACCGGCACATCGAGCACGAAATAGTCGGGCGCCTCCATCGGCACGCGGCGGGCGATGTTGCCGTCGATCGCGCTCTGGACCGCGGCGAGCAGCACAAAGGCGGCCAGCCCGAAGCCCAATGCCGTGACCAGTGCCCCCGTCGGCGCGCCGGGGCGGTGGATGTTGGCGAGCGCGCTCCGCAGCAGCGGACTGCGCGGGCGCGGCAGGCGGCGGGCGAGCGCCTGGATGCCCCAGCCGATCCCCGCCAGCAGCGCCAGCGCGCCGCCCGCGCCGAGCAGGAACCCCCCCGAGAGCATCGGCTGCGCGGTGGTCAGCAGCGCCAGCGCGCAGATCGCGGCGATGCCGAGCGCGGTCGCCAGCAAGGCGCGCCGGTCGCGCGCCAGCGGCACGATGGCGGACCGCATCAGCGCCATCGCCGGATAGGTCCGCGCGCGCAGCAGCGGCGCGGCGGCGAAGGCGAAGGCCACCAGCAGGCCGTATGAGGCCGCCAGCAGCAGCGCGGGGGGCGAGATGATGAAGCCGCTTTCGACCGGCAACAGGCCCTGCAAGGCGCTCGCCAGCAGCGGGGTGACGAGCACGCCCGCCGCCAGCCCCGCGACGCTCCCGGCCAGCGCGGCGGCGCCGATCTGCATGGCATAGATGCGCACGATGTCGCCGGAGGTCGCGCCCAGCACCTTGAGGGTCGCGATGCTCGCGCGGCGCTGGTCGAGATAGGACGAGACGCCGCCGGCAATCCCGATCCCCGCGATCACCAGCGCGGCAAGGCCCACCAGCGTGAGGAAGTCGCTCATCTGGCGCACGAAGCGGTCGGCGCCGGGCGAGGCACGGTCGCGGGTGCGGAAGTCGAAACCGGCGGTGGGGAAGCGCTTGGCAAGCGCCTCCTCCACGGCGGAAGGGTCGCGTCCCGGATCGGCGAAGGCGATGCGGTGCTTGCTTTGGTAGAGCGCGCCGGGGGCAATCAGCCCGGCCTCGGCAGGCACGCCTTGCGCGACGATGATCGTCGGGCCGAGCTGGAAGCCTTCGGAGAGGCGGTCGGGCTCGTCCTTGATGATGCCCGCCGCGCGCAGGGTGACGGTGCCGACCTTGAAATTCTCGCCGACCTTGATCCCGAGCCGCTCCAGCGCCGTGGCAGCCACCCACGCGTCCTTGCCCGCAGGCGCGCCGACTTTGCGGCCATCGGCGAGGGTCAGTCGCCCGAACATCGGCCACTTGCCATCGACCGCCTTCAGCTCGATCGGCGCGGCGGCCTCGAGCGTGCTCGCCATCGCCTGCATCCGGTAGCCGCTGGAGATGGTGCCATAGGCGGAGAGCGCTTTCACTTCGTCGGGCCGCAGGGTGCGTTGCCACACCTCGACCTCAAGATCGCCGCCGAGCAGCTCCTGCCCGGAGGAAGCCAGCTCGTTCTCGATCGCCGCCGTCAGCGTTCCGATCGCGGCGAGCGCGGCGGTGCCGAGGAAGATGCACACCAGCAGCAGCCTGAGGCCGCGGAAGCGCGCGTTCAGGTCGCGCCGGGCAATGCGCCATGCTGTCCCGAGCGGAAGGCTCATGCGCCAGCCGTATCCGAGACGATCACCCCGTCCGCCATGGTCAGCACCCGCTCGCAGCGTGCGGCGAGCGCGGCGTCGTGGGTGATGATCAGTAGCGTCGCTCCGGTCTCGGCGCGGCGGGCGAGGAGCAGCTTGATGATCTCCTCGCCGGTTGCCGCATCGAGGTTGCCGGTCGGCTCGTCGGCGAAGATCAGGCCGGGGCGCGGGGCGGTGGCCCGCGCGATGGCGACGCGCTGCTGCTCGCCGCCCGAAAGCTGGGTGGGGTAGTGCCCGGTGCGGTGGCCGAGGCCGACCGCCTGCAGCTCGGCGAGGGCGCGGGGCCCCGCGTCGGCCATGCCCGCCAGTTCCATCGGGGTCGCGACATTTTCCGCCGCGGTCATGGTCGGGAGCAGGTGGAAGGCCTGGAGCACGATCCCGATCCGCCCCCGCCGCGCTGCCGCGAGGCCATCCTCGTCAAGCGCCGCGAAATCCGCGCCTGCCACCTCGAGGCTCCCCCCGCTGGCGCGTTCCAGCCCCGAAAGCACCGCCATCAGCGAGCTCTTGCCCGAACCCGAAGGCCCGAGCAGCGCCACCACCTGCCCCTGCGGCACATCGAGATCGATCCCGCGCAGGATCGTCACCGGCGAAGCGGTGCTGCCGAGGGTCAGGGTGAGGTTGCGGGCGCTGATTGCGAGAGAGGGACTTGTCACTAGGTTCCGATGGCATAGGTGGGGGGAGGCAACAAGCTACAGGTATGGAAGGCTCGCGGATGCACAAGCGCTCTTGGTCGATTTTCGCTCTGGCGGGCGCCGTTTCGCTGGCGCTCGGCGCGTGCAGCGACGAGGCGGCGACCGCGCCCCAGCAGGCCGAGGATGGCCAACGCGCGGCCCCCGCGATTTCCGTGACGGGGCCCGAGCGCAAGATCATCGCCTTCGGCGACAGCCTGTTCGCGGGCTACAACCTCGACCCGCGCGATGCCTATCCCGAGAAGCTCGAGAACGCCCTGCGCGCCAAGGGGATCAATGCCGATGTGATCAATGCGGGCGTCTCGGGCGATACCACCGCGGCGGGGCTTCAGCGGCTCGAATTCACGCTCGCGGCGCAGGAGACGCCGCCTGCGCTGTTCATTCTCGAACTGGGCGGCAACGACCTGCTGCGCGGGCTGGGGCCCGAGGAGACCAAGACGAACCTCGGCAAGATGCTGGCGATCCTGAAGAAGGAAAAGGTGCCGGTGCTGCTGATGGGGATGCGCGCGCCGCCCAATTACGGGCCGGAGTATCAGGCACAGTTCGATGCGATCTATGCCGATCTGGCGAAGGAATACGGCGCGGCGCTGATCCCCTTCTGGCTCGAGAGCATCTATCGCGAGCCGGCGCTGTTCCAGTCGGACCGGATCCACCCGACCGCCGACGGCATCGAGAAGCTGGTGGCTGCAACGCTCGGGCAGGTGGAGGGCGCTCTGCCGCCTGCGCCTGCCGCAACGCCCGCGCCCTAAATCCGCTCCACGCTCCCGCCCGAGACGCGCCACACCGCCGCCTCGCCGCGCAGGGACTCGAAAGGGGCGAGTTCGGTGCCGGTCATCCACACCTGCGCCTTGCCCTCGCGCAGACGCCGGAACAGCTCGGCGCGGCGGAGGGGATCGAGGTGCGCGGCGACCTCGTCGAGCAGCAGCACGCTCGGGCGCCCGGCGGCGGCGAGGATGCCGTGGGCGAGCGTGATCGCGATCAGCATCGCCTTCTGCTCGCCGGTCGAGCAGGCCGCGGCGGGGTGGCCGGTGGAGGCCATGCGCACCTCGAGCTCGTCGCGCTGCGGCCCGGTAAGCGCGCGGCCTGCGGCACGGTCACGCGGGCGGCCGCGGGCGAGTTCGGCGCGCAAGGCGGTCTCGTCCGCGGGGCCGCCCGGGCGGTAGGTCAGCGCGGGACGGGCGAAAGGTTCGGGGGGCAGGGCGGACAGCTCGTCGGCGAGGCGCGCCACCAGCTCGGCACGGGCGCGGGTGACGGCGGTGCCGTGATCGGCGGCCTGGGCTTCCACCGCGTCGAGCCAGCGAGGATCGCCCCCGCTGTCGAGCAGCTTGCCGCGCTCGCGCAGGGCGCTCTCCAGCGCGTTCACCCGCTGCGCGTGATCGGGCGCGAGGGCGAGCGCCATGCGGTCCATGAACCGCCGCCGCGCGCCCGCGCTGTCGGTGAAGAGGCCGTCCATCGCCGGGGTGAGCCATGACAGCGCGAGCCACTCGGCAAGGCTCGCGGCGGTCGCGGGGGCGCCGTTGACGCGCACCAGCCGCCGCTGCGGGGCGCCGTCCTCGGTATAGGTGCCGAGCCGCGCCGAGACTGTGCCCGCCTCGGTCAGGCTTGCGCCGATGGCGAAGGGGAGGGGCGGGGCGCCGGGCGCGCTGCGCCGCGCCAGATCGCCGAGGTTCGCGCGCCTCAGCCCGCGCCCTGGGCCGAGCAGCGACAGGGCCTCGAGCAGATTGGTCTTCCCCGCCCCGTTCTCGCCCACCAGCAGGTTGAAATGCGCGGTCTCGGCGAGCGCGGTCGCCGGGTGGTTGCGGAAGTTTTCGAGGCTGATGCGGCTGAGGCCCATGGCAGGCGCGGGGGTAGCGGGAGGGGGGCGGTTTGGCCAGTGCGCCCCGTGGGAAAATCGCCGATCCCAATGCTTGGTGAATTTTCCCAAGCTTTCGTTTTGCTTAACGCCGCGTTTGAGGGGTGAAAGGTGGAAAACGACGGAAATCGGCCATTTTTCGAGTTTGGCACGGCCCGTGCAAAGTATCCGGCATCCCCGGGACAGCCCCGGAAACACAGCAACAGGAGACCAAACATGTACGCCAACGAAACCGCCAGCCGCCTCTTCGCCGCCGCCTTCTCGGTCGTGATCTCGGCAGCCGTCTTCGCCTACGCGATCATCCCCGCCAGCCCCTCGCTGATGGCCTGATCGCCTCCGACACCCTCTCAGACCAAAGGACCACGACCCATGTTCGGCAACGACAACACCGCCCGCCTTGCATCTGCCGCTTTCGCTGTCATCCTTACGGTTGCCAGCTTCGCCTATGCGATCATCCCTGCCACACCCGGCCTGATGGCCTGATCGACCCACGTTTTCACAGGAGTTCGACCACCATGAACGACATCCGCAACTCGGGCGGCACCCCGCCGAGCCGCAGCTTCCGTCTCGACAAGATGAACGGCAAGGTCTTCGGCGTGTGCTCGGGCATCGGCAACTATTTCGGCATCGATCCGATGCTGGTGCGTCTCGGCTTCGTGCTCGCCACGCTGCTCGGCGTCGGCGCTCCGGTGCTGATCTACATCGCGATCGCCCTGATCGCGGATTGAGTGCAGCGACGAAAAGCGGTTCCCGGTTTTCGGGCCGCTGCACCTGATCTGACGAAACCGGGAGGGGCCCTTTGCGGCCCCTCTCTTTTTACATCGCCGAAATACCGCCATCCAGCTTCAGCTCGGCGCCGGTCATGAAGCGGCTCTCGTCGCTCGCCAGATAGAGCACCGCGTTGGCGATGTCGTTGGGCTCGCCGACGAACTTGAGCGGGATCTGCCGCGCCAGCTTCTCCATCAGCACATCCTTGTCGAGCGCGTGCGCGCGCGCCGTGCCGTCGAGGATCGGCGTGTCGACAAAGGTCGGGTGGACCGAGTTGCAGCGAATCTGCATCCCTTTCTTGGCGCAGTGCAGCGCGATCGACTTGGACAGCATCCAAACCGCCGCCTTGCTGGCGTTGTAGGCCGGCATGGTGTCGCTCGCGATCAGCCCGGCGATCGACGAGATGTTGATGATCGACCCCGGCGCATGCTCGCGCATCAGCGGCAGGGCCTTCTGGCAGCCGTGGAAGATCGAATTGACGTTGATGTCGAAGCAGCGCTGCCAGTCGCCGAAGTCGCAGGCCTCGATATTGCCGGGCACGCCGATCCCGGCATTGTTGACCAGCACATTGAGGCCCCCGAGTTTCTCGCGGGCGGCGTCGACCGCGGCTTCCCACTGGTCGGGCTTGGTCACGTCATGCGCCATGCCGAAGGCGGTGCCTTCGCCGAGTTCCGCGTTGATGATCGCGGCGGTCTCCTCGGCCCCTGCGCCGTTGATGTCGGTCGCCAGCACCCGCGCGCCTTCCTGCGCGAGCCGGATGCAATGCGCACGGCCAAGCCCTTGCGCGCCGCCCGTCACCAGGGCCATCTTGCCCGCTACACGTCCTGCCATATTCTTAGTCCTCTCCCAGAAATCCCGGCGTCAGCAGCATCGCGATCCGCACATCGACCGCGTGCCCGGCGCGCCGCCACTCGGCCACAAAGCGCGAAAGATCGCGCAAGGCAACCCGGTGGACGGTGATGTTCTCGCCTTCCGTCCCGCCGCCCTCGCTCACGCGCTCGAGGCCGGTCGCCTTCAAGAGCGTGAAGCTTTCCGAGACCATGCCGGGGGAGGAGTAGAATTCGCCCAGCACTTCCAGCTTGCCGGCGCGGTAGCCGGTCTCCTCCTCGAGCTCGCGCGCGGCCGCGGCGGCGGCTTCCTCGCCCTCGGCCCCGGCGTCGTCACCCACGAGGCCCGCCGGAATCTCGAGGCTGAAGCGCGAGAGCGGCACGCGATACTGGCTGACGAGGATTACGTGGCGGGTGCCGTCGGGGTCATCGTCCAGCGCGATGATCGCGGCGGCGCGGATGCCGCGCGCGCGGCCCACATATTCCCAGCGCCCCCGCGTCTTGGCGGTGATGAACTTGCCTTCCCATTGCACCTGTTCGGGCAGATCGGCGTCGCGGTCTTTGATCACGGGGAGGCTCCGTCGGATGGGCAGTTGCGCGCCCTTCCACAGGCTCACGCCAGCAAGGTCAAGCGCTAAACCTCGATCAGCCGGTCGGGCAGCTCGTTCACATCGTCGGCGCCGCGCGGGAAATGCTCGGCGAGGATGAAGCCCACGTCGCGGATGCCGACGGCGAGCCCCTCGGCCACGCGCCCGTGGCGGATGTGGGCGAGCATATCGCCCATCGCCTCGCCCCACACTTCGGCCGGCACCTTCGCGGCGATGCTCTCGTCCGCCACGATCTCCGCGCGGCGTTCGCGCATCGAGAGGTAGATGAGCACGCCCGTGCGCCCGGTGGTGCGGCGCTCGGCGCCGACCTTGAACTGGCGCACGGCCTGATTTCGCACCCGCGCCGCCTTGACCGGGCCGGGCACCAGCAGCCACTTCAGCGGCTGCCATTGCTGGATCAGCCACACCCCGAGGAACTTCACGAGGCCCAGAGCGATCACCATGCTGGCGAGCTCGCCTGCGGTCCATTCGTGGCCCCAGCCGGCAAACCACGCGTCCCAGCGGTCGAGGAAGGGCTCGGGGATGGCCGCGAACACGCTCATCGCGGTGAAGGCTGCGCCCGCCGCCCACAGCAGCGCGACGTCGGTATAGCCGTCAGAGCTATCCGCCAGCACGGTGACGATCTCGCCCGAGGTCGCGCCTTCCGCCTCGGTCACCGCTTCGGCGACAAGCTTGCGTCCGGCATCATCCATTATCGCCATCGCTCACCACCCTCCCGAAGCGCCGCCGCCGCCGGACGATCCGCCGCCGAAGCCGCCGAACC
>NZ_LSKQ01000092.1 GCF_001557115.1 Erythrobacter sp. CCH5-A1
ACTGCCGCCAGTCGCTGTCATACGCCCGCACGGTGTTGGCGGCCTTGGAGCGCGCCCGGTACAAGCGGGCCGCCTCGATCTCAGCCGCGAGCTGCGGCGGGATCACATTCCCCAGCGGCGCAAGCGCGGCCTCATCTGAAAGCCCCAAGGCCCTACTGCTGTCATCGTCCACGGCGACACTCCTCAAGCTTCATTGCCGCTGCTGTGCCTTATCCCTGCCTTAGGGCGCGGGCGACATCGCGGCGAATTTCGGCTCCTTCATATAGAATAGCGTGTCGTCCGTGAAGGGCCGTTATCGGACAGCAAATCCACCGTACAAGCTGGGTATACTTTTTAAGCCATTTATATACTATCTGGCTGATGGTATCTGCCCCAGCACCTTGGCAACTGACGCTTGCCCGCATCGAAGGCGCCCTCCCCTTCATCTCACCCGAGCTTTCCCAATGCCTTGCGCTGGCCTCACTCCGGCGGCTCTGGCGCGTGCATGTGCGCGACTATCCGTTTGATAATCTTGGAATTGAACACAATCCGGGGCTTGAGGCCGATGAGCTTGTGCGCTCGTGGTACTCCGAAGAACGCCGTCAGTTCTTGTCGTGGATCAGCCGGCGAGGTCACCCTCCTCTCGCCCATGCTGCCAAGCTGGTCATGGCCGCGAAAAGTCACTCCGAAGGATTCAGCGAGACATACAGGCCTGCTGATCGCGCGCTCGAACGGCTCGATGCGCTGCTGCCGACCAGCGATCCAATGGGCACCCTCCTTGAATGGCTGGCGGAACTGCGAACTGAGGAAATCGACTTTCTTGAAGGCGGCAGCGAGATCATCCAGGTCAGTGGGTTCGCGGTCACACGTTTGGCGCCCCGGGGGGCGGCCTGGGCTGCGTCGCTTGCGGCCGCCATGCGCCCACACTTGTTTGGGCTGGGGTCGGCGCCAATGGCGCTTGCTGGGGTCATGCCGCGGGCCCTGTTCCGCGAACTCCACGAGGATCCCCTGCCCGTCCTATTACGTCGTGCGCTTCAGGCTGCTGCCGAGAGTGCAGCCTCAGACCTCCGTGCCATGCAAAGGGCTCACCTGCAGGCTGAGGGAGCACTTTCAGGCCTCTACGCCTCGTCGACGGCTCCCCTGGCTTGGCGTCTTGTAGCCGGCATCGGACCTCTTACCCGTGCGGAGCTTGCCAGAGGCCTTGAGGTGACCAAGCGAACCGCGTCACAATCAGTTGCGGCTATGGTGACTGCCGGCATGGCCAGTCTTCGAACTTCCGATGGCGCAATCGTCCGAACGGACACGTGAACGTGTCATGGACCCCGGAATACTTCCCGGTAACAAACGCCAATTCGATTTTGTGAGCTCGCTCTGCGGCGTAGCAGCTGCTCTACGAACTTTTTCGCCCTGCCCGGGTCAGCGAATGACAACTTACGTCGCTGTCCACGCGTTCCAATCCGGCCCCACGAGAATTCAACAATCGCAACACCGAACAGGTCTTGGCTCCGAGATATGGCATAGCGCCGTGCAACATTGAGATCGGGATTCTTGGCTTCGAGCCAAATGTGACACTCGTTCTGATCATGCTCTAACATACGGAGGAGTATGCGACAGCCGCCTGGAGCTAGGCCAATCGGAAGTTTGAATCACAGGTCTCTATGGTGATTCAAGGAATCGATCCTGAGGCTGTGACCGCCGCTCAGTTGCGGACGTCTGATTCTTATGGAATTTGCGCGTCTCTCGGGCGAGGTCATTCTCGAAGCGAGAGCGCGATCTTCCTTAATCTTGAATCAAATCAATAACAAATCCGCCGCAGGCGAAAACGTTAGGGGATTTAGATTCTAAGGTTAAGAGGTTACCTGCTCGCCATCAGCCTGCAAACTCCTGATTTCTCGCGAGTCGGGGTCGCTATGTCGAATCTGATAACACGATGTTCGGTTTCTGATAGCACGACCGCCAGATTCTAATAACACGTCATCTGATGCCCGATCACACGTTGGCCACCTCCCTGCCCTGTTGATAACTTTGAAAGCACGGCTCAGAGCGTGAGGCCATAGGATCAGTTAGCGTTCCGATTCACATATGATGCGCCGATCCCAAACTTTCTGATCCCCCATTTGCCCCTATGCTGAAACGAACGTGTTTTCGGAAATGTGGTATTTCCGGTCGAACGTGTTTTCAGGAATGGTTTTTGGAGGCATTTTCCATCGCCCAGCTTGAAGGCCGACCTGTCGGGTTTCTGGATCGCAGTGACCGAAGTGGAGCCTAAGGCGATCTGCCAGCTGGTTTGAGCGCTGCACAGTAGATCGCTGATTTCAGTCAAAGATGGACGGCAGAAGCACGGCCGTAGGGTCTATGCGGGTGCTCTTGGGCCTAGTCAGCGATTTCTTAGCAGGCGCCGAACGTAGACGCGTTCCTCTGATCGAGCGGGCTAACCGAAGTGATTCCCGAAAACACGTTGGCTAGAGTCTGTCCTGTTTAGATTGAGGCATAGCCGCTGTTTCTGAGGTAGTTGG
>NZ_LSKQ01000093.1 GCF_001557115.1 Erythrobacter sp. CCH5-A1
GCGCGCGAGATCACCCAGATCATCGACGTCATCGACGGGATCGCCTTCCAGACCAACCTCCTCGCCTTGAACGCCGGGGTCGAGGCCGCGCGCGCGGGCGAGGCCGGCAAGGGCTTCGCGGTCGTCGCCAACGAGGTCCGCGCCCTCGCCCAGCGCTCGGCCGAGGCGGCGCGCGACATCAAGGCGCTGATCGACAAATCGACCGCGCATGTCGGCGACGGCGTCAGCCTCGTCGGCGAGACCGGCACGCTGCTTGCCGAAATCGTCGCGCAGGTCGGCGCCGTCACCGCCCAGGTCGAGGAGATCGCCGAGACCACCGCCGCGCAGGCGACCAATCTCGAGCAGGTCAATTCCGCGGTCGGCACGATCGACCGGATGACCCAGCAGAACGCGGCGATGGTCGAGCAGTCGACCGCCGCCACGCGCAGCCTCTCGAGCGAGGCGCAGCGTCTGGGCGAGCTGGTCGCGCAGTTCCGGGTGAGCAGCGCCGGGCACGCCGCCTATGCCGCAGCCGCGCCCGCTTACGCCCCGCCCGCTCCCCCTGCCCCCGCACGCAGG
>NZ_LSKQ01000094.1 GCF_001557115.1 Erythrobacter sp. CCH5-A1
GCCCGCCTCGCCCAATTCCTCCCCGCCGCCGGCCGCCGCTATGCCGAGACCCGCAATGCCGATGATGGCCCGGGCGAGGGCGCGGGGCGGAACAATGTCAGCCAGCTCTCGCCGTGGCTCCATGCCGGGCTGATCGACGAGACCGAGGTGCTGGAGGCAGTGCTGGGCCAGCACTCCCCCCGCGCGGCGGAGAAGTTCATCGCCGAGGTGTTCTGGCGGATCTACTTCAAGGGCTACCTCGAACAGCGCCCCGCGATCTGGCATGATTACCGCCGCGACCTTGACGGCGCCCGCGCCGCGCTGACGCGCAATGCGGGCCTGCGCACCGCTTACGAGGAAGCGGCCGGCGGCCGCACCGGGATCGAGGCTTTCGACGTCTGGGCGCGGGAGCTGGTGGCGACCGGCTACCTCCACAACCACGCGCGGATGTGGTTTGCGAGCATCTGGATCTTCACGCTGAAGCTCGACTGGCGGCTCGGGGCGGACTTCTTCCTGCGGCACCTGATGGACGGCGACGCGGCCTCGAACACGCTGTCGTGGCGCTGGGTCGCGGGGCTGCACACCAAGGGCAAGCACTACCTCGCCCGCGCCGACAACATCGCGCGTTACACCGCCGGGCGGCCCGAGGGGGCGCTCGCCGCTACGCGGCTCGCGGGGGATGAGGCCGAGCCGCTGACCGAAGTGCCCGAGTATCCGCGCCAGAAGCTCGACCTGCCCCGTCCCGTCACCGCCACCGATTTCGCCGAGCCCTTCGCGCTGCTGCTGCACGACGAGGCGGCGCATCACGCCCCCCTCGCCCTCCCCGCCGCGCCAGCGCTGGTTATCGGAGCGGCCCGGCCCGATGCCCGCTCGCGCGACAGCGTCGGCGATCTGGCGCGCGACTTCGCTTACGGCGCAGTCGCCTCCGGCATGGCCGAGGCGGCAGCGGCTTTCGGCTGCCCGGCGGTGGAATGGCGCGCAGGCGAGCCGCTCGCGCCCCTGCTGGCGGATGCAGGCGTGTCGAGCATTGCCTTCTCCCATCTTCCGGTCGGATGGACCGGCGATGCGCTCTGGCCCGAGCTTGCCACCCTGCCCCGTGAGGTGAGCCGCCTCGCCCTCATCGGCGATCTCGACCGTGCCACCTGGCCGCTCGCCAAGGCGGGGTTCTTCGGGGTCGCCAAGGCGATCGACGGCCTGCTTGAAGAATGCGCGATCCGCGGCGCGGGATGAGCCCGTCAACCCGGATTTAACCCTGTCGCGTTAAGGCCTTGAGCCTATCTCAATCCCGGGTTCGCTACCGCCATGCTTTACCCCAACCGCCTCCAGGCCGCGCTGTTGTTCGACCGGCCGGTCCACGATCTCGAAGCGATCATGCGCCAGTACATGCGCATCGAGCGGATGCGCAGCGGCGCCGAATTCAACATCTCCGAGACCAATCCGGGCCGCTTCTACCGCCTCTTTTCCGGAGGCGAGGAGCTGATGGTGACCTTCGAATATGTCGACAGGCCCTGCGATGCCCGGCTGTTCGCGCCCTCGCTCGGGTCCCCCTTCACCCGGCTTGCCACGCCCGACATCGACCAGCGGATCGCGCGCACCTATGGCCATATCCTGCTCGAAGTCAGCCACGGGGTGTTCGCCGGGGTCGAGGACGATCCCAAGATCGCGGCAATGTTCGATGCCATCGGCCGCCCGCGCTCGGGCGCGACCCAGCCGCAGTTCGAGCGCCGGCTTTCCGTGCTGGCGCTGATGGCCCGGATTGCGATCGAGTTTGCGATGCCGCTCGCGGTCCACTGGACCCCGACGGACATGCTGCTCCAAGGCGAGTTGTTCGACCGCTTCGCCGAGTCCGGCGACATGCCCGGCCCGCTCCACATCCACCCCTTCCTGTTCGGCCCGCGGGCGGCGGCGGGCGAGGAGGCCAAGGTCGGCATCCGCACCTTCGGCGCGCGCCACTGGCTCGGCCGCGAGGTCATCATCCAGCCCTCGGTCCTGCCGTGGACAGCCAATCTCGAGACGATCATGGCCTTCCTCCGGATCGCGACCATGCCGAACGGCTATGTCATTCCGCACCACGACACCTTCGGGCCCGAGGATCGCAGCCAGTCCTACCGCGTGCTGCACCACGAAAAGGGCGCGATGATCGGCGCGGTCGACCCCTCGCCCGCCGACATGCCGCTCTACGAGCTGATCCCGCTGAAGCATGTCGAGCACGGCTTCCTCGCCCCCGAGCACGTGCCCGACGAGCGCGTGGTCGACGACCGTGCCTTCCCGCTCGATCTCATGCCGGTGGGTCAGGACGAGAAGATGGCGCTCGCCAACGAGTGGTTCCAGAAGCGCAAGCTGGCCGAGGGGATCGGCGGCCGCTTCGAGGTGCGCCATCCCGAGGCGCCGCCCGCACCGCGCCCTCCCGTGCCGCCCACGCCGCCCGAGCCGGGGCTGACCGGGGCCAGCGGGCGCGACCTCAGAGCGCGGGTGTTCGGCCGCAAGGGCGCCTAGCGGTCGCTGCCTTCCGAGGCACGCTTCTCGGCGCGTACGGCCTCGGCCTTTTCGCGTTCTTCGATGGTCTTGCGCGCATGTTCGGCAAGGCCGCGCCAGGTCTTTTCCGAGCGCAGCTCGCGATCGCGGACGTTTTCGAGGGTCGCCTTGGCGGCAAGGGCGGCGGCCTCGTCGGCGCGCTCGCAATAGAATTCGTAGGTCTGGGCCATTCGGGGTGTCCTGCCATGGGAGGGGGTAGGCGGGATTCGTGAGGCGTCGTATCAGGCGCGGGAGCGGGACGCCGAAGCCCCCCGCTCCCGGTATTCGGATCAGGCCGAGGCCAGGTTCACGGCGCTTTCCTTGCCGTTGCGGCCGCGCTCGAGATCGTAGGTCAGACGCTGGTCCTTATCGAGGCTGTGCATCCCTGCGGCCTGCACGGCGGTGATGTGGACGAAGCTGTCCGACGAGCCATCGTCGGGCTGGATGAAGCCGTAGCCCTTCTCGGTGTTGAAGAACTTGACGGTTCCGGTCTTGCTGCTCATGCGTTGTTCCTTTCAAGAACAATGGGTTGCCCGCCGGCAGGATGCCATGCGGGCCGTGCCCCGTGGCCGGAAGGCCACAAAGCGTAGTGCGTCGTATCGTCCGATGAAAGGAAGTCGTCGTCTGGGTATCGCCAAGCGGCCGGGGCCGGATGGTTGAGCGCAAATTTCGAAGTCCGTCGCAAATTTCGACGTCAGCAACGCCCATGTAGCACACCTTCCCGCAATCGCCTAATCGCCCTGCCGTACGCCGCGCGCGTTAACGCAATCGCGATACCTCCCGCGCTACCCTCGCCGGCGCGATGGAGTCCTTTGCCACCCCCCGCGCCCTTGCCGGCGCCTCGCCCGAGCTGCGCCGCCGCCTGCGCCGCACCGGCGTGGTGGTGGTCGGCGGATCGGTCGCGGTCTCGGCGCTCTTCGCGCACACCTCCTTCACCATGTTCGGCCAAGTCCAGTATTCGCACACCATGGTCTTCGCCACGCTGATCCCGCTGGTGGTGGCGAGCATCGCCTTCAGCTGGATCGCGGCGCTGACCATCCGCCTCGACGCCTCGCGCCGCGATCTCGAGCGGCTCGCGCTGCAGGACCCGCTCACCGGCCTTGCCAACCGCCGCGCGGCGATGGGCCAGCTCGCCGCATGGTCCGCCGCGCCCCGCACCGCCATCTGCCTTGCCATCGCCGACATCGACCACTTCAAGCGCGTCAACGACGGGCTCGGCCACGACGGCGGGGACGCCAGCCTCGTCCACTTCGCCGCCATGCTGCGCCGCATGGTGCCCGATGGCTGGCTGGTCGCCCGGATCGGCGGCGAGGAGTTTCTCATCGCCGCCCCGGCCGCCGGGTTCCCCGCCTTCGCCGAGCGCATCGAGACCCTGCGCACCGCCATCGCCGAGACCCCGCTCATCACCCCCGCCGGCCCCTGGCGCCTGACCGCGAGCTTCGGCCTTGCCGAGCAGGGCGCCGCCGAGCCCCCCGACCGCCTCATCACCCGCGCCGACCGCGCGCTCTACAGCGCCAAGCAGGCCGGGCGGAATCGCTCAGAGCGAGCTGCGTAGGCCTATTGTTGGCGTGCCCGCCTCCGCGTGGAGTCTTTTGTTTTCCGCACGCCATCCGGCGCGCGAAATCCTCGCTCACGCGGCCTGAAGGCCGCATCGCTGCGGGCGGCCGGTCGGCCTTGCGGTCGCTGCGCGACCGATACCAGCGCTCCCCATTCCCGTAGGCGTTGGTTCGGCCCTCAGGGCCGCGAGCGCACGGCGCGAGCCGCAGGTGCTCCGTAGCGAAGCGAAGGAAACAGCACCGAGGACGCAGCCGCGGAGGCGGCTGCGCAACACAAACAAAGCATAACCGGACAAAGCGGACACCCTGTCCGCTTCACTCCTTCCATCCATTCTCCTGTAATGTCTGCATTAAATCGTCATCCGACAAGGCGGACGGACAGGGAAAGGGGGCCGTGTTTGCACCCGTCAGCCCGTCGAACTCGGCCGGATCCTCGGGGGTGAGCGCGCCCGTCGCCACCGCTTCGCCGTGTTCGACCTTCGCCAGCAGCGCCTCGAAATCGCGCGCATGGCGCTCGGCGGTGGAGCCCAGTCGCCCGAAGGCCGGATTGCCGCCCATCGTGTAGCGTCCGAGCAAGGCCACCGTCAGCCGCTCGTCGAAGCGCCGGTAGCTGCCGACCTGCTCGCCCTGGAAGAACACCGGCACCTCGACCCCGTTCAGCGCGCGCTCGAGCGCGGTGTGGGCGAGCACGTCATAGGAATGATGGAACGCCACCTCCCACGCGAGATCGAAGGGCTGGCCCTTCAACCGCGAGCGCAGCCGATAGGCCGACTGCCGCGACTTGCCGACCGACCTTGCGGCCTCGGAGACGGAATGCGTCGCCGAGAGCGCCCGCAGAAACGCCGCCTGCGTGTCGAGCGGCCAACTGTCGTGGCGGGCGGGCTTTTGCGGGGGTTCGGCGTTGGTGTCGGGAACGGCGCGAAGCTTGGCGCGGGTGGCGACGCGGGG
>NZ_LSKQ01000095.1 GCF_001557115.1 Erythrobacter sp. CCH5-A1
GGAGGCGGGCACGCAAACAAGGAAAGCCAAGCCCCGTGTCAAGCACGGGGTGACGAAGGGGTTATCAGATAAACCCGCTCTCGGGGTCGATCTTGCCTTCGGCGGCTTCGGCTTCGCGCTTGCGGGCGAGCCAGGCTTCGGCCTCGGCTTCCTGCGCGGCTTGCGCTGCGGCCTTGTGGGTCGCATCGCGTTCGGCGCGCAGTTCCTCGATCAGCTTCTCGCGATCGTTGCGCTCGGGCCGGAGCGCGCCTTCGGCGTCCTCGGAGATTCCGGCGCGCTTGGCGGCCTTCGCGACCATCGCGTCAAGCTCGCGCTGCGAACACAGGCCAAGCGTGACCGGGTCCTTGGGGTTGATGTTCTGGATGTTCCAGTGCGAACGGTCACGGATCGCGCCGATGGTGTTGCGGGTGGTGCCGATCAGCTTGGAGATCTGCGCGTCCGACACCTCGGGGTGGTTGCGCAGGATCCAGGCGATGCCGTCGGGCTTGTCCTGCCGCTTCGAAACGGGGGTGTAGCGCGGGCCCTTGGTGCGGGTCACCTCGACCGGCGCCTTGTGCATCTTGAGCACATAGGCCGGGTCCGCCTGGCCCTTCTCGATCTCGGCCTGGGTAAGTTCGC
The DNA here is from genome assembly GCF_001557115.1 of Erythrobacter sp. CCH5-A1. Lineage (GTDB taxonomy): Bacteria > Pseudomonadota > Alphaproteobacteria > Sphingomonadales > Sphingomonadaceae > Erythrobacter. The sequence goes on from NZ_LSKQ01000095.1 coordinate 619, forward strand.
CCGAGTGCACCGGATCGCGGCCGGTGTACTTGCTGCCCGCAAGGTCATCGGCCATTGCCTGCACTTCGAGGATGTGGAGGCCGCAAAACTCGGCAATCTGCTCGAACGACAGGGCCGTGTTGTCCACCAGCCAGGTCGCGGTGGCATGCGGCATCAGCGGCTTGGGCTGATCCTTGGTCGCCATGGGGGAAATCTCCGTTGAAAATGAAAGGGCCGCCCCTTTCGGAGCGGCCGCCTTGGAGTCTCAGATAGGCGAAACCGTGCGGAACGGCAAGGAAAAGGAAGTTAGAACACGTCCGGCGTTTGAAGAGAGACGGCCTCATCCTCTTCCAGCGCCACCAGTCCGGTCAGGAACTGGCGGGTTGCGGCGTCCCAGCTGAAACTTGCCCCATAGGCCGCGCAAGCGGCGCGGTCGCAATAGCGTGCGGCGTCAATCGCGCGGGTCAGGTCCTCGTGCATCGCGCCGACCTCGCTCGTCACGATGTCGAGCGGGCCGGGCACCGGGAAGGCGGCGACCGGCGTGCCGCAAGCGAGTGCCTCGATCATCACGAGGCCGAAGGTGTCGGTGCGGCTCGGGAAGACGAAGACATGCGCCCCGGCGTAGCACCCGGCCAGCTCCACGCCGGTCTTCTTGCCGAGGAACAGCGCGTCCGGAAATTTCGCCGCGAGGCTCGCGCGGGCCGGGCCATCGCCCACCACCACCTTGGTGCCGGGATAGGGGCAGGCGAGGAAGGCCTCGATGTTCTTCTCGACCGCGACCCGCCCGACATAGAGCAGGATCGGCCCTTCGAGGCCGGCATATTCGGGCGGCGGCGGGGCATCGGGGGAGAAGCAGGCAAGGTCGACCCCCCGGCTCCAGTGGGTGAGCTGGGTCAGGCCCTGCTCGCGCAGCTGGGCGCGGATCGTCTCGGTGGCGACCATGATGCGCTGCGCCGGTCGGTGGAACCAGCGGATATAGGGCCAGAAGAAGCGCGCCGGGAGCCCGGTGCGGCGCGCGATGTAATCGGGGAACTGGGTGTGATAGGCGGTGGTGAAAGGCACCTTGCGCCGCAGGCAATACCGGCGGGCGGCAAAGCCGAGCGGGCCCTCGGTGGCGATATGCACCGCATCGGGCGCGATCTTCGCGAGCCGCCGCCCGACGGCGCCCGGCGCGGTCAGCGCAAGGCGGATCTCGGGATAGGTCGGCGCGGGGACCGAAGGGTAGCCTTCGGGGCTGATCACCGTGACCTGATGCCCCCAGCCGCGCAGCACCTCGCAGGTGGTCGACAGGGTGCGCACCACGCCGTTGGTCTGCGGGTGCCAGGCATCGGTGACGATCGCAATCGATGCGGGGACAAGCTCGGGCGCCGCGTCAGGCGCAGGCAGCGGGCCCGCAGGAAGGATGGAAGCCGGGGCGGGCGAGGCGCTGTCGGTCGGGATCGTCGTGAGCCGGTTCACGCCGCCTCGCGCGCCGAACCTTGCGCGGGAGCCTCAGCGGCAGCAGCATCGGGCTCGCCCTCGGCACGGCGCGCCATCTCTTCGGGCCAGTGGAGGATTTCCATCCGCCCGTCATGATGCTCGACCAGCGCGTTGCAGCCTTCGACCCAGTCGCCGTCGTTCCAGTATTCGATCGCCTTGCCGTTGTGATCGAACATGCGGAATTCGGCGGTGTGGATGTGCCCGCACACCACCCCGTCGACCCCGCGCTCGCCGGCGGCGCGGGCAACGACTTCCTCGTACTTGCCGATGAATTCGACCGCGTTCTTGACCTTGTGCTTGGCCGCCTTGGACAGCGACCAGTAGGGCTTGCCCATCCAGCGCCGCACGGTGTTCACCGCGACATTGCACTTCATCATGAAGTGGTAGGCATGGTCGCCCACGAAGGCGAGCCAGCGGTGCGAGAGCATCACCGCGTCGAACTCGTCGCCGTGGAGCACCATCAGGCGGCGCCCGTCGGCGGTGTCGTGGAAGGCCGCGCGGCGGATCTCGATCCCGCCGAAATTGAGGCCGGTGAACTGGCGGAACATCTCGTCGTGGTTGCCGGGGATGTAGATCACCCGGGTGCCGCGACGGGCGCGCTTCATGATGCGCCAGACGATATCGTTGTGGGCGGATGGCCAGTAGAACTTCTTCTTCAGCCGCCAGCCATCGATGATGTCGCCCACGAGGTACATCGTCTCGCTGTCGGTGTGATCGAGGAAGTCGATCAGCATGTCGGCGTTGCAGCCCTTGGTGCCGAGGTGGACGTCGCTGATCCAGATCGTGCGGTACGAGCGCCGGGCGTTGCCCTCGGGTTCGGGGATGCGCGGGGCGGAGCCGGGGAAGCTGGCAATGTTGTCGCTGATCAGGTCGGAGAGGTCGGCACTGGTCATGGGTAACCCTTGAGTGTCATGTCTCGTTCGACCCCCATGGCAGGCAATTGTTACAGCCGACTCACAGACAAATGACGATTCCGCGTCATTTTCCGAAAGGTGAACGAGTCAATCGTGACTCATGCAGGGCCATTCCTGACCAAACTATGACTATCGCGCGACAAATCAAGCGCCGACCGCGCGTGTCTGTCGATTGCTGCAGCCAGCCCGTCGATCAACCCATCGGGACGAAGCCGGGGAGCCCTTGGACCCGCGCGATCCACGCCTTTACCGCCGGATAATCGCCCAGGCCGAAGCCGCCCTCCTCGGCGACGTGGGTGTAGGGGAACAGCGCGATATCGGCGAGGCTCGGCGCCGTGCCGCAGAAAAAGGCGTGGTTCGCCAGATGCTTGTCCATCAGCGCCAGCGCCGCGCAGCCCGCCATGCGCTTGGCCATGATCTGCGCGCGCTGTTCGGCCGAGAGGTTGGTCTCGCCCACGAAGCGCAGCCAGAAGCGCAGCGTGGCGACGTTGGGTTCGTGATTGTACTGCTCGAAGAACATCCAGCGCAGGCAATCGGCCTCGCCGAAGCGCTCCTGCGGGATCAGCGCGGACCCCTTGGCGAGATACCAGCAGGCGGCGTTGCTTTCGGGCAGGAAGCGCGCCGCGGCACCCTCCCCGATCTGGAGCACCGGAATCCGGCCATTGGCGTTGACCCGCCCGAGAAATTCGGGCGTCCGTGTCTCGCCTTGCATGATGTCGTATTCGCGGGTCGCCAGCGGCAGGCCGAGCAGCGCGGCGGTGAGCGCGATCTTGTAGCAGTTCCCGCTGCGGGGATCCTGGTGAAGGGTCAGCGCCTCAGCCATTGCCAGTGTCTTGGGCCACTTCCAGCACGATCTTCCCGATATGCGCGCCCGCTTCCATCCGCGCGTGGGCGGCGGCGGCTTCGGCGAGCGGGAAGCTTATATCCATGACGGGCGCGATCTCGCCCTCGGCGAAGAGCGGCCAGGCGTTCTCGACGATCTCGTCGGCGAGCGCGGCCTTGAAGGCGTCGGAGCGCGGGCGCAGGGTCGATCCGGTCAGCGTCAGGCGGCGCATCATCACCTGCGCCATGTTGATCTCGCCCTTGGTGCCGCCCAGCACCGCGATGGTCACGTGGCGACCGTCCTCGGCGAGGCACTTGAGGTTCTTCGCGACATAATCGCCCGAGACCATGTCGAGCACGATGTCGACGCCCTTGCCCCCGGTGTGGGCCATCACCGCCTCGACATAGTCGGTCTGGCGGTAATTGATCGCGTGGGTCGCGCCGATGCGGGTGGCGGCGGCGCATTTGGCATCATCGCCGCAGGTCACGATGACCTCCATGTCGAAGGCGCGGGCAAGCAGGATCGCCATGGTGCCGATGCCGGATGTCCCGCCGTGGACCAGCACCCGCTCGCCATCGCGCGCCATGCCGCGCTCGAACAGGTTGTGCCACACGGTGAACAGCGTCTCGGGGATGGCGGCGGCCTCGGCGAGCAGCATGCCGGTCGGCACCGGCAGGCAGTGCTGCCAGTGCGCCGCGCAATATTCGGCATAGCCCCCGCCGGGGGTGAGCGCGGCGACGTGCTGCCCGATCATCTCGCGCGGGACCTCGGTGCCCACGGCGACGATCTCGCCCGAGACCTCGAGGCCCAGCAGCGGCGAGGCGCCCGGCGGCGGGGGGTAGAGCCCGGCGCGCTGGAGGCAATCGGGCCGGTTGACCCCGGCATAGGCGACGCGGATCAGCACATCGTCCGGGCGCAGACTCGGCACGGGGCTGGTTTGAAGGCGCAGCACCTCGGGCCCGCCGGGCGCGTCGAAGCCAATCGAATGCATGGTTTCCGGCACACCCGGACCGCCACTCGCCCCCATTACCGTCGTCCCCGCAAGCGCAATTTAACCAAAGTTCGCCCTGCGAATAACCGTCTCGCCGATTGACAGCAAGCCGCTTGGGGCGGATGCTGCGAGGCAATGGAAGAACCCGATCGCCCCCGGCCTGTCGGAGATGCCGCGAGCCGCCTCGCCGCCGAGGATCTCGGCCCCTACTCGCAGGCCGAGCTCGACGAACGGATTGCGCTGCTGGAGGCTGAAATCGCCCGCGTTTCCGCCCACCGCGCCAAGGCTGCCGCGCACCGCGCCGCTGCCGATGCGCTGTTCGGGAAGGGGGGTGGATGATCCGCTCACGCGTTTCCTGCGTAGTTCCTACAAGGGATTCGCAATTCCTGCTCGCCCACCCATATTACCGGCAAATGGCTCCCTCCGCCCCCTCGCCACGGGCATCCACCCGCTGAAAAGGCCTCTCCCATGCCCAGCTTCGCCCAGAACCTCGAACGCACGCTGCACAACGCACTCGGCAACGCGTCCGACCGGCGGCACGAATATGCCACGCTCGAGCACCTGCTGCTCGCGCTGATCGATGACGAGGACGCCGCGGCGGTGATGGCCGCCTGCGGGGTTGACCTCGCCGAACTGGGCGAGGTGGTGAAGCAGTATCTTGATCAGGAATATCAATCACTTAAGACGGAAGACGGGGCGGATCCCCAGCCCACTGCCGGCTTCCAGCGGGTGATCCAGCGCGCGATCCTGCACGTCCAGTCCTCGGGCAAGGACACGGTGACCGGCGCCAACGTGCTGGTCGCGCTGTTTTCGGAACGCGACAGCTACGCGGTCTATTTCCTCCAGCAGCAGGACATGAGCCGGCTGGATGCAGTGAGCTACATCAGCCACGGCATCGGCAAGGGCGGCCGCCAGATCGAGCCCAAGACCCCGCAGGGCACCGACAAGGCCGAGGAATCGGCGCAGACCAAGCAGGAGGGCGGCAACAAGAAGGAAACCGCGCTCGACCAGTTCACTGTCAACCTCAACGCCAAGGCCGAGGCCGGCAAGATCGACCCGCTGATCGGCCGCGGGCCGGAGGTCGACCGGACGATCCAGATCCTGTGCCGCCGTTCGAAGAACAACCCGCTCTATGTGGGCGATCCCGGCGTCGGCAAGACCGCGATCGCCGAGGGCCTCGCGCGCAAGATCGTCGAAGGCGATGTGCCCGAGGTGCTCGCCGAGGCGGTGATCTACTCGCTCGACATGGGCGCGCTGCTGGCGGGCACGCGCTATCGCGGCGACTTCGAGGAACGCCTCAAGCAGGTGGTGAGCGAACTCGAGGGCATGCCCCATGCCGTCCTGTTCATCGACGAGATCCACACCGTGATCGGCGCGGGCGCGACCAGCGGCGGAGCGATGGACGCCTCGAACCTGCTGAAGCCGGCCCTGTCGTCGGGCGCGATCCGCTGCATCGGCTCGACCACCTACAAGGAATTCCGCAACCACTTCGAAAAGGACCGCGCCCTGCTGCGCCGGTTCCAGAAGATCGACGTCAACGAGCCGACCATCGAGGACACGATCAAGATCCTTAAGGGTCTGCGCACCGCTTTCGAGGATCACCACAAGGTCAAGTACACCCCCGACGCGATCAAGACCGCGGTCGAGCTTTCGGCGCGCTACATCAATGACCGCAAGCTGCCCGACAAGGCGATCGACGTGATCGACGAAGTCGGCGCGATGCAGATGCTGGTGCCCCCCAGTCGCCGCAAGAAGACCATCACCGCGCGGGAGATCGAACAGGTGATCGCGACGATGGCGCGCATCCCGCCCAAGTCGGTCAGCAAGGACGACAAGAAGGCGCTCGAGAACCTCGAACGCGATCTCAAGCACGTGGTGTTCGGGCAGGACGATGCGATCGTGCGCCTCGCTACCGCCATGAAGCTGAGCCGTGCGGGCCTGCGCGATCCGGACAAGCCGATCGGCTCGTTCCTGTTCTCGGGCCCCACCGGCGTCGGCAAGACCGAGGTCGCCCGCCAGCTCGCCGCGATCATGGGGATCGAACTGAAGCGCTTCGACATGTCCGAATACATGGAGCGCCACAGCGTTTCCCGCCTGATCGGCGCGCCTCCGGGCTACGTCGGCTATGATCAGGGCGGCCTCCTCACCGATGCCGTCGACCAGAACCCGCATTGCGTGCTGCTGCTCGACGAGATCGAGAAGGCCCACCCGGACCTCTACAACATCCTGCTCCAAGTGATGGACAATGGCCGCCTGACCGATCACCACGGCAAGACGGTCGATTTCCGCAACGTAGTCCTCATCATGACCACCAACGCGGGCGCGGCCGACATGGCGCGGCAGGGCATCGGCTTCGGCGACGTGTCGAAGGAAGACGCGGGCGACGAGGCGGTGAAGAAGATGTTCACCCCCGAATTCCGCAACCGTCTCGATGCGATCGTGCCCTTCGCCTATCTCGGCAAGAGTATCGTCGCGCGCGTGGTCGACAAGTTCATCCTCCAGCTGGAACTCCAGCTGGCCGAACAGAACGTCCACATCCAGTTCGACAGCGACGCGCGCGGCTGGCTCGCCGACAAGGGCTACGACAAGCTCTACGGCGCCCGCCCGATGGCCCGCCTGATCCAGGAAAAGATCAAGCAGCCGCTCGCCGAGGAACTGCTGTTCGGCAAGCTCTCCGAGGGCGGCGAGGTCCATGTCAGCATCAAGGACGGCAAGCCCGCCTTCGAGATGACCCCGGCCCCGCCCAAGGTGAAGCCGGCGAAAAAGGTTTCGGTGAAGAAGAAGGGGGCTGCTGCGAAGAAGCCCGAGAACGAGACCGACGAGGGCTGATGCGCGCTGCGATTGCGACACTGGCGGCGGCGGGGGTGCTGATCGGCACCACCGCCGTTGCCGCTCAGGACGACACGGACCTGGCTGCCGCCTCGGCCGAGCGGCTGGTCAAGGCCGGCAGCTGGCGCATGACCGCCACCCAGAAGGGCCCGGACGGCAAGCCCGAATGCATCGAAGTCTGGCACTTCAACGCGGACGGCACCGGCCGGGTCGAGAGCGGCGAGGAGCGGATCGACAACATCTGGCGCACCGAGCGCAAGGAGGGTGACACCTGGCTCTACACCCGCTCGATGGCATCCAACGGCGCGCCTGACTGCATGGGCGAGTCCCGCGACCCCGCCAGCCTCCCTGGCAATCCGAGCGGCGTGTTGCTCGTCTTCTTCAACAATGGCGACGCGATCCTGTGCCAGCCGACCTATTCCAGAGGCCCCGACGGCACCCTGACGCCGACGCATATGTACAGCGAGGAAAACTGCTGGGGCCGCCTCGCACCGCTGCCGAAGGGTTGAGCCACTTTCCCACCCCCAGCCCCTCCCGCAAGCGGGAGGGGGACTGGTTGTCGCTGATACTCCCC
>NZ_LSKQ01000096.1 GCF_001557115.1 Erythrobacter sp. CCH5-A1
GTCTCCTCTGAAAGCAGTTACCACGGCCGAGCACAAAATTTTAAACAGTCTCGAGTTCGGTGCTGACCGGCAAACCCAACACTCGTTTTTAGAATCGGTCCGGCATGCCCCGGAAGAATTTCAGTTCTTCCTGCATACCGCCGTCATGAAGCACTGCGTGCCATATGCATGGAGCTATCGAACGATGAACTTCTATCGCATACCTTTGAGGGCAGCGGTCAACGTCATGCCTGCAAGGTGGCTGACGGAATGTTCTATCCATCGAGAGTGACGCAGTTTGTGATCAATGGCAGCCGCGGCGACGGCAAGGACAGCTATTCCCTTAGGGTGTCATTTCGCCCTCAGCCGGAACCGACCCCTTTTCCGGGCGGCGGGCGAAGCCCGAGACGCTGCCCAAAGTCATCCGCTGGAAATCACGGCAAAGGGGTGACTACACGAAAGTGACGTATCTGCACGCTAAGGGCGAACAAATCCGGT
>NZ_LSKQ01000097.1 GCF_001557115.1 Erythrobacter sp. CCH5-A1
GTATAAGAGACAGGTCTCCCGTTGCACTCGTTCGCTCACGCGCATAGCGGTTGAGCGATGGACCTCTCGCCGCTCTCGCTGGTGCTGATTGCGCTCGTTCTTGCCGCTTGGGCGGTGGGGGCGGGCTTTGTCGTGCTGCGCGCCAACCGCAGCGCGCGCCGGGCCAAGGCGCTGCGCACAAGCGTCAAGCGGATGCAGACCCTGCTCGATGTCGCCCCCGCCTTGCCGCTTCTGGTCAGGGTCGACGGGCGGATCGAGGCGCCCGAGCGGCTGGCGCGGATGCTTGGCTTGGCGACCATGCCCAAATACCTCTCCGAACTCGCCGCGCCTTCGGGCAATCCCAAGGAAGGCGGGCTCGCGCAGGCGCAGCTCGACCAGCTCTGGGGCAAGATCCAGACCACCCAGAAAAGCGCCGCGCCGTTCCGGATGGCGATCAACCTGCCCGGCTCGCAGCGCTCCCTCGCACTCTATGGCACGCTCGCCGATCCGCAGGTCTCGCCGGGCGGGGCGGCGCTGGTGTGGGTGTTCGACTTTACCGAAAGCCACGCCGAGATGGCCCGGTTGCGCGCCGCCGCCGCGCGCGCCACCGGAGACTTTGCCGCGCTCGTCGGCCTGATCGAGGCCGCGCCTATGCCGATGTGGTTCCGCGGCGCCGATCTCACGCTCCAGCTCGTCAACCAGGCCTATGTTGATGCGGTCGGCGCGGCCAGCGCGGCCGAGGTGGTGCAGGGCCAGATCGAGCTGCTTGAGCTCGAGGAAGGCCGCTCGCCCGCCGATATCGCCCGCGCCAGCCTGCAAGGCCAGGAAGCGTCCGAGCGCATCGTTGCCGCCACCATCCACGGTGCGCGCCGCACCCTGCGCGTGTCCGATCTGCCGCTCGGGCAGGAGGGGGTCGCGGGTTATGCCATTGACATCGAGGAACAGCAGCAGGTCGCGCGCGAGTTCCGTGCCTTCCGCGATGCCCAGCGTGCGCTGCTCGACCAGCTTTCGGTCGGGGTGGCGCTGTTCGATGCCGAGGAGCGCCTGACTTTCGCCAACCGCCCGTTCCGCCGCTTGTTCAGCCTGACCGAAGAGGCGATCGAGGCGCACACGCCCTTCGAGCGTTTCCTCGCCGAGGCGCGCGAACGCAGCCGCACGCCCGAGGTGCGCGACTTCCCCGAATGGCGCCGCGAGCGCGCCGCGTGGTTCGGGATGCAGGCCGCGATCGAGGAAGCCTGGCCGCTGCCCGGCGGCACGCATCTGCGCATCGTCGCTCAGCCGATGCCCGACGGCGGCCTCGTGCTGATCACCGAGGACCGCACCGAAAGCCTCGCTCTCTCCGCGGTGCGCGACACGTTGCTGCGCACCCGCACGGCGACGCTCGACAGCCTGTTCGAGGCGCTGGCGATCTTCGCCCCCGATGGATCGGTGCAGCTCTGGAACCGCAGCTTTGCCGGCACCTGGGGCCTTGCCGCGGATCTGCTCGACCGGCACCCCAGCGCCGATGAACTCCTGAACGCGATCGGGCGCAACCTCGTGAACCCTGCGGAGGCGGCGATGATCGGGGCGGCGGTGCGCGCGGCGACGCTCGACAGGCGCGAGAAGGGCGGGCAGGTGGAGCTGGCCGACGGGCGCACGTTGCGCTTTGCCGGGATCCCGCTGCCCGATGGCAATGGGCTGCTGACCGTGCTCGACATCACCGCCTCGCAGAAGGCCGAGCAAGCCCTGCGCGAACGCGCCGAGGCACTTGAGGAGGCGGACGCGGTGAAGGCGAAGTTCCTCGCCAACATGAGCTACGAGTTCCGCACGCCGCTCACCACGATTGGCGGCTATGCCGAACTGCTCAAGAGCGGGGCAGCGGGCGATGCGGCGACGCAGGGCGAATATGTCGACGCGATCCTCGCCGCGGTCGAGCGGCTGACCGAGCAGGTCGAGAACGTGCTCGACCTCTCGCAGTCTGAGGCCGGGCTGCTGCCGATCCGCAAGGAGCGCCTGGACGTGCTCGATTTCCTGACCACGCTAGTGCGCGAGCGCGAGCAGGCGATCATCGCGGCGGGCCTCAGCCTCGACTTGAAGGGCCGCCGGGGCCGGGTGATCGAGGCCGATCCGCGCCAGCTGGGCCGGGCGGTCGGCAACCTGCTCGACAATGCCATCGCCGGAACGCCCGATGGCGGCCGCATCGTGATCGAGATCAGGCGCGCGAGCGATGCCGACGCCGGGTGGAATGTCGAAATCAGCATCGCCGATAATGGCCGGGGCATGAGCGCGCAGGAGCTCGCGGTGGCGCAGGGCGGGGTGAAGCCCGGCGGCGAGGGCGCCTCCGAACGCCGCACCGGGCTCGGCATCCCGCTCGCGCGCCAGCTGATCGCGGGCCATGACGGGACGCTCGAGATCGTCAGCCGCAAGGGCGCTGGAACGACGGCGACGATTCGCCTGCCGTGATGGAGACGCGCGAGGCTCTCCCCGATCTGACGGCGATGGCGGCTTATGGCGCGCGCATCGCCGCGCAGGTTCGCGCAGGCGACGTGGTGGCGCTGGAAGGCGGGCTGGGGGCGGGCAAGACCACGCTCGCCCGCGCGATTCTTGCGGCGCTTGGCCACGCGGGCGAGGTGCCTTCGCCGACCTTCACGATCATCGAGTCCTATGCTGCGCCGCCCTTGCGCGTGGCGGTGGTGCATGCCGATTTCTACCGTCTGGAAGACCCGTCCGAGCTCGCCGAAATCGGGCTCGACGATTATCGCGAGGGCGCCGTTCTGCTTGCCGAATGGCCCGATCACGCAGGCGGATTCACGCATGAGCCGGGGTGCCTTGCCATCAGCCTCGAACCGGTCGGAGAAAGCGGGGAAGGCGGGCGGATTGCGATTGCCCGCGGCGGGGCTGATTGGGTAGGGCGGATGCCATGAGCCAGTTGCCCGAAGGTCTTGCCGCATTCGTCGAAAGCGCCGGTTGGAGCGAGGCCGAGGTGGCCCCGCTGCCCGGCGACGCCTCGTTCCGGCGCTATTTCCGCCTTACGCGCGCCGGCGGCGAGCGCGCGATGCTGATGCACGCGCCCCCGCCGCACGAGGACCCCGCGCCCTTCCTCCATGTCGCGCACTGGCTGAACCACCATGGCATGCGCGCGCCAGCGATCCTCGCCGAGGATGCTGCGCAAGGCTGGGTGCTGACCGAGGATTTCGGCAATGACCGGATGCGCGACTGGCTCGACGAGCACCCGGGCGAGGAGCGCGCGGCCTACGAAGCAGCGGTCGATGCGCTCGCCGCGCTCCACCGCCTGCCGTCCGGTCCCTTCGCGCCCTATGACATGGCGGTCTATGCCCGCGAGGCGGCGCTGCTGACCGAGTGGTGGTGCCCCGCGCAGGGCCTCGAAGTCGACGCTGCGGGCTATGCCAAGGCGTGGGAAGAAGTGATGGCCCCCGTGCTCGCGCGCCAGAACCCCGGCGTCACGGTGCTCCGCGATTATCACGCCGAGAACATCATGCTTTTGGGCGGCAAGGCGACCGCGCCCCAAGGGCTGATCGACTTCCAGGACGCGCTTGTCGGCCACCCCGCCTACGACCTCGTCTCGCTGTTGCAGGACGCGCGGCGCGACGTGTCGGCCGATCTCGAGACGGACATGCTGGTGCATTATGTCGGCGCCGTGGGCGGCGTCGGCGACGATTTCCTCGCCGATTACGCAACCCTCGGCGCGCAGCGTAACGCCAAGATTGTGGGCATTTTCACCCGGCTCGACCGGCGCGATGGCAAGCCCAAATATCTCGCCATGATCCCGCGCGTATGGGCGGCGCTGGAACGTGACCTCGCGCACCCTGCGCTCGCGCCCGTCGCTTCGTGGTTCGAGGCGAACATTCCCGATGCCTTGCGCCTCAGGCACGGAGCCTTCGCCGCGTGACCAATCTCGCCTCCGACACCGCGATGATCCTTGCCGCCGGGCTCGGCAAGCGGATGCGGCCGCTGACCGCGAGCCAGCCCAAGCCGATGGTGCGCGTCGCGGGCAAGCCGCTGATCGACCATGCGCTCGATCGCCTGGCCGAGGCGGGGGTGGCGAAGGCGGTGGTCAATGTCCACTACCTCGCTGACGCGCTCGAAGCGCACGTGCTCGCGCGGCAGAACCCCAAGGTCAGCGTCTCGGACGAGCGCGCGCAGCTGCTCGAGACCGGGGGCGGGATGGTGAAGGCGCTGCCGCAGCTGCCCGACCCCTTCTTCGCCCTGAATGCCGACAACATCTGGCTCGACGGCCCCAAGAGCGCCTTCCAAGATCTCTCGCGCCGCTGGGACCCGGACGCGATGGACGCGCTGCTACTCGTCGTTCCGCATGCGCGCGCCTGCAACTTTCAGGGGCCAGGGGATTTCCACATGGACCCGATGGGCCGCCTTTCGCGTCGCCGGCCGGGGCGGATCGCGCCCTTCATCTACACCGGCATCCAACTCGTCAGCCACCGCCTGCTGCGCGAAGCGCCCGAGGGGCCGTTCAGCACCATGCTGCTGTGGGAGCGTGCCATCGCCGAGGGGCGGCTCTACGGCATCAGCTTTACCGGCCTGTGGTTCGAGGTCGGCACGCCGCAGATGATCCGCCCGACCGAGGAAGCGCTGGCGGGTGGCTGAGCCGCGCGCACCCGGGCCGCTTGTCTATTCGATCGCCGCGCATCGCGGGTTTGCCGATGCGCTGGTGGCGGGCCTCGTGCCGCGCTACCGCGAGGAGGGCTTCGGCCTTGCGCGCCTGACCCTGCTGGTGCCGAGCAGCCGCGCCGCGCGCACACTGTCGGAAGCCTTCATCCGCCATGCGGGGGAGAGTGGTGAGCGCGGGCTGCTGATGCCGCGCATGATTGCGGTGGGCGATCTCGATCTTGATGAGAAGCTGGGCGCCGCGCTCGATCCGCTGGGTGCGGCCGATATCCCGCCCGCCTGCGATCCGGTGCGGCGCTGGCTGACATTGGACCGCCTGATCGCCGAGGAACGCGCGGGCGAGGGCATGTCCCCGCTCCCCGGCCGCGCGCGGCTCAACCTCGCGCGCGAGATGGCGCGGACGATGGACCGGTTGCTCGTCGAGGAAAAAGAGGTCGAAGACCTGCTGGCCGACACGGTGATCGACCAGATGGGCAATCTTGCCGAGCACTGGAAGCGTGCGATCCGGCTGTTCGCGCGGGTCAACGTCCGCTGGCAGGACGAGCTCGCAGCGCGCGGCGAGGTCGATGCGGCAACGCGCCGCAACCTGCTGTTCGACCATGCGGCGAAGCGTTGGCGCGAGACGTCCCCGCCGCATCCGATCATGGCCGCAGGCGTCACCAGCGCCTCGCCCGCGCTCGCGCGGTTGCTCAGGGTGGTGGCCCAATTGCCGCAGGGCGCGGTGGTTCTGCCCGACCTCGACCTCGCGATGGACGCTGCCGCGTGGGCCGAGCTGGGGCTAGCGGGAGCCTCCGAAGAGCCCGGCGGTCCGGTGTTCGGCGCCGAGGACGCGGTGACGCACCCGCAATATCACCTGAAGCTCCTGCTCAACCGCATGGGCGTGAACCGCGCCGAGGTGCAGCCCTGGCACCGCCGCGGGATCGCCGCTGCCGACCCCGCGCGCAGCCGCGCGATCTCGGCGCTGTTCCTGCCCCCGCAGGCGAGCTGTTCGTGGAGCACTCTGGAAGCGAAGGACCGGCGGCTCGACGGGGTGCGCTTGATCGCCAGCGCCACGATCGAGGAGGAGGCGCAGGCGATCGCCCTGCTGGTGCGCCAGCAGCTCGACGTGCCTGAGAAGCGCATCGCTGTCGTCACCGCCGACCGCGGTCTGGCGCGGCGCGTGGCCCAGCATCTCGAACGCTGGCACATCACCGCCGACGATTCGGCCGGTCGCCCGCTGGCGCTGACCCCGGCGGGGCGATTGTTCGGGTTGCTCGCCGAGATCGCCGCCAACGGCCCCGATCCCGCCAACCTCGTCGCCGCCTTTGGCCACCCGCTGGTCAAGAGCTGGGACGGCCTCGTGCGCGCCGACTGGCTCAAGGGCCTGCGCGCCTTCGACCGCGAGCTGCGCGGGCCGTCGCCTGCCCCCGGCATGGAGCCACTGCGCGCGGCCGCAGCCAAGGCGAAGATCGCCGAATGGTGGGACGAGGCCGAGGCGCTTGTCGCGCCGCTCGCCGAGTGGCCCGGAACCGTCCCTCTGGCCGAGGCCCTGTCACGCCTCGCCGCCGCTGCCGAAAGCTTCGCCCAAACCGCCATTTGGGAGCGCGAGGATGGCCGCGCTCTCGGCCAGCTGGTCGAGGACCTGCGCGGGACAGCCGAGGCACTCGGCACCACGATCGAGACCGCCGACCTCGCGGGTGTGTTGCGCGATGCGATGGAGGCAGTCGCGGTGCGCCCCGGCTATGGCGGCCACCCGCGCGTCGCCATCTACGGCTTGCTCGAAGCCCGCATGGCACGCGCTGACCTCGTCATCTGCGGCGGCCTCAACGAGGGGAGCTGGCCGCAGCCGCCCGGTGCCGACGCGCTGCTCGCACCTGCGGTTCTGCGCGCGCTGGGCGTGCCGGGAGCCGAGTTCCGCATCGGCCTTGCCGCGCATGACCTGGCGGGCGCGATGGGCGCGCCGCAGGTGGTGCTTTCGCGGAGCCTGCGCGATGCCGAGGGGCCGACGCTGCCCTCGCGCTTCCTGCTGCGGGTCGAGGCGCTGCTGGGCGATGATCTCGACAAGGAGCACCGCGAGCGCACGATCCCCGCGATCCTCCCCCATCTCGACCGGCAGCGTCCGGCCGCGCCCGAATATCCCCGCCCCGCGCCCGATCCGGCGCCGCACTTGCGCGATGTCGCGATCAAGGTGACGGCGCTCGACCGCCTGCTGGGCGATCCCTACCAGTTCTATGCGCAGGCGATCCTCGATTTGCGGCGGCTCGATCCGCTGGCGGCGGACCCGTTCAGCGACCCGGCGCTGCGCGGCACGCTGGTGCACGACATCCTTGATGGCTGGCACCGGGCCAAGCAGAAAGAGCCCGGCCTCGCGCTCGCGCCCTTTGCGGCGGAGTGGTTCCGCGACCAACGCGTCCACCCGCTGTTCCGCGCGTTGTGGCAACCGCGTCTGATCGCCGCGCTCCAACGTTTCGAGGGCTGGATCGAGGCGGATGCTGCCGAGGGCCGCACCGTGCTCGCCACCGAGATTTCGGGCGAGATGGAGGTAGACAGCGTCAAGGTGCAGGGCCGCGCCGACCGCATCGACCGGCTCGCGGACGGGACGCTCGGGATCGTCGACTACAAGACCGGTCGTGTGCCGTCGAAAGCCGAGGTCGAGGCGGGATTTGCCCTGCAACTCGGGCTGCTCGGCCTGATCGCGGAACGTGGCCGCTTTGCCGACAAAGACACGGGCAAGGTGGTGCAGGGCGCGGCCACCGCGTTCGAATACTGGTCCTTCGGCAAGAAGGACGAGGGCTTCGGCAAGCGCATGAGCCCGATGAAGAATTCCTCGCGTGAGAGTGGGCTCGAACCTGACAGGTTCCTGCCGCATCATCTCGAGAAGCTGCAACTCGCCATCAGCGAATACATCAGGGGCCGCACGCCGTTCCGGGCGCGCGAGAACCCCGATTACAAGGGCTATACCGATTACGACCAGCTGATGCGGCTCGAGGAATGGCTGGTGCGCCTTACCGAGACGGAGGCGAAACCATGAGCGGCGGGAACGGTCTCGTCTTCCCGCTTCAGGATAATCAGCTGCTAGCGGCGGACCCCGAGGACAATGTCTGGCTCTCGGCCTCTGCGGGGACGGGCAAGACGCAGGTGCTCTCCGCGCGCGTGCTCAGGCTGCTGCTGCGCGAGGATGTCAGCCCGTCGCAGATTCTGTGCCTCACCTTCACCAAGGCGGGCGCGGCGGAGATGGCGAACCGCATCAACGCGGTGCTCGCGCGCTGGGTGCGGCTCGATGAAGTCCGGCTGGCGAAGGAGCTGGGTTATCTTGGTGCGGACATCGGCAAGGCGACGCTCGAGCGCGCCCGGAGCCTGTTTGCCAGCGTGCTCGATTGCCCGGGCGGGGGCCTCAGGATCGACACCATCCACGCCTTCGGGCAGTTCCTGATCGGCAACTTCCCCGAGGAAGCGGACCTCGCCCCCGGCACGCGGGTGATGGACGACCGCAGCCGCGAACTGCTCGCGCGCGAGGTGCTGACCGACTTGTTCGAGGAGGCCGAGCGGACGCATGACGTGCGCATTCTGGACGGGCTGGAGACCTTCACCACCCGCAAGGACCCGGCCGCGCTCCACAAGTGGCTGATGCGCGCGGCCGAAGCCCACGAGATGTGGGAGGGGCCGACGGGCTGGCAATCGCCGATGGGTGCGCGGGTGCGCCAGACGCTGGGGATACCCGCCGATGCAGGGGAGGACTGGGCGGCTGAGCCACTCCACCCGGACATCTTCCCTGACGATGCGCTCGCGGCGATCCTTGAGGCACTCAGGCAATGGGGCAAGCCTTCGGGCGAGAAGTCTATCGCGGGCATAGAAAGGTGGATTAAGCTCAACCATCATCAGCGCGCGGGCGCGTTGGATTGTCTGGTGGGTGGAGTGCTCAACGGCGAACTCTTGCCCAATGGCAACCTGCGGCACGCTGTGAAGGCAGATCCCGATTTCGTTTCCTACCAGCAAAGGGTGGGCGAACAGGTGGCCAAGTTTGAAGAGCGCCGTGCCCTTCTCGCCTGCGCCGAGATCGTCACTTCCGCGCTCGAGATCGGCCGCGCCTTCGCTGTCCGCTGGGAGGAGCGCAAGGCGCGCGAGGGCCTGCTCGACTTCGGCGACCTGATCCGCAAGGCCGCCGACCTGCTCGGCCAGTCCGATGCCGCCGACTGGATCCGCTACAAGCTCGACCGCCATTTCGACCACATCCTGATCGACGAGGCGCAGGACACCAACCGCAGCCAGTGGGACATCGTCGAGGCGCTGATCGACGACTTCTTCGCGGGCGAGGGCGCGCGGGGCGACAAGCTGCGCACGATCTTCACCGTGGGCGACTACAAGCAGGCGATCTTCGGCTTCCAGGGCACCAGCCCCGAGAACTTTGCCCGCGCCAAGCAGCGCATCGTCGCCCGCATCGACGCCGCAAAGCAGGGCATCCGCCAGAGCCGCATCAATCGCCGCGAGCCGGGCTGGCGGGACCTCGACCTGCGCACATCCTACCGCACTGCGCAGATCGTGCTCGGCTTCGTGAACCGGGTGATCGCGATGCTCGGGTTCGACGCCTTCGGGCTCGACACGCTTCCGCGCGATCACGAGGGCGCCGAGCGGCCGGGCCTCGTCACTCTGTGGCCGCCGGTCGCGCCCGACAAGGCCGATCCCGTCGAGGAGGAGGACGATGGCGAGGATAGCGGCCAGGATTGGCTGCCGCGCCACGACACGCTGCTCGCCGGGAAGATCGCCGAGCAGGTGCGACGTTGGGTGAGCCTCGAGGAACCCTTCGTCCTCGCCAAGGGCACCCGCCGCCATGCGGGGCCGGGCGACGTGATGGTGCTGGTCCGGCAGAGGAAGGAGCTTGCCGCCCAGATCGTCGCCAAGCTCCACGCGCGCGGCGTGCCGGTGGCGGGGGTGGACCGCCTGAGGCTTGGCGCGCCGCTGGCAGTCAAGGACGTGCTGGCGGCGATGCGGTTCGCCGCGCAGCCGCAGGACGACCTCTCGCTCGCCAACCTCCTCGCCTCGCCGCTGATGGGGTGGACGCAGGACGACCTTCTCGCCCACGTCCCGCGCCAGCCGAGGCAGCGCCTGTGGGACCACCTCCGGCGCGATGATGCCCCTGCCTTCGTCGCCGCCACTGCCGAACGCCTCAAGGACCTGCTGCGCCGTGCCGACTACCAGACCCCGCAGGCGCTCATCGCCTGGCTGCTGACCGGCCCGTGGCAGGGCCGCGCCCGGCTGGTTGCGCGGCTTGGTGCGGAGGCCAACGACCCGCTCGACGAGCTCCTCAACGCCGCCTTCGCCTACGAGGCCGAGCACTGGCCCAGCCTTGCCGGCTTCATCGCCTGGTTCGACGCAGGCACCGGCGACTTGAAGCGCGACTCCGACAGCGCCGCCGGGCAGGTCAGGGTGATGACCGTCCACGGCTCCAAGGGCCTGCAGGCTCCGATCGTCATCCTCGCCGACGCCACCGGCGCGCCGGGGGAGGCGGGGGATCTCGAACTCGAGGACGACCCGCTCGCCCACAAGCCCGACCGCCCCCGCAAGGTCCCGCTCCCGCCGCTCGGCAAGGACGAGCGCAAGGGGCCCATCGCCGAGGCCGAAGCCGCCAAGGCCGCCGCGGCGATGCAGGAGCACTGGCGCCTGCTCTACGTCGCCATGACCCGCGCAGAGGAGGCGCTGTTCATCGGCGGCTCGCTCGGCAAGCGCGAGGCCAAGGCTGGCGCGCCGCACGAGGACAGCTGGTACGCCCGCCTCAAGCCCCTGTTCGAGGCTGCGCCCGTCGAGGACCCCGTCTGGGGCACCCGCCAGGAGTGGGGCGAGCGCGCCGAGCCGCTGGTGCCCGAGGACGCCGCATCCTCCCCAAGCGCCGACATCGCCCTCCCGCGCTGGGCCACCACCCCGGTGGGCGAGGAGCCGCGCCCGCCGCGCCCGCTCGCCCCGTCGGCTGCGGGCGAGGAGGGAGGTGCCGCCCCGCCGCTCGACCCGGCCGCCACGCGCGATGCGGCAAGGCGCGGGAGCCTGATCCACGCCCTTCTCGAACGCCTGCCCGACGTCCCGCACGAGGCCCGCACCGCCGCCGCGCGGGGCTGGCTCGCACGGCAGGCCGCCGATCTTCCGCAAGCGATGCACGCCGAGATGCTCGCCGCCGCACTGGCCGTCCTCGACCACCCCGACTTTGCCCCGATCTTCTCAGCCCAAGCGCTCGCCGAGGTGCCGCTGGCCGCGACCGTGGGAGGCGTGGTCGTCGCCGGCACCGCCGACCGCCTGCTGATCGAGCCCGGCCGCATCACCGTGGTCGATTTCAAGACCACCCGCCGCCCGCCTGCCAGCGCCGCCGACATCCCGCTTGCGACCCTCAGGCAGATGGCCGCCTATGTCGCGGCGCTCGAAGCCATCTACCCGGGCCGCGAGGTGTGCGCGGGCGTGCTCTACACCCACGCGCCCGTGCTGTTCGACCTGCCGCCCGAGACCCTCGGGTTACACAAGAACGCCTTGCAGGCCCCGCAGCAATCCTTGCCGCTCCCCGATATTGAGTGAAAAGCCCCGCGCACTAGATTGCATTCGTGTGACCGGCGCTCCTATGCTCCGGCCAAAGGAGATACAGGATATGGCGACCGTCAATGTGACCGATGCGAGTTTTCAGGCCGATGTGCTGGATAGCGACACTCCCGTGCTGGTGGACTTCTGGGCCGACTGGTGCGGCCCCTGCAAGATGATCGCCCCGGCGCTCGAGGAGATCAGCGAGGAGCTGGCCGGCAAGGTCGTGATCGCCAAGATGGACATCATGGAGAACACCGACACCCCGGCTGCGATCGGCGTCCAGTCGATCCCGTTGATGGTGCTCTACAAGAACGGCCAGCCGGTCGCGCAGAAGCTCGGCGCGGCGCCCAAGGGCGCATTGAAGGCGTGGCTCGAAGGCGAGCTCTGAAATCAAGGGGCGCCAACGCGGCGCCCCTTCTTTCAACGCCAGTAGTCATGGCGCTCCGCCCCGTCGAAAGCGGCCCGAAGCAAGGCAGCATTTCTTGAAAGCACTTGCCCGAGCCGCAGGGGCAAGGATCTTTTCGACCGAGCTTTTCGACCAGTTCCTTGTCGCCATGGACAAAGCGCAGGCCGCGTTTGACGCGTGTCTCGCTCGGGAAGCCCTTACGCCGCTTGGACGTCCGCTCGAAAGCAGGGCAGGTCGGCAGGGTTGATGGTCTTGCGTGCCATGATGGCCTCCTGTCGTTGCACCCCTTTTGAGGGGCGCGCCGCCTTTATCAGTTGCTTGAGCGCATTGAAAGATCAGCCCAGCACCCGGGCAACAAAGGCGTCCCAGATTTCGGGGCTTGAGGCTCCGACCAGTCCGGGCGCGTCATGCTGGTCTACCCGGTAGGCGCTGCCGTCGAGGCGTGCGGCTTTCCCGCCCGCCTCGTTCAGCCATAAAACCCCAGCCGCATGATCCCAGGCGAGCGTGCGCTTGAAGCTCGAGATGTCGTTCTCGCCCAGCGCCAGACGCGGATATTGCTCGGCGGCGCAGCGCGGGATGTCTACCAGCGTGTAATGCGGCGCGAGTTTCGCGTCGACCATCGCCGATTGCTCGGGAGTGAGGAAGATGCGGCTCACCGCGGTCACGGGTGGCTGCTGGCCGGTGGTGCGGGCGGCGATGCGTTCCCCGTTCACGAACGCCCCTTCGCCGCGCCGCGCGTGGCAAAAGCGGTCCTTGTTGGGGTCGTAGATCCACCCGGCGACCGCCTCGCCCGCATCGGCGAGTGCGATGATGATGCCGAAGGGCTCCTTGCCTTCGGCGAAGTTCGCGGTGCCGTCGAGCGGGTCGATGATCCAGCACTGGCCCTTGAGGTGATCGAGCACCGCAGGATCGGCGGCAGCCGCCTCCTCGCCCACCACCGCCACGCCGGGGGCGAGCTTGGTGAGCGTTTCGGTGAGAAACGCCTCGACCTCACGGTCGACGACGGTGACGGGATCGTCCTTGCCCTTCATCTCGACCTCGCCCGCGGCGAGATTGCGGAAACGCGGCAGCATCGAGCGCTGCGCGGCGAACCGCATCAGGTCGCGGATTTCGTCATCCAGCGCGCTCAAGACCGGTAGTCCGCGTTGATCGCGATGTAGCCGTGGGTGAGATCGCAGGTCCAAACAGTGGCGCGACCTTCCGCGAGGCCGAGATCGACCGCGATGTCGATCTCCTCGCCCTTTAGGTGCGCGGCGACGGGGGCCTCGTCATAATCCTCGACCGGCACGCCGTTCCGCGCCGCCCAGACCCCACCGAAGGCGATCGAGAGCCTGTCGCGGTCGGCCGGTTCGCCCGCCTTGCCGACAGCCATGACCACGCGGCCCCAATTGGCGTCTTCGCCCGCGATGGCGGTCTTGACCAGCGGCGAGTTGGCGATGGCAAGCCCGATGCGCCGCGCGCTGTCGTCGCTCGCCGCGCCTGAGACGCGGATGGTGATGAACTTGCGCGCGCCTTCGCCATCGCGCACGACCAGTTGGGCGAGGTTGCGGCACACATCGGAGAGGGCTGCGGCAAAGGCATCCGCGCCCGCGCTCTCCCAGCTCTCGATCCGCATATTGCCGGCCTTGCCGGTGGCAAAGACCATCACCGTGTCGCTGGTCGAGGTATCGCCGTCGACCGTGATGCAGGAGAAGGTCGCGGCATTGGCGCGCTCGAGCGCCTCCTGCAGGAAGGCGGGCGCGACCTCGGCGTCCGTAAAAATGTAGCCGAGCATGGTCGCCATGTCGGGGGCGATCATGCCGCTGCCCTTGATGAACCCGGCCAGCTCCACCCGGACGCCGCCCAGCATGGCGCTTGCGCCTGCGCCTTTGGTGAAGGTGTCGGTGGTGCCGATGGCCTTGGCGGCATCCTCCCACCCGCAGGGCTCCGCTGTCAGTGCGGCGGCGATTCCGGCTTGCGCCTTGTCGACCGGCAGCGGCACGCCGATCACGCCGGTGGAGGAGACGAACACCTCGTCCATCGAGCAGGCCAGCGCCTCTGTCACCTGCGCCCGGATCGCCTCGACCGCCGCGCGCCCGCGCCAGCCGGTGAAGGCGTTGGAATTGCCCGCATTGACGATCAGCGCCCGCGCACGCCCGAGCTTCACCGCCTCGCGCCCGAGTTCGACCTCGGACGAAGCGCAGGCGCTCTTGGTGAAGACGCCCGCCACGCTGGTGCCCTCGGCGAGTTCGGCAAAGGTCAGGTCGCAGCGGTCCCACCTCTTGTAACGCGCCCGCGCCACGCGAAGGGTGACACCTGCGATCGGCGGCAGCTCGGGGAAGGGGCGGGCGCGTTACAAGAGGTGGGACCGCTGCGACCTGACC
>NZ_LSKQ01000098.1 GCF_001557115.1 Erythrobacter sp. CCH5-A1
GTGGCGGTAAAGGACGGGCTGATCGCGGCAGTGGGCCGCGTGACGGGCAGCGCTGCGGAGGAAATCGACGCAAGCGGCAAGGTCGTCGCCCCCGGCTTTGTCGACATCCACACCCATTATGACGGGCAGGCCACATGGGACCAGGAAATGGCCCCCTCGAGCTGGCACGGGGTCACCACGGTCGTGATGGGCAATTGCGGCGTCGGCTTCGCGCCCGCGCGGCCCGACCGTCACGAATGGCTGATCAGCCTGATGGAAGGGGTCGAGGATATCCCCGGCACGGCGCTCGCCGAGGGCATGACGTGGGAGTGGGAGACCTTTCCGGAGTATCTCGATGCGCTCGAAAAGCTCCCCCGCACGGTCGACGTCGGCACCCACGTCCCCCACGGCGCGGTGCGGGCCTATGTGCTTGGGGACCGCGAGCAGCCGGGTGCCGTGCCCACGGCTGACGACATCGCCGAAATGAGCCGCATCGTCGAGGAAGGCGTGCGGGCGGGCGCGCTGGGCTTCTCGACCTCGCGCACGGTGCTCCACAAATCGGTCGACGGCGAGCTGGTGCCCGGCACCACCGCCACGGCGGAAGAACTCATCGCGATCGGCAAGGCGATGGGCCGCGCCAAGGCGGCGGGCGGCTACGCCGTGTTCGAAATGGCGAGCGATCTGAAGCGCGAGTGGAACGAATTTGACTGGATGGGCCAGCTCAGCCGCGAGGCGGGCATCCCCGTCACCTTCGCTGCGCTGCAATCCATCGCCAAGGAACTGCCGCTCGACGAGCAGATCGCCGAAATGCGCGCCCAGAACGACAATGGGGCGAACATCGTCGCCCAGATCGCGCTGCGGGGCAACGGGATCATCATGGCCTGGCAGGGCACCGTCCACCCCTTCCGCTTCCGCCCGAGCTGGATGGCGATTGCCGATCTGCCTTGGGAGGAACAGCGCGCAAAGTTGCTCGACCCGGCGTTCAAGGGGCAGCTGCTCGCCGAGCCCAACGACTACACCGACGCGCCCAAGGACATCGGCGGGGTGGTGATGGCGATCAGCATGGGCTGGAGCCTGCAATACGAAATGGACCCCGATTTCGACTACGAACCGGGCCCCGATGCCAGCATCAACGCCCGCGCCGCCGCCGCTGGGGTTGCCCCTCAGGAATATGCCTATGACCTGCTGTGCGAGGGCGATGGCACGGGGTTCATCTACCTGCCGATCCTCAACTACGCGGACGGCAACCTCGATTTCCTCCATCCCCTCCAGCACGCCGACGACACGGTCAACTCGCTGTCGGATGGCGGCGCGCATTGCGGGACGATCTGCGACGCGGCCTCGCCGACCTTCATGCTCGAACACTGGGTGAAGAGCCGCAAGCGGGGCGCGACGATCACGCTCGAGCAGGCGATCAAGCGTCAATGCCGCGATACGGCGCGGCTCTACGGGCTGGAGGATCGCGGAGTGATCGCGCCGGGCTATCTCGCCGATCTCAACGTGATCGACATGGACAAGCTCAAGCTCGGCAAGCCGTGGCTCGCCTTCGACCTCCCGGCCGGCGGCAAGCGTCTGTTGCAGAAGGCGGACGGCTATGTCGCGACAATCAAGAGCGGGGTCGTCACCTTCCGCGACGGTGTCTGGACGGGCGCAACCCCGGGCGGGCTGATCCGCGGGCCGCAGCGCGTCGAGCTGGCCGAGGCGGCGGAGTAACCCGCCCGCAGGTCAGGGCTCGATCACGATCCCCTTGGCCGGGTCGATCTGCCCGGCCACCATCGTGGTGAAGACGTCGCGCGCGGCGTCGAGGCCCTTGTGGCGTTCGATGGCGATGGTGCCTTGGGCAGCCTTGAGGAACTCGCGCCAGGCGGCCGCGACCAGCTTGCCGCCTTCCTCGGCCCCATGCGCCTTGAAGAAGGCGACCGCGTGGTCGGGAGCGAAGAACAGCTGCGGCTTGGGGCCGGGCAGCGGGTCGTTCTTGCCGAACACCGAACGCGCCTCAATGTGCGTCGCGCCGACCAGCGCGGAATGGGCCAGCGCATCCTCGAAATGGCGGTGGATGTTCGCCAACAGCTCGGCGTTCCCGGCGAAGTCCACGCTGACGCTGCGCAGGACGGGCACGCGCCCCAGATCGTCATAGGCGACGACCGCGTCATAGAGCCCGCTCGCCTCGACGAAGGCGACATTGCCCTTCGAGGTCAGCCCGATCCGCTTCACCTGCGGCGAGGATTGCCGCGCGACGCTCGCCAGCCCCATCGCGGTCTTGGACGAGGCGCTGGTGACCACCAGCTGCTCCGCGCCGAACCAGCCTTCCCCGCGCAGGAAGTATTCGATCAGGAAGCCGGTGCGGAACAGGGGGCCGAAGATCATCCTCTCCGCCTCGCGCGCGGGATCGTGCTCGGGGTCGGCGGCAAGGCGGGTGTAGCTGTTGTAGACCGGGCTCATCGGCTGGCGGTGCGCGGCCATGTCGGTGAAGCCCCCGGCGCTCACCCGCCCGGGGAGCACATCCAAATGGCTCGCCATCGGCAAGTAGCCATAGACCCGCTCGCCCACGGCAATGTCGGGGTAGCGGCTCTCGATCACCCGCGCGTGGCCCCACATCGGCACAATGCCAAGGCCCTCGGGCGCGGGGAAGAAGTCCCAATACTTGAACCCGTCGCCCACCACCGCATAGGTGACGTTATTGGCGGTGACCGAGAAGCTCTCGATGGCAAGCCGCACCTCGCCATCGCCGAGGGGCGCGAGCGGCCCCTCGGCCAGCGCGGCATCGGTCAACGCATCCTTGCGGACATGCACTTCGGTGGCGTTCATCGCCCTCCCCTCCTTCTGTCTCGCGTCGCCGCCGCGATCCTAGTTGGACCCCGCGCCCAGTCTCTCGCCAATCGCGGTGAAGCGGTTGCCGAAGTCGCCAAAACGAGCGAGGCAGGCAGGCTCGAAGGCTTCTATCTGTGCCGGTGTCAGCGCTCTTGAGCGCGCGATCATGGCCTCGTCGATGGTGGTGCCGGTCTGGCCTTCATAAAGGCCGCTGAACCATGCGGTCGCCAGCATCAAGCCGTTGCGCTCCTCGTCTTCGGCGGCGATGCCGATCCGGTAGGTCGCCCAGATCGCGCAATCGAGATTGTCCTGCGGCGTGGCGGTCTTCGCGACGGCCGGGCAGGCCAGCATCGCGCCCCCCGCAGCCGCCGCAAGGAGAGATGCGCGCACGCCCGTCACACCCGCATCGGCATCAGCACGTAGAGCGCGCGGGCCTTTTCGTTCTCGCGGATCAGCGTCGGCGCGCCGGCGTCGGCGAGGTGGAGTTCCACCGTGTCGCTGTCGATCTGGCCGAGGATGTCCTTGAGATAATTGGCGTTGAAGCCGATCTCGAGCCCTTCGGCGCGGTATTCGGCGGCCAGCTCCTCGGCCGCTGTGCCGTTGTCGGGCGAGGTGACCGAGAGCGTCACGCGGTCGTTATCCAGCCCGATCTTGACCGCGCGGGTCTTCTCGGTGGCGATGGTCGCCACGCGGTCGACACCGGAGAAGAACAGCTTGGGATCGACCTTCAGGAGCTTGTCATTGGCAGTCGGGATCACTCGGCTGTAATCGGGGAAGGTCCCGTCGATCAGCTTGGAGGTGAGCACCACCCCGCCCTCGCCGCCGAGGGTGAAGCGGATCTTGCTGGCGGAGAGATCGATCAGCACGTTGCCGTCCAGCGCTTCTTCAAGCAGCTTGCGCAACTCGCCCACGGCCTTCCTGGGCACGATCACGTCGGGCATCCCGGCGGCGCCTTCGGGCCGCGGGATCGTGAAGCGCGCGAGGCGGTGGCCGTCGGTGGCGGCGGCCTTGAGCAGCGGCTCGTCCTCGTCGGTGACGTGGAGGAAGATGCCGTTGAGGTAGTAGCGCGTCTCCTCGGTCGAGATCGCGAAACGGGTGCGGTCGATCAGCTCGGCGAGCAGCCGCGCCGGAACCTCGAAGCTGGTCGGCAAGTCGCCCTCGACGATCACCGGGAAATCGTCGCGCGGCAGGGTCGGCAGCTTGAAGTTCGAGCGGCCGGCCTTGACCTCGAGCCGGTTCTCGCTGGTGGTGAGGCTGACCTGGCTCCCCTCAGGCAGCTTCCTCGCAATGTCGAACAGCAGGTGCGCCGAAACGGTGATCGCACCGGGCTGGTCGACCGACGAGGCGCTCATCGTCTCGACCACCTGGAGGTCGAGGTCGGTCGCCATCACCCGCACGCTGCCACCGGCATCGGCGTCGATCAGCACGTTGGAAAGGATGGGGATGGTGTTGCGGCGCTCCACCACGGATTGAACATGGGAAAGGCACCGCAGCAGCGTCGCGCGTTCGATCGTGGCCTTCATCGCTTGTCCCTATCGGTCCTGATTGTTGCGCGAGGGGAGAGGAATCGCCCCCAAGCGCCGGAAAGTTCCCGAAACCTTAGCGCAGGCGAGGATACGGGCAAGCAGGCGCAATTGCGAGGGGCACTTACGTTGGGGATAAGGGGGCGCTCAGGGCCCCCTGACGCGCTCAGAGCATCGCCATGCCGCCGTTCACGTGCAGCGTCTCGCCCGTCACGTAAGCGGCCTCGCGGCTGGCAAGGAAGGCGACTGCGGCGCCGATCTCGGCGCCTTCGCCCATGCGGCCCATCGGGATGCGGCCGTTGATCGCGGCCTGCTGCTTCTCGTCCAATGCGGCGGTCATCGCGGTGCGGATGAAGCCGGGGGCGACGCAGTTGGCGGTGATCCCGCGGCTGGCGACTTCCTGCGCGAAGGCCTTGGTCATGCCGGTGAGACCGGCCTTGGCCGCGCAATAGTTCATCTGGCCCGGATTGCCGGTCGCGCCCACCACGCTGGTAATGTTGACGACGCGGCCGAAGCGCGCCTTCATCATCGGCTTGGCCGCGCCGCGCATCAGGCGGAAGGCGGCTTCGAGGTTGATGCGGATCACCTGATCCCACTCCTCGTCCTTCATCCGCATGCCCAGATTGTCGCGGGTGATGCCGGCATTGTTGACGAGGATGTCGATGCTGCCGAGCGTGTCGAGCATCGCCGGGATAAGCTCCTCGACCTGGGTCTGGTTGCCCAGATCGCAGGTGATCTCGACATGGCCGTCATGCTCGTGGGCATAGGTGTCGTTGAGCTCGTCGCGGAAGGCGCGCAGTTTGGCCGCGTTCGAGCCCGACAGCGCCAAGCGCGCGCCCTGCGACGCGAGCGCGTGGGCGATGCTCGATCCGATCCCGCCCGATGCACCGGTGACCAGCGCGTTCATGCCTTGAAGTGAAAACATCGTCGCATCCTTGCCCGCAATTCAAGCCGCCCCTCTGCGCTGCCCGCGCGCGAGGGTCAACGCCGGGGATTGAGGTTCACGGGGCAAAACTCGCCCGCCGCCGCTCGGTTATGGCCGTGCCGGACAGCTGGCCCTCGACCAGTTCGTAGCCCATCAGCGCGAACACCCGCCCGCCGGTGAAGATTGGGCGGGCATTGCCGTACCAGTCGACGCAGGAGGCCTTGCAATTGTCGCTCTGCGAAAGTCTGGGCGCGGCGGCGAGTTCGCCCAAGGGGGAGAGTTTGCGCGCGGCGCGGCGCAGGAAGGTGATCGCCGAGCCCGAGCCGAGGAACTCCCCGCCATCGCGCGCCTCCCCGCGGGTGACCGGCAGGCCGAGCACGCCCGAGGCGCCGTCGGCGCTGCCGGGATCGGGGCGGAAGAAGAAGGCCTGGCTGCGCGTCTCGCCCTCGCCCGCGGCGGCGAGGATGTGAACATCCTCGAGCTTGGCGGTGCCCGCCAGCGACAGCGCCGAGAAGCCCAGCCCGTCACCGCGCGCCGGGCCGATCGCGATCGCGTCCTGGCCCATGCGGTCGAAGCGAGTGACCCCGTGGGGAATCGCGACCTGCTGCACCGCCCCGCCGCCGAGCGGGACGGCATAGACCGTCCCCGTCTCCTCCTCGCTGCCATAATCGCCCGCGGCATAGAGCACGTAATCGCCGACGAAGCGGTTCTGGAAGCGCCAGCCCTCGGGCTCGGGCAGCTTGCGGTAATCGCCACGCGCGAGGCTGCCCTTGCCGTTGCCGAAGCGCGCGAAGGGCACGCTGGCGAGCGCCACGCTGCCGCCGCTGACCTCGCCCTCCCACATGCCATCGCCCCCGCCCTCGCCGCGCAGCAGCACCCGCAGCACGCCCGCGCGCGCGTCCTCGGCGAAGGAGAACTGGTCGACCGGCGCCCCGCTCACCTGCACCGCGCCGGGCGTGCCGCCTGCGAGGGGGATGCGGTAGAGCTGGCCGGGAACGCCGCGCGCCGCCCGGTTGACGGGATCATCGGTCACGCCCGTCCAGACATAGACCGCCTCGGCCGACACGTAGAAGGCATGGCTCCACGTTCCGGCGATGGCGCTCGCGCGGCATTCGAAGCCGGCGGAGAGCTTGCAGCGGGTGACGGTGTGGAGCGTATCGAGCAGGTAGCGGCCCGAGCGGTAGGGCTCGGCGACCATGAAGTCCTGCGGCGCCACAAGCGGCACGGGCTTGGCATAGGGGCTGCGCTTGCGGATCGCGGGCAGGCTGTCCTGAAGCTTCTCCCAGTCGGCAAAGACCGGCGTGTAGACCACCAGCTCGTCCCCGATCAGCCGCGAGGCATAGTTCGAGGACGAATAGTAATCGCCCGAGCGTAGGTAATGCGTGTCGCGGTAGGCGAGCTTGCCATCGGCGGCGATGTCGAAGCGGTTGATCTCGGTCCCGTCCGAGCCGTAGGAATAGCCGATCACGATCACCTGCCGCTCGTGAATCAGCATTTCGTCATACCACGTGTCGCCGGGGTCTTTCTTGCCCGGCGGGAAGGCGTCGATCATCCCGGCGGGCGCGAGCGCGTCGCCGCCGATGCGGATCGTGAACAGCCGCCCGCGGCGCAGGACGACGAGATAGTCCCCCGCCTGCTTGACGATCCCGCCCTCGTCGACGCCCGCTTCCTGGGTGTTGGTGATGCTTTCGGAGCCGGGCCGCGGGGGTTCGCTTGCAGCCTCGGCGGCGACATCGTAAGCCGGGGGCGCGGACATGACCGCGGGCATGGTGAGGTACTGTACCTCTGCCTGCTGCCGCTCGAGCCGCACCATCTTGCGGGTGAAGGCATTGAGCGAGGCCCTGTCGGCAAAGCCGCTGAGGCCTGCTCCGTTCGCCGGGGCTGCGGCGCTTTCCTGAGCGCCCGAGGTTCCGCTGAAGCCGACTGCGGCGATCAGCACCGCAACCAGCGCCAGAACCACGCCCAAAGACCGCGCCTGATTGCCGCGCGATTGCACCATATCCATGCCTCTCTCCCCATGACCGGCCTTTGGCCGAACGGGAGCAAGACTAACCCATCACAGGCTTTTGGCAAAGGCCTCAAGGTCTTGCATGGTGACGAGGCTGGTGACTTCGGCCTCCTTGTCGGTGCGGCTCACCATCGGGCCGACCACCTTGCCGCCCAGCTCGACAAAGCTCTCGACCCCGTCGGCGCGCATCGCCAGCACGCTTTCGCGCCAGCGTACGCGGCCGGTGACCTGCTCGACCAGCAGCGCGCGGGCCTCGTCGGGGTCGGTGACGGGCGCGGCGGTGACGTTGGCGTAGAGCGGCAGCGCCAGCGCGCCCGGAGGGGTTGCGGCGAGCGCGTGGGCCATCTTCTCGGCCGCGGGGGCCATCAGCGAGGAGTGGAAGGGCGCCGAGACATTGAGGATCATGCCGCGCTTGATCCCGTGTTCCTTCACCAGCGCCACCGCGCGCTCGATTGCGGCGGTGTGGCCCGAGATCACGACCTGCGAAGGATCGTTGTCATTGGCGACCTCGCAGACCTCGCCTTGGGCAGCAGCCTCTGCGAGGGCCTTGGCCTGTTCGATGTCCGCGCCGAGCAGCACCGCCATCGTCCCCTCACCCACCGGCACCGCAGCCTGCATCGCCCACCCGCGCAGCTTGAGCAGGCGTGCAGTATTGGTCAGGCTGAACGCGCCGATGCTGGCGAGCGCGGTGTATTCGCCGAGCGAATGGCCCGCGACGCAGTTTGCCGTCTCGAGCAGCTTTACCCCGAAATCGCGCTCCAGCACCCGCAGGGTGGCGATGGCATTGGCCATGATCGCGGGCTGGGCGTTCTCGGTGAGCGTGAGGCGATCCTCGGGGCCCTCGCGCATCAGCGCAAAGAGGTTCTGCCGCAGCGCCTCGTCGACCTCGCCGAAGACGTCGCGGGCGGCTTCGCTGGCGGCTGCCAGCTCCGTCCCCATGCCGACCTTCTGGCTACCCTGCCCCGGAAAGATGAACGCGCGCATTGTCGATCCCGCCTTGCTGTGTTTTGGCGGGCGCCGTTACGTCCGCGCGGGCGGGCTGGCAAGGCCGAAGGGCACAACCCTGTTGGCAGAGGTGTGGCCGATCTCGGCCCGGCCAAGGTAGGGGACGCCCATCCGGTCGCACCAGAAGCGGGCGATTTCCTCCTCGGTCTGGCCGAATTCGACGTAGTTTTCCGGCACATCGGTGACATAGCCGAGCCTGAGGCCGGCAAGCCGCGGCAGGGTTCCGGCAAGGTGGAAGAACAGGCGGTCGACCGAATACATGTGTTCGGACACTTCCTCGACCATCAGGACATGGCCGGTGAGGTCGGGCATCATCGGCGTGCCCGCGATCATCGCGAGGGTAATGAGGTTGAAGGCGGCCGCGGGCGTCACGCCGTCGAGGCTCGGCTCCAATCCGCTGGTATCGCCCTCGAGCCAGCGCAGCACGCGGCGGATCGCCTCCTTGCCCCCTTCCGAGCGCGCGCTCACCGGCATGTGGCCGTGGACGCTCTGCCCGATGCGCTCGCGGTAGAGCGCGGCGAGGAGGTACCCCGCGTCCGAAAAGCCGATATAGGTCTTGGTCCGCGCCGCGCGGTTCATCTGCGCGACCGCGGCCTCGGCGATGCGGTTCGAGCCATAACCGCCCTTGGCGAACCACACGACATCGAAGGCCGGATCATTGGCGAATTCGAGCAGCGCGGAGAGCCTGCGCAGATCGTCACCCGCGAAATGCCCCGCGCGCTCGAAGCACTGGTCGTGGAAGGTGACGCGGTGCCCCGGGAACTCGGCCGCGACCAGCGCCTCGAGCGCGTCGCTCTGTTCGCGGGTGATCGGCGTTGCGGGCGCACAAATGGCGATATTCGTCATACACGCCAGCCTATGGCGCTTGTCAGGGGGCGCGCAAGCCAATAACCCTTTGCCATATGGATAAAGGGGTCACTACGGGCACGCTCTCCGGGCGCCCGCTGTTCTTTTGCGGCATCGGCGGGTCCGGTATGCTGCCGCTCGCGCAGATCGCGAAGGGCCTCGGGCACCCCGTCGCCGGCTCGGACCGCAGCCGCGACCAGGGCCGCTCACCCGAGAAATTCGCCTGGATGGAGGCGAACGGCTTCACGCTGTTCCCGCAGGACGGCAGCGGGGTGACCTCGCCCGATCAGGTGCTCATCGCCTCGGCCGCGATCGAGGACACCGTGCCCGAAGTCGCCCGCGCGAGGGAACTGGGCTGCGAGCGCCTTAGCCGCGCCGAACTGCTCTCGCAATTGTTCAACGCCGCCGATTTCTCGGTCGCGGTGGGCGGCACCTCGGGCAAGTCGACCGTCACCGGCATGATCGCTTGGATTCTCGCCGAGGCGGGGCACGATCCCACGGTGATGAACGGCGCGGTGATGAAGAACTTCGTGTCGCCCGCCAACCCCTTCGCCAGCGCGCGGATCGGGGGCGCGAGGGTGTTCGTGGCCGAGGTCGACGAAAGCGACGGGTCGATCGCGCTCTACCGGCCGACGGTGGGCGTGCTGCTCAATGTCAGCCTCGATCACAAGAGTATCGAGGAATTGCGCGTGCTGTTCGGCGATTTCGTCGGCAAGGCGGGGACGGCGGTGATCAATCTCGATTCCGCCGAGGCCGGCTACCTCGTCCCGCGCGCAGGCCGCAAGGTGACCTTCGGGATCACCGCAAGGCACGCGGACATCAGCATCGAGCCGGATTCGATCGACATGAGCGCGCTCGGGGTCCGCGCGGCGATCGTCGACAACCGGCGGCGTCAGGTCTTCCCGCTGATCCTGCCCATGCCGGGCCTGCACAACCTCTCGAACGCGCTCGCGGCGATTGCAGCGGCGAGCGCGGCAGGCATCGGCGTGGCGCACGCGGCCTATGCCCTGCGCAGCTTTGCGGGCCTCGCGCGGCGCTTCGACGTGATCGGTACCTCGCCGGGCGGCATGTCGGTGATCGACGATTTCGGCCACAACCCCGAAAAATGCGCCGCCACCTTGCGCACTCTCAAAGCCATGCCCGGCCGGGTGATCGCCTTCTTCCAGCCTCACGGCTACGGCCCCTTGCGCCAGATGGGCGAGGAACTGGCCCAGACTTTCGCGCGCGAGCTGGGACCGGATGACATCACGATCATGTGCGATCCGGTCTATTTCGGCGGCACCGTCGACCGCAGCGTGGGCGCCGAGCGGATCGTCGATCTGATCAATGCCGCAGGCGGCCATGCCGAGCACATCCCCGAGCGTGAGGATTGCGGCGCACGCATCGTGTCGCTCGCCCGCCCCGGCGACCGGATCGTCGTGATGGGCGCGCGCGATGATACGCTGACCGAGTTCGGGCAGTCGATCCTGGCCCGCCTCCCCTGACACCG
Source organism: Erythrobacter sp. CCH5-A1 (assembly GCF_001557115.1). GTDB lineage: Bacteria > Pseudomonadota > Alphaproteobacteria > Sphingomonadales > Sphingomonadaceae > Erythrobacter. The sequence goes on from NZ_LSKQ01000098.1 coordinate 10,587, forward strand.
GGTCCGAGCCTCTATGCCCGCGCCGCGCGCCATGCCTGGCGGATGCTGGGGATGCTGGCGCTTGCGGTGCTGCTGGTGGTGGTCGTCGATCGCACCCTTGGTCATTCGAGCCTCGCCTTTGCCGCCGCGATCGTGATGCTGATTGTCGCCAATGCGCCGATGCTGGGCTTTAACTGTCCGCGCTGCGCCAAGAATGTCTTCTTCCGCGGGCCTCTCGCCGTCCCCTGGCCCAACCGCACCTGCGCCCGCTGCGGTCTAGATCTGGCCGCGCCCCCTTCGCAAAATCGCTGATGGGCGAACGGCCACTCGATCGATAGCCTCGCGCCCATGCACTCTCGTGATTTCTCGCTCGATACGCTGCTGGCGAATTGCGCGCAGCGCTGTGCCCACCGGCTGGCCACGGTTGACGGCACCCAGCGCCTGACGTGGAGCGCGCTCGACACCCGCGTCACCAACCTTGCCCGATGGATGCTGGCGCGCGGGATCGGTCCGGGGGACCGGATCGCGCTGCTGCTGACCGACGGCGCGCCATTCCTCACCATCTTGCTGGCCGCAGGCCGGATCGGGGCGATCGCGGTACTGTTGAACTGGCGCCTTGCGCCTGCCGAGCTTGCCTGGATCTGCGCCAATGCCGAGCCTGCGATGACCTTCGTCAACCCGCGCTTCGCTGCCCTGATCGAGGGCGCGGCGGCGGGCGAGGTGCTCGAAGTCGACGAGCACCACGCCGCGGACGGCTTCTTCGAGAATGCCGCCCTCACCGCGCATCCGCCTGCACTGCATGCCTATGACCTCGGGCTCGGCCTCGCCCCCGATCGCCCGCTCTACATGATGTACACGAGCGGCACGACCGGCAAGCCGAAGGGCTGCCTGCAAGCGGGGGGCGCGGTCGCGGCCTCGGCCTTGGGCTTCGCGCAGCACCGGCGCTTCACCGCGGACGAGGTGCTGCTCTCGGTCAACCCGCTGTTCCATGTGGTGGGGATGCAGCAGGTCGCCGCGATGCTCGCCTGCGGGGGCACATCGGTGTTCGCGGGCCGTGACGACGACAGCGCGGCAATCCTCGACCTTCTCCACCGCGAGGGCTGCACCACCACCAGCGCCTTTCCCACCATCTCTTTCCCGTGGCAGGCGATGGCGCCGATCCGCGATGGCCGGATGCCGCTCACCAATTACACCGGGGGCGCGGGAATGGGCCGCCCGCAGATGTACGAATTCATCGAGAAGGACTGGGACGCGCGCGTGGTCGGCGGCTACGGCCAGACCGAGATCTGCGGCTTTGCGACCTTCATCGACTATGCCGACATGCTCGAAGTCCCGCGCTCGATCGGCTGGACGCTGCCGCACGTGACCATGACGGTGCTCGACCCCGAGGGCAACCACCTGCCCCCCGGCGAGGAAGGCGAGCTTGCCTTGCGCGGCCCCTCGGTGATGCTCGGCTACTGGCGCAATCCCGAAGCCTCCGAGGCTGCCCTCGGCCACGGCTGGCTGCGCACCGGCGACCTCGGCACGATGGATGAACGCGGGCGCGGCTACCTGCTCGGCCGCGCCAAGGAGCTGATCAAGACCGGCGGCGAGAACGTCTACCCCGCCGAGGTCGACGCCGTCTTCGCCGCCATGCCCGAGGTCGCGGACGCGGGCTGCTGCGGCGTGCCCGACAAGCAGTGGGGCGAGGCGGTAAAGGCCTTCGTGGTGCTGAAGCCCGGCGCACAACTCACCCGCGAAGAGATCACCGCCCGCTTCAAGGGCCAGATCGCCGGCTACAAGCGCCCGCGCTACATCGAGTTCGTCGACCAGCTGCCGCGCGATCCGATCGGCAAGCTGCTGCGCCGCGAGCTTTCGGCGCGCCCGGTCAGCCCCGACCAGGCCGCCTGACCCGCTCCCCCGCGGATTTTCCCTAGGGAAGCGAACGGGGGAGAAGCCTCATCCCCGCTTAGCAAGCCTTGCATAACCTGCAATTATCGCAAGACTTAAGGAGCCGGGACCCGGTCCCCCGGCACGGTCTTGCATCGAGGGCAAGGCCATGCAGTACCCACCGGCCAATGCGAGAACTTCCCCGGCGCTGAGGCGCTGCATCCTGCTGCTCGCGGCGAGCATCCTGCCCGCCGCGCCTCTACGCGCCGAGGATGGCGAGGATGCAGACGATGCACCTGTTGTCACGCTCGAGGGAGAATATGTGCTCGGCATCGTCGGGGTCGCACAGGGCGAGCGCACCGGCGTGCGCCACGTCGATCTGCTGACGCTCACCGGCACGCTCGATCTCGAGGCGGCGGCGGGGTGGCAGGGCACCGAGCTGGTGGGCGAGGTGATCGCGGGCACGGGGCGCGAGCCCAATATGCTGGCGGGCACGCTCCAGGGAATCGACAATGCCGAGGTGGCGAAGAACCGGGTCAAGCTCTACCAGTTCTACCTCGCCAAGCAGTTCGCCGATGCGCCGATCAGGCTTGCCGCGGGGTTCATCGATCTCAACGCCGAGTTCTACAGCAACGAGGCCGCGGGGCTGCTGATGGCGCCCGCCTTCGGGATCGGATCGGAGCTGGCGGCGACCGGTCCCAACGGCCCCGCCATCTTCCCCTCGACCGCGCTGACGCTGATGGTCCATGCCGAACCTTCTCCGACGACCTACACCAGCCTTGCCCTGGTCAATGCCGAAAGCGGCGTGCTGGGCGATGCGGGGGGCATCCCGGCCATGCTGCGCGAAGGGGCACTGGTGATCGGCGAGGCGGGGTTGACCAGCTTCGGCAAGCTCGCGCTGGGGGCCTGGACCTATACGCGCCGGCAGGACGACCTTCGCCTTATCGATGCGTCCGGCGATCCGCTGCGCCAGCGCGCGGCGGGAGCCTATATGCTCCTCGAAGTCCCCTTCGGCATCAATGCTGCGGCGGCCGAGCCCGACACGCCCGCCGCCAGCCTGTTCCTGCGTGCCGGCATATCGGACGGGAACACCACGCCCTATTCGGGCGGGTGGCAGGCGGGGGTGCTGGTCAACGGTGTTTTCGCCGGGCGGCCGGACAGCCAGCTCTCGCTGGGCGTCAACCAGGCCTTCCTCACCGACAGGTTCCGCCTCAACGAGGCCGATGCGGGCACACCGCGCGGCCGCACGGAAACAGGCTTCGAAATCACCTTCGCCGACCGGGTCGCGCCGTGGCTGACGCTCCAGTTCGACAGTCAGTATGTCAGCCGCTCCGAGCAGAGGCCCGACACGCGCGATGCGGTGATTGTCGCCCTGCGTTTCATCCTCTCCGCGGGCACGCAGCGGTGAACGCGCCTTTGCCCTTTCCCCGAAAGCACCCAGCATGACGATCAAGACCCGCGCTCTCATCCTTGCCGCCGTGCTGCTCGGCCTCACGCTGCTCCAGACGGGGGCAACGGCGTGGCGCGATTATGCCCGCATGCAAAGCGATGCGCATGGTGAGCGGATCGTCGGCATGTTGCGCAACCACATGGTCGGGGACATGATGCACGATGCGGTGCGCGGGAGCGTTTATGCGGCGCTCTATGGCGCGGCGAGCGGCCAACCCGCGCAGATCGCCGCCGCGCGCAAGGACCTTGCGGAGTACTCGGCCAACTACCGCCAGATCATGGCCGAGAACCGCAAGGATGCCGAAGAGCCGAAGATGGCCGCGCTGCTCGAGAAGACCGACGCGGATGTCGAGGCCTATCTCGGGATCGCGGCGAAAATGATGGATGCCGCCGCCACCGACCGCGCCCGGGCAGAGGCGCTGTTCCCCGAATTCAACGCCAAGTTCGATACGCTCGAGGAATCGATGGAAGCGATCGGCCTCGTGTTCGAGGAGCTGCTCAGTCAGCAGAACGCCGCCGCGCAATCGAACAGCTGGTTGCTGCTGGTGTTCTTCGCTCTGGTTTCGCTGGCGGTCGTGTCAGGGACAGTCTGGATGGTTCGCCGGGCGATCGTCGCCCGGCTCATCAGACTTGCCGAGCGCCTCGGCACGCTTGCATCGGGGGACTTCGCCGCCCCCGTCCCCGAAGCCGACACCTCGGACGAGATCGGCGACATCGCCCGCGCCGCCGAGGTGTTCCGCGCCGCCGCGCTTGCCAAGCAGCGCGCCGATGCGCAGCAGGAGCGCGTGGTCGGCGCACTTGCGGCAGGGCTGAAGGCGCTCGCCGCGCGCGACCTTACCTGCCGGATCGACACGCCCTTTGCTGCCGAATACGAGGCCCTGCGCGAGAACTTCAACCGTACGGCGCAGGAGCTCGCCGGCGTGATCCGCGAGGTGGTGAACGCGGCCGACGGGGTCACAATCGGTGCTGGCGAGATCCACGCGGCCTCCGACGACCTTGCCAAGCGCAACGAAATGCAGGCCGCGCGGGTCGAGCAGACCACCAGCGCGATGGGCGAGATCGCAAGCGGCGTCCAGGGCACCGCCGCCAGCGCGCGCGATGCCGAAAAGACCGTGGGCGAGGCGCAAACCGAGGTCGCGACCGGCGGCGCGGTGGTGCGCGATGCGATGGAAACGATGACCGCGATCGAACAGTCCTCGCAGGAGGTCGCGCAGATCATCACGCTGATCGAGGGCATCGCCTTCCAGACCAACCTGCTGGCCCTCAACGCCGGGGTCGAAGCGGCGCGTGCGGGCGAATCCGGCAAAGGTTTTGCGGTCGTCGCCAACGAGGTGCGCGCCCTCGCCCAGCGCTCGGCCGAGGCGGCGAGCCAGATCACCACGCTGATCACCGCAAGCGCCGGCCATGTCGAGCGCGGGGTCGCGCTGGTCGGGCGCACGGGCGAGGCCTTCGAGGCGATCCTCGCCCATGTCGCGCGCACCAGCGAGCACATCGCGCGCATCGCCGAGGCATCGTCGGTGCAGGCCGACAGCTTGCAGCAGGTCAGCACCGCGGCGCGCGAGATGGACCGGATGACCCAGCAGAACGCCGCGATGGTGGAGGAGGCAACCGCGGCCGCGAGCGGGCTGACACGGCAGGCGCAGGGTCTTGCCGCGCTGGTGGCGGATTTCCGGCTTGATCCGGCGGCGATGGATGCAGCCGTAGCGTCAGCGCAAGAACGCTGGGCGGCCTAGGCCCGCGCCGTCTCCAGCGCCTTGCGCCCCGCTTCCTCGCGCGCGAAGGCACGCTGGTAGGCGGGCCTCGCAGTGAGGCGCTCGCGATAGGCCTTGAGGCTGTCGGGCACGCCGTCATCCAGACCCACGCTCTGCGCGAGGATCAGCGCGTAGCCGACGCATATGTCGGCGACGGTGAAGCGGTCGGCGCAGAGGTACTCGCGCCCGGCAAGGCGCTGTTCGATCTTGATCAGGCGCTTGTGGAACCACTTGGCATAGGCGTGGCCGGCCTCCTGCAATCCCTTGTCCTTCTCGAACAGGCAGAAGCGCATATAGACGGTCTGCGGGAAGGTGATCGTCGCGTCAGCGTGGTAGGTGTAGTCGCAATATTCGCCGTAGTCGCGCTCGTCCGGAGCGATCGCCAGCGGCGTGTAGCCTTCGCGCGTGGCGAGGTAATGCGCGATCGCGCAGCTTTCGGTCAGCTGCGTGTCGCCATCCACCAGCATCGGCACTGTGCCAAGCGGGTTCACCGCCATGTATTCAGGCGCGAGATAGCGCGGGGGGAACGGAAGGACGCGAAGGTCGATATCCACCCCCGCTTCCTCCGCCGCCCAGGTCGCGCGCAAGCCCCGCGAGCGCGCGCAGGTGTAGAGAACGGGTGTGGTCATGCGGGGCGGCTTAATGCGCCTTGTCCGCGCCCACACCCAGCACTTTGTGCAGGACAAAGGCGATGATGCTGCCGAGGATCAGGCCGAAGATCGCCGACAGCGTGGTCGCGGTCAGCCACCCGAGCACGCCGCCCGCCGCCTCGTGTACCGCGTGTTCGGCACCGTGGATCGGGGCGTAGAACCAGTCGATGCCCAGCTTGTGCAAGGAATCGACCACGATATGACCGCCGACCCACAGCATCGCCGCCGTGCCGATCAGCGACAGCGCCACCAGCAGCTTGGGCACGAAACGCAGCAGGAACCGCCCGAAGGCCTGTGCGCCCGCGTTCGCCTTCTTGGTGAGGTGGAGGCCGATATCGTCGAGCTTCACGATCAGCCCGACCGCGCCATAGACCGCGACCGTCACCGCCACCGCGACCAGCGCCAGCACCGCCCCGCGCATCACGAGGGTTTCGTCGGCGACCTCGGCGAGTGCGATCGCCATGATTTCCGCCGAGAGGATGAAGTCGGTACGGATCGCCCCGCCCACGCGCTCGTTCTCGAAGGCGACGGGATCGGTGATCTCGTCCTCGAGCGTGTCGCCGTGCTTGGCGAAACCGAGCTTTTCCATCACCTTCTCCGCGCCCTCGTAGCACAGGAAGGCCCCGCCCACGATCAGCAGGTAGGTGATCGCGGCGGGCAGGAACTCGGACAGGAGCAGCGCGCCGGGGAGCAGGAAGACGAGCTTGTTCTTGAGACTGCCCTTGGTGATCTTCCAGATGATCGGCAATTCGCGCGCTGGGCTGAGGCCGGTGACATAGCTCGGCGTCACCGCCGCATCGTCGATCACCACGCCCGCGGTCTTGGTACCCGCGCGCCCCGCAGCGACCGCGACATCGTCAATCGAGGCCGACGCCGCCTTGGCGATCACCGAAATATCGTCGAGCAGCGCAACCAGTCCTGATGGCACGGACATTTCCCCCTTTTGCGATTCGTGCAATGTAACCCCGCGCCTGCCCGTCCGGTTCCCTGCGGACAAGACTTGCAATTGCCCCGCAAAGCTGTAAGGGGCCGCGCTTCGCTTGGGATGCGCCCTTGCGGAAGTCGAAGAAAGCCGGAGGGGCCCCGTCCAGACGCGGACGGATCAGCCAGCGATCGGCATGGTAGTGAAAGGACGCAAGATGGCGCTCTACGAGCACGTCTTTCTTGCGCGTCAGGATCTGAGCCAGGCTCAGGTTGACGCGCTGGCGGCGCAAGCCACCGAAATCGTCGAGGCCGGCAACGGCAAGGTCACCAAGACCGAAACCTGGGGCCTCAAGTCGCTCGCCTACAAGATCGAGCGCAACCGCAAGGCGCACTTCGTGCTGCTCAACATCGATGCCCCGGGCAATGTTGTGGCGGAACTCGAGCGCCAGACCCGCATCAACGAAGACATTATCCGCTACATGACCATCCGCGTGGAAGAGCACGAGGAAGGCCCGAGCGTGATGATGCGCAAGAACGAGCGCGAGCGTAAGCGCCGCGACGCACGTGAGGAGCGCGACTGATGGCCCGCCCGTTTTTCCGCCGCCGCAAGTCCTGCCCCTTCGCGGCCAAGGACGCCCCCAAGATCGATTACAAGGACGTGCGCCTGCTGCAGGGCTTCATGTCCGAGCGTGGCAAGATCGTGCCTTCGCGCATCACCGCCGTTTCGGCGAAGAAGCAGCGTGAACTGGCCCAGGCGATCAAGCGCGCGCGCCAGATCGGCCTGCTGCCCTTCATCGTGAAGTAAGAGGAGAAAGAGACATGGACATCATTCTCCTTGAGCGCATCGAAAAGCTCGGCTCGATCGGTGACGTCGTCACCGTGAAGGACGGCTATGCGCGCAACTTCCTGCTGCCGCAGAAGAAGGCGCTGCGCGCCAACGATGCGAACCGCAAGGTTTTCGAAGCCAACCGCGAACGCCTCGAGAAGGAAAACGCCGAGCGTCGCACCGTCGCTGAAGCCCAGGGCGAGAAGGTCGCGGGCGCCGAAGTGGTGCTGATCCGCGCCGCTTCGAACGCCGGCCAACTCTACGGTTCGGTCAGCGTGCGCGACATCGTCGCCGGGCTCGCCGATCAGGGTCACTCGGTCGACAAGCGCATGGTCATCCTCGGCGCACCGATCAAGACCATCGGTATGCATGACGTGACCATCGCCCTGCACCCCGAAGTGCGCGTGACCGTGAAGGCCAACGTCGCCCGTTCGGACGACGAAGCCAAGCTCCAGAGCGAAGGCGTCGACGTGCTCGCGCAGATGTTCGCCGACGAACAGCGCGAGATCGAGGAACAGGCCGAAGCGACCCGCATCGACACCAGCCTTGAGCCGGGCGAAATCCCGGCCGAACTGCTCGAAGGCGGCGAGGACGCGTAAGCTTCCCGGCCCATTCCGGCGCAAGATACGAGGGCGCGAAGATCACAACGATCTTCGCGCCCTTCTTGTAAACAGCGTCCGCAATCGCGAAGATGCTGCCACACAACGATAACAACAAAGGAGCAGAGACAACTGCCATGATCGACATTCCCGCCATCCTCGCCGAGCTTCAGCAGCATTACGACGACGCGGTCCGCACCTTGCGTGACGACGTCATCGCCTTCGGGCGCAATGGCACCCTGCCCGCTCCCGCCAAGCGCGCGGATGGCTCCTACGCCTATCCGCAGATCACGCTGCACTATGCCGGCGTCGGCGAGCCCAAGGATCGCAGCCGCGCTTTCGGGCGGCTCGAAGCGCCGGGCACCTATTCGACCACCGTCACCCGCCCCGATCGCTTCGCACAATATCTCACCGAGCAGCTCGAACTGATCGCCGCCGAATACGAGATCGAGGTCACCGTCAGCCGCTCGCGCCAGGAAATCCCCTTCCCCTATGTGCTCGATGGCGAGGCGGGTGCGGCGATGGTCGGCATCGCCCCACGCGAGATCGCCGCGCACTTCCCCGCCACCGACCTTGCCCTGATCGGCGACGAGCTCGCCGACGGAATCGAAGTCGACGGCGATCACGACATGCCGCTCTCGCTCTTCGACGGCCTGCGCACCGATTACTCGCTCGCGCGCCTCAAGCACTACACCGGCAGCGAGGTCAGCGACTTTCAGGACTTCGTGCTGTTCACCAACTATCACCGCTATGTCGATGAATTCGTGAACTGGGGCGCCGCGCAGATCGGCACCGACGGCTACATCGCGCTGACCGGCGCGGCCGGTCTCGACATCCGCGAGCCCACGGCCCACGCGCAGGACCAGTTGAACGACACCGCCTGGCGCAAGCACCAGATGCCCGCCTACCACCTCGTGCGCGAGGACGGGAGCGGGATCACGCTGGTCAACATCGGCGTCGGCCCATCCAATGCGAAGAACATCTGCGATCACCTGGCGGTGCTGCGCCCGCATGCGTGGATGATGATCGGCCACTGCGGCGGGCTTCGCTCGACCCAGAAGATCGGCGACTTCGTGCTCGCCCACGCCTACCTGCGTGACGATCACGTGCTCGATGCGGTGCTCCCCCCCGAAATCCCGATCCCGCCGATCGCCGAAGTCCAGCAAGCGATGGCGCTCGCGGCCGAGAAGGTCTCGGGCGTGACGGGGGCCAACCTCAAGCAACGGATGCGCACCGGGACGGTCGTCACCACCGACGACCGCAACTGGGAGCTGCGCTATTCCTCATCGGCGACGCGCTTCTCGCAGAGCCGCGCGATCGCGATCGACATGGAGAGCGCGACCATCGCCACCCAGGGCTACCGCTTCCGCGTGCCTTACGGGACGTTGCTGTGCGTCTCGGACAAGCCGCTCCACGGCGAGATCAAGCTGCCCGGGCAGGCGAACAAGTTCTACGAGGAAACCATCGCCGCGCACCTGCAGATCGGGATCGAGGCGGTGGCGCGGCTGCGCGACGAGGGTGACCGGCTGCACTCGCGGAAACTGCGCGCCTTTAACGAACCGCCGTTCCGGTGATGTGTGAAGGGCGGCGCCCCCCGCGCCGCTCTAGCGTTGCCCTAAAGGTCGTCCCGGTCGCCCGAGAGTTCGATTTCCTTGTCATCCGCCGTCTCGGCAACGATGTCGAGCATGCTCGAAAGCTCGCTCGAAGTGGCGCTGTCGAGCACCTTGATGACGAAATAGAGCACGTCGCCGCGGATCTCCCAGCTACCCAGCTTGAGCTGGCCCGAGGCCGAGAGCAGTTCGAGCGCCGCCTTGCCGCCGATCCCGTCCTTCTCGACACGGCCTGCGGGCGAGAAGACCTCGCGGATCGTGAGGCCCGAAACGGTCTGGGTCGTGCCCGAGACGAACACCAGTTGGCTGCGCCCTTCCTTCGCATAGTTGAAGGTAAGCTTGTAATCGCCATCGGCATCGACCTCGTATTTGAGGCCTTCGCGGTCGAGCCGCCTTTCAACGCTGGCATCCTCGGCAGCGGCCGGGACGGCGATGGTAGCAGTCAGGCCTGCCAGGACGGGCAGCGACAAGAGTCGGCGAATGGTCATGAAATTCCCTCCGGTAGCGACCCCTGACATCGGCATAGCCGATTCGGGTGCGATCCGGCTTGGATCAAATGGTCAAGACCGGGGGGATTGCCGAACAGGTGACGCGCCCGTTCCACTCGGCTAGCCTCGGCTGCCGACGCTGCCTGGCGAGGAGAGCCGCCCATGCCCCAACCATCCCTCTCACGCTCGATTGCCGGACGCACCGCAATCGTCACTGGCGCTGCGAGCGGGATGGGTCGGGCAACCGCACTGCTGTTCGCCGCCGAGGGCGCGCACGTCGCCGTGGTCGACCGCGACGGCGTGGCGGCGGCGGCCGTGGCAGAGCAATGCGGCGAAGCGGCGCGCGCCTATGAACTCGACGTCGCCGACGGCGAGGCGATCGCGACGACGGTCGCCCGCATTTCTGCGGATTTCGGGCGGATCGATATTCTGGTCAACAACGCGGGCGTCTCCAGCTTCTGCGGCCTCGACGATCCCGCTTACGAAGAGGTGTGGGCCCGCGCTCTCGCCATCATGCTGACCGCCCACCAGCGCATGGTGCGCGCCGCCCTTCCTTTTCTCAGGCAAAGCGATGCGCCGCGGATCGTCAACATCGCCTCGACCGAAGGCCTCGGCGCGACCCCGGGCGATACGCCCTATGTCGCCGCCAAGACCGGGGTGATCGGGCTCACGAGGGGCCTTGCGGTCGATCTCGGGCCGGAAGGGATCACGGTCAACTGCATCTGTCCGGGGCCGATCCGCACCGCAATGACGGACGCGGTGTCGGAAGAGCACAAGGCAGTCTTCGCGAAACGCCGCACGGCGCTCAGGCGCTACGGCGAACCCGAGGAAGTCGCGCACATCACCCTTTCGCTGGTGCTCCCGGCGGCAAGCTACATCACCGGGGTCGCGATTCCCGTGGACGGCGGGCTGATGGCGCGAAACGCCTGACGGGCACGCGAGCCCCTACCCCCGACCCTTGGTCTTGGTCGTGCCGCCGGCATTAGCGGCGATGAAATCGATGATCTGGCCGGCGATGTCCTTGCCCGTCGCGCTTTCGATCCCTTCGAGGCCGGGGGAGGAATTGACCTCCATGACGACGGGCCCGTGATTGCTCCGAAGCATGTCCACCCCGCACACGTTGAGCCCCATCCGCTTGGCCGCGCGCACGGCGGTCGAGCGTTCCTCGGGGGTGATCTTGATCACCTTCGCGCTGCCGCCGCGGTGGAGGTTGGAGCGGAACTCGTCCGCCGCGCCCGTGCGCTGCATCGCGGCGACCACCTTGCCGCCCACCACCAGCGCGCGGATATCGGTGCCGCCGGCTTCCTTGATGAATTCCTGCACGAGGATGTTGACGTTGGCGCCGCGGAAGGCCTCAATCACCGACTTGGCACTCGACATCGTCTCAGCGAGCACCACGCCGATCCCTTGGGTGCCCTCGATCAGCTTGATCACCACCGGCGGGCCCTTGACCGCCTTGATGATCTCCTCGGCCGCCTTGGGATCATTGGCATAAGCGGTGAGCGGCAGGCCCAATCCGTGCTTGGCGAGGATCTGGAGCGAGCGCAGCTTGTCGCGGCTGCGCCCGATCGCGACACTCTCGTTCAGCGACCAGATGCCCGCCATCTCGAACTGCCGCAGGATCGCAAGGCCATAGTTGGTGATCGAGGCGCCGATACGCGGGATCACCGCGTCATAGGCGGCAATGGGCGCGCCGTTAAAGAACACCTGCGGGCGGTGGCTGGCGATATGCACGGTGCAGCGCAGGGTGTTGAGGATGTCGAGCGTATGCCCCCGCGCCTCGGCGGCCTCCTTCAGCCTCCGGTGCGAGTAGAGGTTGGCGTTGCGCGCCAGCATCGCGATTTTCATGAAGACCCTTTCAAGACCGGCGCATTAACTCGTTGTGTTGTCGCATCTTCCGGTCACCGGGCGGGAGCCCGGCTGGAAAACGCCCTACCGGCGGGAGCGCCCCATATGCCCTATCGCAGGTGATTGCAGCCACGAATGACCACTATCCACCACCATGCGCCGCCGCAGGGCGGTGCGCCCGATCAGCATCGGGAACTGCATCTGGGATCTGTCCGCCAGGCTGATTTCCGCCCGGAAGGTGAGATTACCGATGGAGAGCGGCGTCTTTATGACAAAGCGGCTCTGCTGGTCGCCGTTGGAGGACGTGATGCCGCGCACGTCGACATGGATCGCCTCGCAGAAATGCCGCGTCCCGTCCCAGTCGACCGCGAAGCGCACGAAGCGCTCGCCCTCGCGCACGAAGTCCTCGAGCACATGGGCATGGAGCGAGGAGGTGCGTGCGCCGGTATCGATCTTGGCGGGGATGCCGGCAAGGCCGAGTTCGGGGAGGCTCGCCAGCTCGCGCCAGCCCACCACCAGGGGAGTGCGATCCCCGGCTCCGCCCCGACCCATGCCCCGGCGCCCCCGCCCGCCGTGCTTACCAGCCGGCCTTCTCGCCCTTGTTCTGCTCGTCGAGCCACTTCTTCAATGGCGCGAAATATTCGAGCATCGGCTTGGCGCTCATCTCGCGGGTGCCGGTGAAGGCCTCTAGCGCATCGGGCCAGGGCTTCGACGCGCCCAGCTCGAGCATTGCGCCGAGCTTCGCGCCCACCTCCTTGTTGCCGTAGAACGAGCAGCGGTGGAGCGGCCCCTTCCACCCCGCCTGATCGCAGGCGGCCTTGTAGAACTGGAACTGGAGGATCCGCGCGAGGAAGTAGCGCGCATAGGGCGTGTTGCCGGGGATGTGATACTTGCCGCCCGGATCGAAGGCATCGGCAGGGCGATCGACCGGGGGGACGATCCCCTGATACTGGCGCTTCAGATCTACCCAGGCCTTGTTGTATCCGGCAGGGGCAATGCTGCCGTCGAACACCCCCCAGCGCCACTTGTCGACCAGGAGGCCGAAGGGCAGGAAGGCGACCTTGTCCATCGCCTGACGCAGCAAGAGGCCGGTGTCCTTGTCGGCGCTGGGAACGTTCTTGCGATCGAGCAGCCCGATCTGCACCAGATATTCCGGCGTGATCGACAGCGCGACGAAATCGCCGATCGCCTCGTGGAAGCCGTCATTCGCGCCATTAAGATAGAGGAACGGCTGCTCCTTGTAGGCGCGCTGGTAGTAGTTGTGGCCGAGCTCGTGGTGGATCACGACGAAATCGTCGCCATTCACCTTGATGCACATCTTGATGCGGATGTCGTCCTTGCTGTCGATGTCCCAGGCGCTGGCGTGGCACACCACTTCGCGGTCGGCGGGCTTCACGAACTGGCTGCGCTGATAGAATGTCTCGGGCAGCGGCGCGAAGCCCAGCGAGGAATAGAAGCCCTCGCCGATCTTCACCATGTCGATCGGGCCCTTGTTCTGCGCGACCAGCAGCTCGCCGATGTCGTAGCCGACATCGCCCGATCCCGGCGGCGCGACAAGCGGGTAGATGTTGCCCCATTCCTGCGCCCACATGTTGCCGAGCAGATCCGCGCGGATCGGGCCGGTGCGCGGCTGGACGGCATCGCCGTACTTCTCGTTCAGCTTGCGCCGCACATAGGTGTGGAGCGCGATGTAGAGCGGCTTGGTCTCTGCCCACAGCCGCTCGGTCATGGCGGTGAACTCTTGCGGGGTCATGTCGTAGCCCGAACGCCACATCGCGCCGACATTGTCGAAGCCCAGCTCGCGCGCGCCTTCGTTGGCGATGCCGACCATGCGGGCGTAATCGTCCTTCATCGGCGCGCCGACATTGTCGTGCCAGCTCGTCCACATTTCCTTGAGCTCGTCCGGGGTGCGCTCCGGGTTGCCCATCTCGGCCTCGATGTCGCTGCCGTTGATCGGCTTGCCATTGAGGGTGCCCTTGCCCTTGCCGTACTGGCTGTTGAGGCGGGTCGCGATCTCGTTCAATTCGGTCGCCGCGCCCGGCGTGGTGGGCGCCGGCAGGACGAGGCCGTTGCGCATGATGTCGAGCTTGCGCTTCAGCTCGGCCGAGATGCCGGGCACCGCGGCATATTGCGCGGAAAGCAGCGCATATTGCACGCTCTTCTCGGTGCCGACCGCGTTGATCCGCGCGGCCATCGCGTCGGTATCGTCGGTGATATAGGTGTTGTTGACCCAGTTCACCTGGTTCGCCTCGAGCGCGTAGTCGAACAGGTCCTTTTCCGCCGCGGCGACGAATTGCGCGGCGCCCTCGGCCGTCAGCGGGAAAGGCACTTCGGGGCCGGTCCTGGCAGCGGGCGCGGTCTCGGGCGCGGCGCTTTCGGCGAGTGCGGGCGCGGCGATGGCGATGGCAAGCGCGGCAGCCGCGCCCTTGAGCAGGGGGAAGGCAGATTTCATTGCGAGGGGGTTCCCGTCCGTCATGTGACAATGACGACAGGTTTGAACCCGCTTGGCTGCGGAATCAAGCCGCGAGAAAGCCCGCAATCGCCGAGCCGAGCTCCGGCTTCGTCACGCTGCCCATGTGGGTGCCGGGCACTTCGGTGTAGCGCGCGTCGGGCAGCAGCGCGGCGAGATCTTCGGCCGAGCCGTTGTCGCGGTCCTCGTCGCCGCAGATGACGGCGGTCGGCATGGTGATGTTCGCAAGGCGCGCGAGGTCGAAATCGTCCATCGCATCCAGCAACAGCCGCGCGGCGATGCGGTCGACCCCTTGCGACTTGAGGAAGGTGCGCGCGGCATAGGCCGGATCGCCGGGGCGGATGGTGTCGAACTCGTCGATCACGCGCTTGAAGAAATCCGCCCGCCGCGCCCATCCGGCGAGCCCCTCCATGCCCATCCCACAGATGGCGAGGCGCTGCGGTTCGAGCACGCCGTGGGCCACGGTGTGGACGGCCGTGCGCGCGCCGAGGGAAAAGCCGACGAGGTCGAATGCCCCCGGTTCCAGCGCGAAGTGTTCGGCCAGCGCCGCCACATCACGCACCAGCACGCCGGTGGGATAGGCGGAAGCCTCAAGCGGGGCATCGCTCTCACCATGGACGCGAAAGTCGAGCATGATCGCCCGGAACCCTGCTGCTGCGAGCCGCTCGGCATGGCCCCACTTGATCCAGTTCATCTGCGCGGAGGAAAACAGCCCGTGGAGCAGCACCACGGGGCGACCGTCACCGACGGTGTGGACCGCAAGCTCGGTGCCATCGAAGCTTGCGAAGCGCTCAGGCGCCACGGCGCGCGAGCCCCTTCTGCTCCATCCGCCACTGCGCCATAGCGATGCGGTCCTGCCCGAAAAAGGGCTCGCCCTCGAACACCAGCGTAGGCACGCCCCAGTGGCCTGCCGCCTCGAGCGCGGCCTGGTTGGCCGCGATCTCCGTATCGAGCGCCGCCGCATCACCCGCCGCCTCGGCCTCAAGCGCGGCGAAATCGAGCCCGGCGCGGGCGGCCGCTTCGGCGAGGTGATCGCCCTCATGCCAGTCATCCACCGTGCCCGACCAGATCACCGTCGCCACCTCGTGCGCGAAGGCGAGGCCCCGCCCCGCGCGCTCGGCCGCCTGCCCCATGCGGCACAGGCGGTGGATATGCGGCTGCTCCGCCGCGATCTCGCGGGTGGCGAGGTTCTGCACCACCGGATCTGGGCGCGGCCAGCGATAGGGGATGCCCAGCATCTGCGCCGAGCGGGCGGCGTCGATGAAGATGTAGCGCCCGACATTGGGGCTTCCGGTGAACAGGATCGAGGGATCGCGGATCGCGATCGGCAGCACCGTGCGCAGGGCGATGGCGAGGTCGTATTCCTCAGCCAGCGCGCGATAGCGCCCGACGGCGAGGTAGGAATAGGGCGAGCGAAAGCTGAAGAACAGATCGGTGTGGAGCGTCATGCCCGCCCTGCTAGCGCGCTTCGCGGGCGGGGGCCAGTGTGCTTGAAGATGATAAGCCCACTTATTATAAGCCCGCGCATGAGCATCGAGACCGGCTACCGACTCGCCGACAATTCGCGCCAGCTGCGCCGCCTGTTCGACGAGCGGGTGCGCGGCCTCGGCCTCACCGGGCCGCAGGCGCGGCTGCTGCTCTCGCTCGAGCGCCATCCGGACCAGAACCAGGCCTTCTATGCCGAACGGCTGGAGATCGAGCCGATCACCCTCACCCGCATCGCCGACCGGCTGGAGGATGCCGGCTGGATCGAGCGCCAGGCCGACCCCAGGGATCGCCGCGCGCGCATCCTTCACCTGACCGACAAGAGCCGCGGTATCGTGACCCGCCTGCGCGCCAGCGCCGAGGCCTTGTTCGAGGAGGTACTCGAAGGCTTCGAACCCGCCGAGCGCGCGCTGTTCGCCGCGATGCTCGACCGCATCGCCGCCAATCTCGCGGCTGCCCGCCAGCCCCAACCCGAGGCGCTCCATGGCTGAGGCCGATCCCGCCCGCGCGCCCGAGGCGGCGAGCGCCACGCCGCTCGCAGAAGCCAAGCCGCGCCGCCCGTGGCGCCGCTGGGCGCTGATGCTGATCGTCCCGCTCGCCCTTGCCCTTGGGGCGTGGCTCTACTGGCAGAGCCTTGCCGGCAAGGTTGCGACAGACAATGCCTATATCAAGCAGGACATGGTCTCGGTCAGCGCCGAAGTGGGCGGGCCGATCACCGAAGTGCTGGTCAAGGACGGGGACGAGGTGCAGGCGGGCCAGCTGCTGTTCCGGATCGATCCCGAACCCTTCCGGCTCCAGATCGCCGAGGCCAATGCCGCGATTGCGGGCGCGCAGGTCAATGTCATCGCTTTGAGGAACGACGCCGACCTCACCGGCACCGACATCGCCGCCGCCCGCAGCGACGTGGGCTTTGCCGAAGCGCGGTTCGAACGGGTGCGGGCACTGCGCGAGAAGGGCTTCTCGACCAAGGCCGATTACGAGGCCGCCGAACAGGCCGTGGTGCAGGCGCGCGAGCGGGTGCGTCAGGCTGAGGACCGCCAGCGCGAGGCCCGCGCGCGGCTCGCGAGCGGCCCGGCCGTGCCCGGCGTGAATCCCGAGGTCGCCGCTGCCGAGGCGCGGCGCGCCAACGCCCAGCTTTCGCTCCGCCGAACCGAAGTGCGCGCGCCGGTCGCCGGGCGCATCGCTCAGGCGGACCGGTTGCAGATCGGCCAGCAGGCCGTCCCCAACCTGCCGGTGCTGACGCTGGTGCGGTCGGGATCGACCTATGTCGAGGCGAACTTCAAGGAGACCGACCTTGCCGGCATGGCTGTCGGCCAGCGCGCCGAAATCCGCTTCGATGCCTATCCCGATCTGGTGCTCAAGGGCCGCGTCGCCAGCATCGGCGCGGGCACGGGGGCGGAATTCTCGGTGCTCCCGGCGCAGAACGCGACCGGCAACTGGGTCAAGGTCACCCAGCGCGTGCCGGTGCGAATCGCGCTCGAGGGCACAAGCCCGCGCCGGTTGATCGCCGGGCTCTCGACCGAGGTCACGGTCTACACCGACGAGGGCAAGAAGCCCTGACATGGCCAGCGCCGCCGCGCCTGCCGCAGGATCGCTGCCCGCCCCGCCCGCTGCGCCGCGGCCCGATATCGCCGAGCTCGAAAGCGGCAACTATCCGCTGATGATCGTCGGCGTGATGGCGGCCTCGTTGCTCCAGATCCTCGACACCACAATCGCCAATGTGGCCCTGCCCCACATGCAATCCTCACTGGGGGCGACGGTCGACACGGTTACCTGGGTGCTGACGAGCTACATCATCGCCTCGGCCGTCGCGCTGCCGCTCACGGGCTGGCTCGCCGACCGGATCGGAGCGCGGCTGCTGTTCATCGGCTCGGTCGCGGGATTCATCCTCGCCTCGATGCTGTGTGGGATCGCGCAGAACCTCGAGGAGATGGTCGCCTTCCGCGCATTGCAGGGCGTGGCGGGGGCCTTCATCGCCCCGCTCTCGCAATCCTTCATGCTCGACGCCACCCGCCCCTCGCGCCACCCGCAGATCATGGCGGTGTGGGGGATGGGGATCATGATCGGCCCGATCCTCGGCCCCATCCTCGGCGGCTGGCTGACCGAGACCGCGAACTGGCGCTGGGTGTTCTTCGTGAACCTGCCGGTGGGTCTTGCCTCGCTGGCGATCCTGATCGCCTACTTGCCCAAGCGACCCAAGCGCGAGCGGCGCTTCGACCTTGCGGGCTTCATGCTGCTCGCGGTCGCGCTCGCCGCGTTCCAGCTGCTGCTCGACCGGGGGCAGCAGGAGGACTGGCTGGCCTCGGGAGAAATCTGGATCTACCTGCTGCTCACCCTCTCGGCGACGTGGATGGTGGTGATCCACTTCGCCACCGCCAAGGCTCCGATGTTCGAGCGCAAGCTCTTCGCCGACCGCAACTTCGCGATCGCGCTCGCCTTCATGATCGTGATCGGGATCGTGATGTTCGCGGTGATGGCGCTGCTGCCGCCGATGCTGCAGAACCTGTTCGGCTACGGCGTGATCGACACCGGGATCGTGCTGATGCCGCGCGGGGTGGGCATTCTGGTGTCGATGCAGATATCGGGCCTGCTGATGCGCCGCGGGGTCGATGCGCGCCCCGTTGTGGCGAGCGGCTTCCTGATCTGCGCTGTCTCGCTGTGGCAGATGGCGCACTGGTCGCTCGAGGTCGATGCCATGCACGTGATCGTCAGCGGGCTCCTGCAGGGTCTCGGGATGGGCCTCGTCTTCATCCCCTTGCAGGTGAGCGCCTTTGCGACGCTCAGCCCCGCCCTGCGCACCGACGGCTCGAGCCTCCTGAACCTGTTCCGCTCATTGGGCGCCTCGGCGGGGATCGCGTGGATGACGGTGCTGCTCGCGCGCAACATTCAGGCCAGCCACGCCGACCTCGGCGCCAACATCACGGCGGCGACCGGGAGCCTTGTCGACTTCTCGGCCACCGAGCGCTTCCAGGTGCTGGGCGATACGGCGATGACCCTGATGGACGCCGAGGTGAACCGCCAGGCGGCGATGATCGCGTATGTCGACGATTTCTGGCTGATGATGTGGATCACGCTTGCCGCCGCGCCGCTCGCGCTGCTGATGAGGAAGAACGCGCGGCCCGCAGGACGGGTGGCGCTGTCGGAGTAGCGCCTACCAGTAATCCGCCATGATCGCCCCCGCCCACTCGGGCTCGCGCACGTGCCCGCGCGGCGCGAAGCCATGCATCACCGGCTTGATGTCGAGCACCGGCGTCCCGTCGACCGCATCGAGCCCGCGCACGGTGAGCCGCGTGCCTTCCACGGCGACGATCTCGCACGTCGTCAGGCCGAGCCGGTTGGGGCGGTTCTTGCCGCGCTGGGCGAAGATGCCGACGAGCGGCCAGTCGGTGCGGCCGCGCGGATGGCGCGCGCCGGTCTCGATCTTGTCGTCAGGCACGCGGTCGAACAGGAAGATCACCTCGGCATGGCTGAAGGCGTCGAGGCCGGCGAGTGCCTCGGGGCCGAAGCGCACCGGGTCGAGCGCGATCACCGCCTCGACGCTGCCCCAGTCGTCGTCGACCACCTCGGCCCGCCCGCCGCGGACATGGCCGATCGGGTGAAGGGTGAAGCTGTCCGCCTCAACGGAAGAAGCACTGGGTTCCGGCATGAAGCATCTCTACCTTGTCGCCCGCGATAAAGCCGCCGAGCGTCTCGCCGAGCGTGAATTCCTCGCCCAATGTGCTGCCCTCCACCTTGGCAAAGCCCGGCGCGGCCTCGACCGCGGCGCGCGGGCCTCCAAGTTGGACCGTCCCTGCAAGGCTGATCGTGCCGCTCGCCGCCGTGTCGCCATCCTGCGGCAGGTGCCAGTTCCAGCCCACGAGCTTGCCCTCCTGGAAATGCGCAGTGAGCCCGCCAGCATAGTCGGTGAAGGCCATCTTCCCCGCCCCGCATTCGGGGTTCTCGCCGCCGCGCAGCTTGGGGCCCAATGCCTTGGCGAGCGCGGCTTCGACCTCGCTCTGCCCGGCGGCGAAGAAGAAGCTCTCGGGGCCTGCGCTGAGGCCGTCACCCCGCAGTTCGACCACGTTGGCGGCGACCGGCGCCTGCGCCGCCTCGCCCGTCGCCGCCGCATCGGGCGCGGCGCCGGTGTCGCATCCTGCCAGTGCCAGCGCGCCGGCAAGCGCGAGGAAAATCGGTCCCTTGTTCATTGCGAATTTCCTTTCCACCAGCGCGCACCCGCTACCCAAGGAGCGACCAGCACAGCACTGAGGCCTGCTAACGCCATATCCTTCTGCGCGTCAAACATGTCGCCCTGCTCGCCGTTGTAAGCTCCCGCATCCTCCGGTGCGAGCGCGAGCGTCAGGCTCCATTCGAAGATCTCGTAAAGCCCGCCCACGGCGAGCACGAAGAGAAGCGCGAAGACCAGCGCCATGCGCGGCGACAGCCCCCAATAGCGCACGCCGCCCTCGACCATCGGGGCCATCGCCAGCGCGCCGAAGGCGAAGTGGACGAGGCGATCGAAATGGTTGCGCTCGCTCGCCAGCGCCGGAAGCCAAGTATCATAGGGCACGAAGCTGTAGGACCACCTCGCCGCCAATAGGTGCAGCAACACGAAAGCGGCGATGCAGGCGGCCGAGGCATTGCTGATCGGCGCGCGGCTGAGGGCCCGCCATGCGAAGGGCAGGCCCACCGCGACAGGGCCGACCTGAAGCCAGGTGTTCGAAGGATAAAGCGCGCCCCAGGCACTCAGCGGAATGCCAAGTGCCACCGCTGCCAGCATCCAGCCTTGCGCCTTCGGCAGTGGCGGCATGGGCGCCCGGCTCAGCCCTTCTTAAGGTGGCGGCGTCCGAGCAATTCGGCGATCTGCACCGCGTTCAGCGCAGCGCCCTTCCTCAGGTTGTCCGAGACCACCCACATGGTGAGGCCGTTCTCCACGGTCGGGTCCTCGCGCACGCGGCTGACGAAGGTCGCGGCATCGCCCACGCATTCGATCGGGGTGATGTAGCCGCCATCCTCGCGCTTGTCGATCAGCATGACGCCCGGCGCCTCGCGCAGGATGTCCATCGCTTGTTCGGCGCTGAGTTCGTTCTCGAACTCGATGTTCACCGCTTCCGAGTGGCCGACGAACACCGGCACGCGCACGCAGGTGGCGTTGAGCTTGATCCGGGGGTCGAGAATCTTCTTGGTCTCGACCACCATCTTCCATTCTTCCTTGGTCGAACCGTCGTCGAGAAAGGTATCGATGTGGGGGATGACGTTGAAGGCGATCTGCTTGGTGAACTTGGCCGGTTCGACCGGATCGCCCACGAAAATGGCGCGGCTCTGCTGGAACAGCTCGTCCATTCCCGCCTTGCCAGCGCCGGAAACCGACTGGTAAGTCGATACCACCACGCGCTTGATTGTCGCAGCGTCATGTAGCGGCTTCAGCGCCACCACCAGCTGCGCGGTCGAGCAGTTGGGGTTGGCAATGATGTTGCGCGCGGTGTAGCCGTCGATCGCGTCGGGGTTCACTTCCGGCACCACCAGCGGCACATCGGGGTCCATGCGGTAGAGCGACGAGTTGTCGATCACGATGCACCCGGCGGCGGCCGCCTTGGGGGCATATTCCTTGGCCGGGCCGCTCCCGGCGGCAAACAGCGCGATGTCCCAGCCGGCAAAGTCGAAATGCTCGATGTTCTTGCACTTGAGCATCTTGCCGGTGTCGCCGAATTCGACTTCGGTGCCGACCGACCGCGACGAGGCGACCGCGGCGACCTCGTCGCACGGAAACTCGCGCTCGGCGAGGACCTGCATCATCTCGCGCCCGACATTGCCGGTCGCGCCGACCACTGCCACCCGGTAACCCACTTGGCATTCTCCTGTGTTTTCGCAGGCGCGAGATAGCGTGCGCTGGCCCGAGCGCAACATCATTCGTCTTTGCGCAGACCTATACTTACTTCGGCCCGATCTACTTCGGCGACGTCACCCCGTGGCTCTCGAGAAAGCGGAAGATGCCGTTCCACACGTGCGGACCGATCTTCGGGCCCGAGACGCGGTGGGTGTAACCGGGGTAGAGCATCATCTCGAAGGGCGTGTTGCTTTCCTGCAGGACGCTGATGAGTTCGGACGAATTCTCGAAGATCACGTTGTCGTCGGCCATGCCGTGGATCAGCAGCATGGGATCGGCGATCTTCGTGGCATCGGGAACGGCGCTCGCCTTGGCGTAGGCCTCGGGCACTTCGCGCGGATCGCCCATGTAGCGTTCGGTGTAGTGGGTGTCATAAAGCTCCCACCGCGTCACCGGCGCGCCCGCGATGCCGGCGGCATAGAGCCCCGGGTCCGCCTCGAGCATCTTCAGCGTCATATAGCCGCCGTAGGACCAGCCATAGGTGGCGATCTTGGCGGGATCGACATAGTCGAGGCTCTTCAGGAACAGCGCGCCCGCCTTCTGGTCGCGCACCTCGGCCCCGCCCATCGCGCGGTAGAGCGGCTGTTCGAAATCGACCCCGCGATTGGCCGAGCCGCGATTGTCGAGCTCGAAGAAGATATAGCCCTTGTCGACAATCGCCTGCGCGAGCGCGCCGTTCCAGCCCTTGGTCACCGTCTGCGGACCCGGCCCGCCATAGTGCTGGAAGAACACCGGGTAGCGCTTACCCGGCTCCATCTTCGGGCGGAGCATCATCCAGTGGAGCGGCGTGCCGTCTTCGGCGGCGATGGTGCCGAATTCGGGGGTGACATGGCTTTCGAGGAAGGGCGCATAGGGATGATCGCCCTCGACGCGGTTCTCCTCGATCCAGGCGACGCGCTTGCCATCGGGCGTGGCGAGGTAGGACTGCGGCGGCTGGTTCGGGCTGGAGCGCGAGACGTAGAGCAGCCGCCCCGCCCCGTCCATGCTCGCCCCGTTGGTGAAGGCGGGATCGGTAAGGAGTTCGGGCTCGGCCGTCCCGTCGAGCCGCGCGCGATAAATCTGCTGGGTGAGGACGTCGGTGGTCGCCTGATAGGTGAAGGTGCCCGCCGCCTCGTCCACGCCAACCAAAGACGTCGTGGGCGAGGCCCCTTGGGTGAGCTGCGTCCACTGGCCGTCCGCATAGCGGTAGAAATGCCCGTAACCGTCGCGCTCCGACCACCACAGCAGGCTGCCGTCCTTGAGGAAGCGGTAATTGTCCGAGAGGTTCACCCAGTAATCGGGCCGCGCGGCCTTTTCGGTGAACCAGATCTGCGCGGCGCCGGTTGCGGGATCGACCTTGAGCACGTCGATCCGGGTCTGCGCACGGTCCTGCCGCTGGACATAGATCGCCGAGGCATCGGGCGCCCAGTCGACGCGGGCCACATAGATATCGGCGTTGAGCCCAAGATCGACCTTGACGCTGCCCGAGCCATCGGGGCTCATCACGAACAGTTCGACCACCGCGTTGTCGGTGCCCGCCGCAGGATAGCGCTGGTCGAAGACCTTGGTGCCCTTGGCCCCGATCGCCGCGCGGGTGACGACGCCGACGCTCGCCTCGTCGGTGCGCTGGACGACGATGCGGCTGTCGTCGGGGCTCCACCAATAGCCTTGCAGCCGCGCCATTTCCTCCTGCGCGACGAATTCGGCCTCGCCCCAGCGGATGGTCTCGGCCTCGCCCGCCGGGGTGATCGGCTGCGCCTCGCCGCCGACCGGGCCGACCCACAGCCGCCGGTCGCGCACGAAACTGACATTGGCGCCCTTGGGCGAGAGGCCGGGGTTGAGTTCGGTCCCCTCGGTATCGGTCAGGCGGGTGACGGTGCCGTCGAGCTTCGCCAGGAACAGGTCGCCGTCCAAGGGCACCAGCACGCCCGCCCCGTCGCTCGCCCACTGGTAGGCGATGATGCCCTTGAGGCTGCCGACCCGCGCGCGCTCGCGCTGCATCTTCTCGTCTTCCGAAAGCTCGCGGCCCGAACCGAGCTTTTCCGAATCCACCAGCATCCGCCATTCGCGGGTCTCGATATCGTAGCCCCACAGGTCATAGCGGTCACGGTCGTCGGCGCGGTTCCTGAGCAGCGTGAGGAAGCGCCCGTCGGGCGAGAGCTTCACCTGGCGCGGCGCGGGGCCGTCGAGGCCGGGCGAAGCGAAGACGCGTTCGAAGGTCAGCGCGGGGGCAGCTTCAGCCATTGTCGGCGTCTCCGCCAGCACCGGCGTGGTCAGACAGGTCGAAAGGGAAAGGGCAACCGCAGCAAGAACCGAACGCATCCAAAGCTCACCTCGTCGTTGCGAGCCGCCAAAGGCGGCGCGGCAACCCATGCACCGATGCCCGGCCATGGATTGCTTCGTCGCTGACGCTCCTCGCAATGACGAGGATCGTTGGCAAGGGGCGGAATCGAAAAGGGCGGCCCCTCGCGGGACCGCCCATGGTGTTTCGCTGGCCGATAGAGCCTTACGCCTTGGGCGCGGAGGCCTTGCGCTCGACGATACGCGCGCTCTTGCCGGTGCGGCCGCGCAGGTAATAGAGCTTGGCACGGCGCACCACGCCGCGGCGGACCACGGTGATGCTCTCGACGATCGGCGAGTAGAGCGGGAAGACGCGCTCGACGCCCTCGCCGAAGCTCATCTTGCGCACGGTGAAGTTCGAACCCATGCCGCGGTTCGAGCGGGCGATCACGACGCCTTCATAGGCCTGGATACGCTCGCGGTTGCCTTCCTTCACCTTCACGCCGACGCGAACGGTGTCGCCTGCGCGGAATTCGGGGATGTCCTTGCCGGACTTGGCGATTTCTTCGGCTTCAATCTGCTGGATCAGGTTCACTGGTCCGATTCCTTGGTTTTGCGCCGCGCGCCAGAGGCAGACTGGACCCGAGCGCCCTCATGGCGCTCCCACAAGTCCGGCCTGCGTGACCGTGTGTCGTTCTCGCTTTGCAGCTTGCGCCACGCCGCGATCTTCGCATGATCCCCCGATCGCAGCACTTCGGGGATCGTGCGCCCTTCCCATTCAACAGGTCGGGTATAGTGCGGGTATTCGAGGAGGCCGTTTTCGTACGACTCCTCCTCCCCGCTGGAGGTCGCGCCCATTACGCCGGGAATGAGGCGAATGCAAGCGTCAAGGAGGGTCAGCGCCGCCATCTCGCCGCCCGAGAGGACGATGTCGGCGAGGGAGACCTGCTCGATGTGGGGGCGAGCCTCGAACAGGCGTTCATCAAAGCCTTCGAAGCGCCCGCACAGGATGATGACGCCGGGGCCTGTCGCGAGTTCGCGGATGCGCGCCTGGGTGATGGGTTTCCCGCGCGGCGTCATGGCGAGGACGGGGCGTCCGGCGGCCGGAGCGCTGTCGAGCGCCCGCGCCAGCACATCGCACTTCAAGACCATCCCCGCCCCGCCGCCCGCCGGCGTATCATCGACGGTGCGGTGCTTGTCGGTGGCAAAGTCGCGGATCTGCACCGTCTCGCAGGCCCACTTTCCCTCGGCGAGCGCGCGCCCCGCGATCGAGTGCCCGAGCGGCCCGGGGAACATCTCCGGGTAGAGCGTGAGGATGGTGGCG